>NZ_LIRK01000446.1 GCF_001419765.1 Streptomyces torulosus
GACCAGCCGGGCGACGTCGCCACCGTGCTGCGCGTCCTCTACCTGGTCTTCAACGAGGGTTACTCGGGCGACGTCGCCCGGCTGGTCGAACCGCACCCCGGAGACGGTCCGCTTGGCCCGGCTGATGCGCTGGGCCATGGTCGCCTCGGGGACCAGGTAGGCGCGGGCGATCTGCCGGGTGGTCAGCCCTCCGACGGCGCGCAGGGTCAGAGCAACCGCCGACGACGGGGTGAGCGAGGGGTGAGCGCACAGGAAGTAGAGCTGGAGCGTGTCGTCGGCGGCGGGAGCCGGCCCCGGGGCCGGCTCGTCGTCGACGAGGTCCTCTCGCCGGCGGCGGGCGGTGTCCGCGCGCGTCGCGTCGAGGAACTTGCGCCAGGCGACCGTGACCAGCCAGCCCTTGGAGTCGCGTGGAGGGTCGGCCGGCCAGACGCGCAGTGCTTCGACCAGCGCGTCCTGGACGGCGTCCTCGGCCGCCGCGAAGTCGGCTCCGCGGCGGACGAGGACGGCGAGGACTCCGGGCGTGAGGTCGCGGAGCAGGGCCTCGTCCATCGGGGTGGTCACTCCGTGATGGTGGGCGGCGCGGTCATGAACGGGCGGACCTCCAGCCACTCGTGGATGGGCTTCCCACCCGCTCCGGGGGCGGCCGACAGTTCCCCGGCGAGTTCCACGGCCCGCTCGTGGCTGTCGACGTCGATCACCATCCAGCCGGCGATGAGGTCCTTCGTCTCGGCGAACGGGCCGTCGGTGACCGGCGGGCGTCCCTCGCCGTCGTACCGGACCCAGGTGCCCTCGGGGGCGAGCGCCTGACCGTCCACGAACTCACCGGTCTTCTCCAGCCGGGCGGCGAAGTCGTGCATGTACTGCATGTGCGCCGAGATCTCCTCGGGCGTCCACCGGTCCATCGGGACGTCGTTCACCGCTGCCGGGGCACCGCGGTAGTGCTTGAGCAACAGGTACTTGGCCATCGTCTCTCTCCTCGATGCTCGTGCGACCCATTGTGGTCGCCTTCACCACGGGGACGGAGCCGGTCACGGGTTCTCGACATGCCTGGCGAGATTTTTCTCAGCGGCTTGCCGATCCCCTTCGCTCACGTCCGGCGCAGCATCCTGCCGAGGGCCGTCGTCAGCGCCGACGAGCAGGGAGACGGTCAGAACCAGTGCAGACAGTGCGAGGAGCGCTCGGCACGGAAGAGGGCGTCGGCGAGGGTGGTCGCGCCCGGGCGGTGGGCCCGGATGTGTCCGGCACGCACCAACGTGCCGGCAGCGGTGCCGCCGAGGTAGAGCGAGCCCAGGTCGCTCACGTCCAGGGAAAGGTCGGGCTCCCGGTCCGTCGGCACGCAGTCGGCCTTGCCGTCCTGGACGGTCAGCAGGTAGCGGCCGCGCTCGCCGAGGAAGGGGTCCTCGACGTCGAGGACGAGCTCACCGTCCGTGAACCAGCCGCGCGCGGTCAGCGCGCCCGGGATGTCCAGGAGCCGCACCCAGAGCCAGTCGGTGTCGCTGCTCACCTCGCCGGCGCGGAAGTCCGCGAGCTGCCAGCGCAGTGGGTGCTCGGGCTGGACGTGCTCGAACACGACCTTGGATACCAGGTCGTGTCCGAGTACGAACCGGGCGAGGGCCGTGAAGGCGGTGTCGTCGGTGGTGATGGTCTCGTCGACCGTCAAGGTGCCGGACTCGATCGAGTAGCTCGCGTACCCGTCCGGGACGCCGTCGGCATCCCGGTGGACGGCAACGTAGCGCGGAGCCGGCGAGATGGGGGGCTGCCCCGCGCGCAGGTCCCACCAGCGGCGCGGCCGGGACAACGCGCCGGGCTGGGCACGGCGATACCGGTCGTATAGCTCTTCCAGCGTCTCGCCGCACTCGGCACGCCGCAGCACCTCGACCGAGCCGTTGTCCGCCCCGGTCGCCGGCGTGTCGGCCACTGCGCGCGCCCGGGGAACGGCGAGGGCGGCCCGGTGGCGCGGCACCGTCACCCGCGCCGTGTAGGTCGCCGGTCCGTAGCCGAACCTGCCGTAGATCGGGGCCTCGGAGGCCAGCAGTACGGAAAGGAACTCCCCGCGGGCCCGCAACTCGGCCAGCTGATGCCGCATCATCGTGCTGAGCACACCTTGGCGCCGGTGCGAGGGCAGGACACCGACGGCGGTCACCCCGGAGACCGGGACGAGGGTCTCACCGGGCAGGGTGAGCTCGAAGGAGTGCGCGGCGGCGGTGCCGACGGGCTGCCCGTCGGCCGTCAGGGCGAGCAGGCAGCGGTCCGTTTCGAGCGCCGACCACCAGAGCCCGCCGCCCTCGATCGGGGTTTCCGGGAAGCGCCCGAACGCGGCGTAGACCGTGTCGATGAATACGTCGAAATCGTCATCGGTCGTGGAACGGATCTGCATCGCTGCGGCTGCCTCCTCGTATGCCGGCGCCACGACTCGTGGCGTCCGGCCCCAGTGCAGCGTCGACCCGTGGCCAGAGCAAGCGAATTACGCCCGGTCACGCACAACCCGGCCCCGGCCCGGCGCCATGGGCGGTCATGTGTCCTGCTCGCGCAGGGCGTTGAAGGCCGCCTGCAGTTGGAGCCAGGTCGGATGCGTCTCGTCCGCCCTCGTCACGTTCGCCACATCGTCCGCCTCCCAGATGTGGCGGCCGTCGGTGCGGACGAGGTGGTCTTCCAGGTCGCCGTCGTCGGGGACCTCGGAGGTGGAGTCGAGGAACTCCGCGACCGCGGCTCCCGACGGCTCACCGTCCACCCCACGACTGCCCGCGGTGCCGGCACCGGCAGCGAGGGAAAGGAGCAGGACGTCGCCGTCGTCCGTCGCGACGACGAGCTCCCCTGTCGCGGTGGTGCCCAGGGCCGTCACCCGGGAGCCGGTCGCAACCTCGTGCTCGACCGTGTGCCCGGTCTCCACGTCCAGTTCGACGAGTGTCCCCGTGGGCGTTCCGATCCAGAGAATGCCGGGTGCGGCGGCGAACGCGAGGTTGTGCCGCGACCAGGCGCGCATCTGGTCGAGCCACTCCCGCGGATACGGGTAGCCCGGGGTGGGATCGCCGAGTGGGGTCGCCAGGACGCTGCGGAGCGAGGGGAACTCGAACACCTCCAGTGAGTTGCCGTACGCGTTGCCCCTGATCGCGAGATGCCGTCCGTCCGCGCTGAAGACCGGCTTCTCGTAACCGTCGACGTCCAGCACCAGCGCTCGCCGGAGCACGCGCATCGTGGCGGGTGACGACGCGTCGTCGACGCGCGCGAAGAGTCCGAACGTCGCGCCTTGGTCGCTGTGGAGGGTGACCACGAGTCCGCCTGCCGGATGCTCGGCGACCCCGGTGTCCCACCGGGGCCCGGTGCTCACGGAGCCCGAGGCGAGTTCGATGACGTCCGAGCTGTCCCACGCGCTGTCCTCCCCGTCCCACGACGGGGTTGCCCACAAGGTCCCGCCGTCCGGGCTGAACGCGATGTCGGGGTAACGCGCGCCAAGCGGGACGCTTTCCAGGTCGCGGACCCCGTCGGGAGTCCACCGCCTGACCCCGTCCTCGCCCGCCACCACGAGCAGCGGCTGATGCGGATGCCAGTCCACCGCGGGGATCCGCTGCCTCTTCTCCCATTCGGCGGCATCGCCGTACTCACTCGACTCGGCGCCGACGCAACCGAGTTCCCGCAGCCACCCCGCCCCGCAGTCCCAGACGCGGACCGCCGGACGCTCCGCGTCCAGGCCGGCGATCAGGGGAAGCCGCGGATGGCAGAACAACCGCACCACGGAGGAGCCACTGCCGACTCGTACCCGAGCCACCGTCTCGACAACAGTCACCGGGAAACCATAGTTCTCCCTTGCGGCCCAACCGAGTTGGGGATGCGGTGGGGGTGGACGCGACCGATTATGATCTTGGTCATGACTGTGCAGCACCCCGAGAAGACCCCGTCCCGCAAGCAGAGGCTTCAGGAGAAGCAGCGCCGCCAGCTGGCGGTGGTCGACACCGTCGACAAGGCCGAGGCCAAGGTACGCAAGGCGGAGGTCGAGCTGGCCCTGGCCGTCGCCGAGGCGGTGCAGATGTTCGGCACGGAGCAGTCCGCCTCGGAGGGGCTCGACATGCCGATCGAGACGATCCGACGCTTCCTCGGCATCGCCAAGGCCGCGGCCGCCACCGACAAGGCCGACGCCGAGGCAGCCGCCACCTCGTGAGGTGATCTGCGCCTCACGAGCAACCTCCTTGACGTACCTGACGTCTTGATCAGCAGCAGATGAGGCCCTGGCCCTCGGGCCAGGGCTTGTTTCAGCCGCTCTATACACGCCATGTATACACGGGATGTAGAGATGGTGTGTATACGCAGAGACGGCCTGCATCGCGTGCATTCGGAACGAAAGGCAACCATGTACGGCAAGGCGTTCGCCCCGGAATACCAGGGCGCCCTCACCACCCTGTCCGTGAATTCCTCCCTCACCGAGGTACTGGCGGCCGGCACACGGCAGTTGTCAGAGGCCGAGCGTGCCGGGGAGCACGGCGAGGCGGCGCGCTCCGGGCTCGCGGTGGCCGAGGCGCACCGGCGGCTGGGGCAGATCGGGGAGGCCGACCGGGCGTGGAAGGCGAGTTACCGGGCGGCCAGAGCGGTGGGAGACCAGGGGGCGATGGCCTGGGCCCTGTGGAGCGGCGGCACCCTGGCCCGTCAGCGGGGCTCGTTCCCGCTGGCCCGGCGACTGCTCGGGCTCGCGGCCGAGATGGGCGAACGGGGCGGGGACATCGTCGTACGCGGCTACTCCCTCGCGGGGCTGGCCGAGACGGGCCGGATCCAGGGCGACTACGAGGCAGTCGCCCGGCTGCACGAGCAACTGCTGGCCGAGGCCCGGCGGCGCGGTGAGGCCCGGCACACGGTGTGGGCGTTGGAGGGCATCGCGCAGATCCACCGCCAGCGCGGTGAGTACGACACCGCGTACGCGCTGTTCGAGGAGGCGGCGCAGATAGCCGGGGGCGCCGACGACCGGCGCGGCCACGCGTGGGCGCTGCGCGGGCTGGCCGACATCGTCTCGGCTCGGGACGGCGACGTCGAGCGGGCGCTCGCGCTGCTGTCGGAGGCGGAGACCACCTGCCGGGCGATGCGGCTCTCCAGCGCGCTGGCCTACAACCACAAGATGCGGGGCAACGTCCTCTACCGGGCTGGGCGTTACGCCGAGGCGCGGAACACGTACGAGCGGGCGCTGGCGGAGTTCCGAGAGATGAGCGAGCCGCGCGGGGAGGCGCTGTCCCGGCTGGGGCTGGCCAAGTCCCTCGCCCGGCTGGGCCGCGACCACACCGAAACGGCCGCCGAACTTGCCGACCTGGCGAGGGAGTTGGAACGCATCGGGCTACGGCACGCCAGAGAGATGGTGGCTCGGGCCCACACCGAACTCGGGGTACGGCCGCAGGGGGATTCCGGTGTACGGCCGCAGGGGGACTCCGGCGGCCGGGCGCAGGAGGGGAACGGCTTGGGGGCCCAGGCGGAAGCCGACGGCCGGGCGCGGCGAGGAGCCGGCCTCCCCGAGCAGGAGGGCTCCGGTGGCGGGGCGCAGGGAACCGGCGTTGGGGCTCAGGCCGCAACAAGCGGTGTCGACGCACAGGCGGGAACCGGCGGTCGGGCGCCGCGGGCCGTCGGCGGTTCGGCCGCGGCCGGTCCTGCTGGCCGGAGTCGGGGGGCGCGTGGTGTCCGGGTGGAGGCCGGGCGGTGACGCCGGTCTCCTCGGCGCTGCGGGCGCCGGTCGACGTCCCCCTCGTCCTGCGACGCTGCCGTGAGACGGTGCGGCCCGCGCTGCGGGAGGCGATCGGGCGGACGCACCCCTGGGTGGGCGAGATGGCCGCGTACTCCTTCGGCTGGTGCGAGGTGGGCGGCTCCCCCACCGCCGCGTCCGGCGGCAAAGGGGTGCGGCAGGCACTGGCCGTGCTCGGCGCCGAGGCCGTGGGCGCCCCCGGTCGGGCCGGTGTCCCCGCGGCGGTCGCGGTGGAACTGACGCATGTCTTCTCACTGCTCCACGACGACATCATGGACGGCGACCAGGCGCGGCGAGGACGCCCCACGGTCTGGAAGGCGTACGGCACCGGGCCCGCGGTACTCGCGGGTGACGCCCTGTTCGCGCTTGCCGTCGAGACGCTCGCCGCGACCGAGGCGGGTCCGTCCGCGTTGCGGATGCTCTCGGCGGCGCTGGGCGATCTGGTGCGCGGCCAGGCGGACGATCTGCTGTTCGCCGAACGGCCCTGGACGGGGCCGGAACGGGTGCGGTCGGCTCAGTACCTGGCGATGGCCGAGCACAAGACCGGCGCGCTGCTGGGCTGCGCGGCCGCGCTCGGCGCGCTGCTCGGCGGCGGTTCGCCGTCGGCGGTCGCCGCGCTCGACCGGGCCGGCCGCCGTCTCGGGCTCGCCTTCCAGATCGTCGACGACGTCCTGGGCATCTGGGGCGACCCCGAGGTCACCGGCAAACCCGTGCACAACGATCTCCGGGAGCGCAAGAAGACCTTCCCGGTGCTGGCCGCGCTCGACTCCCCGTCCCCCGAGGCACGACGTCTGGCCGCGCTGCTGACCTCGGGAGGGGACCCCCGCGAGGCGGCCGTACTCGTCGAGGCCGCGGGCGGCCGGGTGGCGGCGCTGGACGCGGCTCGCGCCCACATCGCGGCGGCCGAGACCGCGCTGGCCGACGTCTCGTACCAGGGCGTGGCCGGGGACGAACTGCGGGCCCTGTCCGCGTACCTCGTGGGCCGCGACCTCTAGTGCCCTTCTGACGGATCTCCGCAGCGTCACGGCCCCCGGCACGCACTCTCGCCGCACCGCGCGAAAGCCCACGTAGCGCCGCTACGAGGACTTCCACGCGGCACGGCGAGAGCACGCACCGAACGCCGCTCCTTCTCCCGCGGAGATCCATCAGAAGGGCCCTAGTGACCTGAGTCGGAGATTCGTCGTTGGTTCGGTATGAGTCGTCCGGGTCCGAAGATTCCGCCGTTGTCGCTGACCGATGCCCAGCGGGCTGTGCTGGAGGGCTGGGTTCGTCGCA
>NZ_LIRK01000447.1 GCF_001419765.1 Streptomyces torulosus
CCCTATGCCCCTCCCCCGTGCCCCGTCGGCTACCGATTCGTCGCCGCGACCCACCGGTCGAGTACCGCCCGCGCCGCCCCCGAGTCGATCGACTCCGCGGCCCGTTCCATCCCGTCCCGCAGCTGCTCCGCCAGGGACCCGCTGCCCGGGTCCAGTGCCACCAGCGCCGCCGCCGAGTTCAGCAGCACCGCGTCGCGGACCGGGCCCGTCTCCCCCGCCAGCAGGCGCCGNNACCCGCGACGTCGCCGTGGTCGTCAGCTCGTCCAGTCCGTCGTCGCCGCGGAACACCAGCGACGAGTTGCCGCGCTCGGCGAAGACACCCGCCATGATGGGCGCCATACGGGGGTCCGCGACGCCTACCGCCTGGGCCCGCACCTTCGCCGGGTTCGCCAGCGGCCCGAGCGCGTTGAACACCGTACGGATGCCCAACTGCCCGCGCGCGGCGGCCACATGACGCAGCGCCGGGTGGAACTTCACCGCGAAGCAGAAGGTGATGCCCGCCTCCTCGGCGACCTCCGCGACCCGCTGCGGGGTCAGCTCCAGATTGACGCCGAGCTTCTCCAGTACGTCGGACGCGCCGGAGGCCGAGGACGCGGCCCGGTTGCCGTGCTTGACGACCTTGGCGCCCGTACCGGCGACGACGATCGACGACATCGTGGAGATGTTGACCGTCTTGGCGCCGTCGCCGCCCGTGCCGACGATGTCGACGGTCCGCCCCGACACCTCGATCACCTTGGCGTGCTCGTACAGCGCCCGCACCAGCCCGGTGATCTCGTCGACGGTCTCGCCCTTGGCCCGCAGCGCCACCACGAACCCGGCGATCTGCGCGTCCGTCGCCTCACCGCGCATGATCTGGTCCATCGCCCAGAACGTGGCGCCGGCGTCCTGGTCCTGCCCGGCGAGGAGCGCGTTCAGCACCTGGGGCCAGGAACGGTCCGCCGCGGTGTCGCCTCCGGCGGGGGTCACAGCGCTCATCAGCCGCTCCTGGTGGTCGTAGCCGCGGGGACGGTCACCGCCCGCGGACGCGAGGTCATCGATGGCTCTCACCCTATCCAGCTCCGAGCACGGCGAAGCGGGGGATCAGTGGTGGCCGTGGCCGCTCGTGATCTCCTTGTACTCCTCGACGCTGGGCTTGAGGATCTGGTTGTCCTTGCTGTAGTAGCCCTTGCTCAGCTTGGCCCGCAGCTTCTCGCGACGCGTGATCTTGCGGGTGACGCCGTTCTCGTCGACCGCGGGACCGATCTCGGCCGGCTTGTACTGCTCGTGCGCCGTGAGCGTGTGCAGCTGCTCCTGGCTGAGCGGCTCGTGGACCTCGATGAACTCACCGTGCGGCAGGCGCTTGATGATGCCGGTCTCGCGACCGTGCAGGATCTTGTCCCTGTCGCGGCGCTGGAGGCCGAGGCAGATGCGCTTGGTGACGATGAACGCGAGGACCGGGGCCACGAAGAACGCGATCCGGACGAACCAGGTGATGGCGTTGATCGACAGGTGGAAGTGGGTCGCCCAGAGGTCGTTTCCACCACCGATCAGCAGAACCATGTACCAGGTGATCCACGCGACGCCGAAGGCCGTCCGGGTCGGGGCGTTGCGCGGGCGGTCCAGGATGTGGTGCTCGCGCTTGTCGCCGGTGACCCAGGACTCGATGAACGGGTAGACCGCGATCGCGACCAGGACCAGCGGGAAGATCACCAGCGGGATGAACACACCCAGGACGAGCGTGTGGCCCCAGAAGTTGATCTCCCAGCCCGGCATCACACGGATCAGACCCTCGGAGAAGCCCATGTACCAGTCGGGCTGGGCGCCGGTCGACACCTGGTCCGGGCGGTAGGGACCCATCGTCCAGATCGGGTTGATCGTGGCGATCGCCGAGATGATCGCGATGACACCGAAGACCAGGAAGAAGAAGCCTCCGGCCTTGGCCATGTACACGGGCAGCAGCGGCATGCCGACGACGTTGTTGTTCGTCTTTCCGGGGCCCGCGAACTGCGTGTGCTTGTGGTAGAAGACCAGGATCAGGTGCGCCACCACCAGGCCGAGCATGATGCCGGGCAGCAGCAGCACGTGCACCGAGTAGAACCGGGCCACGAAGTCGCCGCCGGGGAACTCCCCGCCGAAGAGGAAGAACGACAGGTACGTGCCGACGATCGGCACGGACAGGACCGCGCCCTCCATGAAGCGGACACCGGTGCCGGAGAGCAGGTCGTCCGGGAGCGAGTAACCGGTGAAGCCGGTGAACATGCCCAGGACGAACAGCAGGAAGCCGAACAGCCAGTTGACCTCACGCGGCTTGCGGAACGCGCCGGTGAAGAACACGCGCATCATGTGCACGAACATGCCGGCGAGGAAGACCAACGCGGCCCAGTGGTGGATCTGCCGGATCAGCAGACCACCGCGCACCTCGAACGAGATGTGCATGGTCGAGTTGAACGCCTCGGACATCAGCTGGCCCTGCAGCGGGACGTACGGGCCGTGGTACTCCACCTCGTTCATCGACGGGTGGAAGAACAACGTCAGGTACACACCCGTGAGGATGATGATGATGAAGCTGTAGAGGCAGACCTCACCCAACATGAACGACCAGTGGTCGGGGAAGATCTTGCGCATGTTGGCCTTGGCCAGGGAGTAGATCCCGAGCCGGCCGTCGGCCCAGTCGGCGACGCGCTCGCCGGCCGGTGCCTTCCCACGCTTGTCGCGTGCGTCGGTGGTGGTTGCAGTGCTCATCCGCGCTCCCAGAAGGCAGGACCGACGGGCTCTTCGAAGTCGCTCAGGGCTTCGAGGTAGCCGTCTTCGCCGACGGTGATCCGCAGCTGCGGCAGGGCGTGACCCGCGGGACCGAAGATCACCTGGCCCGCGTCGGCGAGGTCGAAGGTGGACTGGTGGCAGGGGCAGAGCACGTGGTGCGTCTGCTGCTCGTACAGGGAGATCGGGCAACCGACGTGGGTGCAGATCTTCGAGTAGGCCAGGATGCCCTCGTGACCCCACTCCAGTGACTTCTTGGACTTGATGTTGTCCGGCTGGATCCGGACGATCATCAGGGCGTCCTTGGCGATGTTCTTCTGGAAGTCGTGGTCGTGCTCGTCGAGGCCGTCCGGCATGGCGAAGGTCAGCGACCCGACCGCGACGTCCGCGGGACGCAGCGGCTCACCCGTGTTCATGTTGACGAGCTTCTTGCCCTTGGCCCAGGTGGTGTGCCGCAGCTTGGTGCCGGGCAGCGGACCGAGGTCGCGCAGCAGGACGACACCGGAGAGCGGGACCATCGCCATCGCGCCGAGCATCGTGTTGCGCACCAGCTTGCGCCGGCCGATGCCCGACTCGGCGGCACCCTGCTTGAAGTCCGCGTGGACCTTCGCGCGGACCTCGGGCGAGGCCTCGATCGGGTGACGCTCGTCGGCGACCTCCACATCGGACATCAGGGTGCGGGCCCAGTGGACCGCGCCCGCGCCGATGCAGAACAGGGCCAGGCCCAGGGTGCCGCCCAGCGCGAAGTTCAGCGCGCTGATGTGCCCGATCGGCCAGACGTAGATCGACCGGTCGACGGGGATCGCGACATACGAGGCGATGAACGCGATGGTGGACAGCATCGACACCGTGAACAGCAGGGCGACCGTGCGCTCGGACCGCTTGGCGGCCCGCTCGTCGATGTCCTGGATCCGGTGCTCGTGGGGCGGGAGGCCGGGGTCCGCGAAGGGGTTCTCCTCGTCCGCGACCTTCACCGCGCCGTGCGCGTCGCCCTGCTCAGCAGGCAGGTTCTCTTCTGGAATGTCTTGGCTACTCATGACTTCTTGGCCTTTGCGGTCCGAGCGGCGACCCACACGGCGACAGCGATCAGCGTGCCGAGACCGAAGACCCAGCCGAACAGGCCCTCGCTGACGGGACCGAGTCCGCCGAGGCTGAGGCCACCGGGCTCCACGGTGTCATCGCTGTTGACCGCTTCGAGGTACGCGATGATGTCCTTCTTGTTCTCCTCCGACAGCGTGGTGTCGGGGAAGGACGGCATGTTCTGCGGGCCGGTCTGCATGGCCTCGTAGATGTGCTTCGGGTCGACACCCTCAAGGCTCGGCGCGTACTTGCCCTCGGACAGCGCACCGCCCTTGCCGGTGAAGTTGTGGCACTGAGCGCAGTTCGTCCGGAACAGCTCGCCGCCCTCGGCGATGTCCGCGCCCTCGGGGTTGTACGTGTTCTCGGTCGGGATCTCGGGACCGGCGCCCAGCGAGGCGATGTACGCCGCGAGCTGGTCGATCTCGGCCTGCGAGTAGATGTTCTTCTTCTTCGGGACCTGCGCGCCGGGCTGCTGCGCCGGCATACGGCCCGTGCCGACCTGGAAGTCGACGGCCGCCGCGCCCACGCCCACCAGGCTCGGCCCGTCGGAGGTGCCCTCGCCGCCCTTGCCGTGGCAGCTGGCGCAGCCCGTCAAGTAGAGCTTCTTGCCCTCCTCGATGGTGAGGGTCTGGGCGGTTTCATCGGCCTGCGCCTTGTCTGCGGGCGCGAAGGCGGTGTACAGCCCCCCGGTGGCCGCCAGCGCGATGAGTAGGACGACGACCGCCGCCAGCGGATGGCGTCGTCGTGCGGAGAGCTTTTTCACGGATTACCCCGGTGTCAGGATCTTCTGCGTCGGTGCTTCTGGAAGGGTCGTTCTCGGGATCGAGGCGGGCGTACGGTCCGCCCGGCTCGTCCGCCCCGATTACTTGATCATGTAGATCGTGGCGAAGAGGCCGATCCAGACGACATCGACGAAGTGCCAGTAGTAGGACACGACGATGGCCGCGGTCGCCTGCTCGTGGGTGAACCTCTTGGCCGCGTAGGTGCGCCCGAGGACCAGCAGGAAGGCGATGAGGCCGCCCGTCACGTGCAGGCCGTGGAAGCCGGTGGTCAGATAGAAGACCGAGCCGTACGGGTCGGACGAGAGCGACAGGCCCTCGTGCTTGACCAGCTCGGTGTACTCGAAGACCTGACCGCCGATGAAGATCGCACCCATCACGAACGTGACGATGAACCACATCCTGAGCTTCTTCACGTCCCCGCGCTCGGCGGCGAACACGCCGAGCTGGCAGGTCAGGGAGGAGAGCACCAGGATCGTGGTGTTGGTCGCCGAGAACGGGAAGTTCAGGGTGTCGGCCTTCTCCGACCAGAACTCCGGACCGGTCACCGATCGCAGGGTGAAGTACATCGCGAAGAGGGCCGCGAAGAACATCAGCTCGGAACTCAGCCAGATGATGGTTCCGACGCTGGTGAGGTTCGGCCGGTTGACCGACGGGTGCGCGTGCCCGGTATCTACTGTCGTTGCTGTCGCCACGACCGACATTATGTCGGTCGCTTATCCCGCCCTCACTCCGGGGGGTGCCGTTCGGAGTGTTGCTCCCTTCCGTACCGGTGCTGACGTGGTGTTCAAGGGAGTAGCATCCGCGCATCGGTCCCTGTCCGTACGACGTCTGAATCTTCTGCGTAACGGAGGAACAATGCGCCCGACCGCCACGGTGCTGGTGTACAGCGACGACTCCAACACCCGTGAACAAGTACGGCTGGCGACCGGCCGGCGCCCCGCCCCGGACGTCCCGTTCGTGGAGTTCCTCGAGTGCGCGACCCCCGCGGCCGTCGTGAAGGAGCTGGACAAGGGCGGTATCGATGTCTGCGTCCTCGACGGTGAGGCCGTGCCCATGGGGGGCATGGGCCTGTGCCGGCAGATCAAGGACGAGGTCTTCGAGTGCCCGCCGGTGCTGCTGCTGATCGGCCGGCCGCAGGACGCGTGGCTGGCGACGTGGAGCCGCGCGGACGGCGCGGTGACGCTGCCGGTGGACCCGGTGGAGTTCGCGTCGGCGCTGGCGTCCCTGCTGCGCGGGAAGCGGGCGCTGAGCGCCTAGTACCCGCCCGCGCCCCTGAGGGGGCGCGGCCCTTCCCTCACGCCGATTCGGGGCGCAGACGGGCCTGGAGCTCGGAGCGGGGGGCCTGCTTGGTGCCGGCCGTGAGGGCGCTGCCCTCGCGCCACTTCTGCCAGTCGAGGTTCCAGTCGCCGAAGCCGTTGCCGAAGGGGGCCATGGTGTCGCCGGCGGAGTTGACGACCTTGACGATGTCGCCCTCGTTGATCGTGTCGTAGAACCACTCGGCGTTGGCGCTGCTCATGCCGGTGCAGCCGTGGCTGACGTTGGCGTAGCCCTGGGAGCCGGTGGACCAGGGGGCGGCGTGGACGTACTCACCGCTGTTGGTGACCCTGACGGAGTTGTGGACGACCAGGTCGTAGAAGTCCGACGCACCTATGCTGGCGCTGGTCATGCGCACGGTGCCTTCCTTGGCCAGGACGACCTTGACCCCGTTGCGGGTGTCGTAGCCGGGCATCCCCGTGGTGACCGGGATCTCCTTGATGACCTTGTCGTTCTTGTAGACGGTCATCTGGTGCGCGGCGGCGTCCGTGACAGCGACGATCTTGTCGCCGGTGGTGAGCGTCAGGGGGTCGGCCTTGCCGCCCCAGAGACGGTCACCGATCTTTATGCCCTCCAGGTTGCTGCGGACCTTGATGGTCGCGCCCGCGGGCCAGTACTCCTTGGGCCGGTAGTGGAGCTTCTTGTCGTCCACCCAGTGCCAGGCGCCCTCCGCGGCGGGCGTGGACTCCACCTTGAGCGCGCGTTCGACGACTGCCCTGGCCGCCTTGTCCTTGACGGCCCTGCTGAGTTCGGCGGTGACGGGCTGGCCGACGCCGTACTTGCCGCCCTCGGGTCCGAAGGTGACGGTCAGGCGCTTCTTGGCGAGCGGCCGGCCGGTGTCGAAGGACCGCTCCTCGCGGCCGGGGGCGCCGTCGTCGTCCTCGGTGCTCACCCGGACCGTGTAGCGGGCGTTGGCGGCGAGCGGTGAGGTGGAGTGCCAGCGGCTGCCGTCGGCGGAGAGTTCGCCCGCCACATAGCGTCCTGCGGCGTCCACGGCGGTGACGTCGGTGATGCGTCCGTCGTCCTCGGCGGTGACTTCCAGGGGCTTGTCCGGGTCGGCCTTCTCGCCGTCGCCGGAGGGGGTGTTGAAGGAGACCTGGTCGGCCGCGTCGTACGGCTTGCCCGAGAGCGGGTGCCCGCCGGAACCGCAGGCGGTGACGCCCGCTCCCAGCGAGACGACCAGCAGGGTGCAGCTGAGGACCGTGCGGTTTCGCGGTGTAGTGCTCATGGCTTCAACGTAGGAACGGCCGTCGGGCGCGGCGCGCCGAGTGGGCCGAGTGAGGGACATTCGGTGTGGCAAACGAGGGAAGCCCGGACCTCCTGTCGGAGTGTCCGGGCTTCCGCCGCTCAGCGCGTGTTACTGGTTCTGGTTCTCTCCGCGGTAGTACTCGAAGACCCAGCCCCACAGGCCGACCAGGATGACCGGCAGGGAGAAGTACAGCAGCCACCAGCCGAAGACGACGCCCAGGAAGGCGAGCGCGCCGCCGACGCCGAGGGAGAGCGGCTGCCAGCTGTGCGGGCTGAAGAAGCCCAGCTCGCCCGCGTCGTCCGCGACGTCGGCCTCCTTGTTGTCCTGTGCGCCGACGTCGACCCGCCGGGCCGTGAAGGCCAGGTAGTAGCCGACCATGATGCACAGGCCGAAGGCCAGGAAGAGCGCCGTGGTACCGGCCGGCTCCTTCGACCACACGCCATAGACGATCGCCATGGCGAGGACGAAGACGCTCAGCCAGATGAACATCTTGCCCTGGATCTTCACTTGCCGGCCTCCTTGCCGCTGCCGCTGCCCGCGAGCTCGTTGGCGCGGGGAGCGCCGTGCGCGAGCTGCTCGAGCGCGGCGATCTCCGGGTGGTGCAGGTCGAACGCCGGGGATTCGCTGCGGATCCGCGGCAGGGTGAGGAAGTTGTGCCGCGGCGGCGGGCAGGAGGTCGCCCACTCCAGGGAACGGCCGTAGCCCCACGGGTCGTCGACGCCGACGGGCTTGCCGTACTTGGCCGTCTTCCAGACGTTGTAGAGGAACGGCAGGATCGACAGGCCGAGCACGAAGGAGCTGATCGTCGAGATCGTGTTCAGGGCGGTGAAGCCGTCGGCCGCCAGGTAGTCGGCGTAACGACGCGGCATGCCCTCGGCGCCCAGCCAGTGCTGGACGAGGAACGTGCCGTGGAAGCCGATGAACAGCGTCCAGAACGTGATCTTGCCGAGGCGCTCGTCGAGCATCTTGCCCGTCCACTTCGGCCACCAGAAGTGGAAGCCGGAGAACATCGCGAAGACGACGGTGCCGAACACCACGTAGTGGAAGTGCGCCACCACGAAGTACGAGTCGGAGACGTGGAAGTCCATCGGGGGCGAGGCCAGGATGACACCGGTCAGACCACCGAAGGTGAAGGTGATCAGGAAGCCGGTCGCCCAGAGCATCGGGGTCTCGAAGGACAGCGAGCCCTTCCACATCGTTCCGATCCAGTTGAAGAACTTCACGCCTGTCGGTACGGCGATGAGGAACGTCATGAAGGAGAAGAACGGGAGGAGCACGCCGCCGGTGACGTACATGTGGTGCGCCCACACCGTGACGGAGAGGCCGGCGATCGCGATGGTCGCGCCGATCAGGCCCATGTAGCCGAACATCGGCTTGCGGGAGAAGACCGGGATGACCTCGGAGATGATGCCGAAGAACGGCAGGGCGATGATGTACACCTCTGGATGGCCGAAGAACCAGAAGAGGTGCTGCCAGAGCAGTGCGCCGCCGTTGGCCGCGTCGAAGACGTGGGCCCCGAACTTGCGGTCCGCCTCCAGGGCGAACAGCGCGGCCGCGAGGACCGGGAAGGCGAGCAGGACCAGGACACCGGTCAGCAGCACGTTCCAGGTGAAGATCGGCATGCGGAACATGGTCATGCCCGGTGCGCGCATGCAGATGATCGTGGTGATGAAGTTGACCGAGCCGAGGATCGTGCCGAAGCCGGAGAAGGCCAGACCCATGATCCACATGTCGGCGCCGACACCCGGGCTGCGGACCGCGTCCGACAGCGGGGAGTAGGCGAACCAGCCGAAGTCGGCCGCACCCTGCGGGGTGAGGAAGCCGGCCACCGCGATCAGCGAGCCGAAGAGGTACAGCCAGTACGCGAACATGTTCAGCCGCGGGAACGCCACGTCGGGCGCGCCGATCTGCAGCGGCATGATCCAGTTGGCGAATCCGGCGAACAGCGGCGTCGCGAACATCAGCAGCATGATCGTGCCGTGCATCGTGAACGCCTGGTTGAACTGCTCGTTCGACATGATCTGCGTGCCCGGGCGGGCCAGCTCGGCGCGCATGAGGAGCGCCATGACGCCGCCGATGCAGAAGAACGCGAACGACGTGACCAGGTAGAGCGTGCCGATCGTCTTGTGGTCGGTCGTCGTCAGCCACTTGACGACGACCTCACCGCGGCGCTGGCGCCGGACGGGCAGCTCGTCCTCGTAGTGGGACCCAGCCGCCGCGGCACCCTGAGGTTCGTTGAGGATGCTCACAGTACGTTCGTCTCCCGGTTCTTCTCGTGCTTCGTCTGCTCAATACCGGCCGGGACGTAACCGGTCTGGCCCTGCTCCGCGAGCTCCTTGAGGTGCTGCTCGTAGCGCTCGGGGGAGACGACCTTGACGTTGAAGAGCATCCGCGAGTGGTCCACACCGCACAGCTCGGCGCACTTGCCCAGGAAGGTGCCCTCCTGGTTGGGGGTCACCTGGAAGGCGTTGGTGTGGCCCGGAATGACGTCCTGCTTCATCAGGAACGGCACCACCCAGAAGGAGTGGATGACGTCACGCGAGGTGAGGACGAAGCGGACCGTCTTGCCCTTGGGGAGCCAGAGGGTCGGGCCGGGGTTGCCGGTCTGCGGGTTCTT
Source organism: Streptomyces torulosus (assembly GCF_001419765.1). Classification (GTDB taxonomy): domain Bacteria; phylum Actinomycetota; class Actinomycetes; order Streptomycetales; family Streptomycetaceae; genus Streptomyces; species Streptomyces torulosus. The sequence continues at coordinate 9,782 of NZ_LIRK01000447.1, forward strand.
GTCACCGGGGATACCGCAGGTGTAGACGCCGCCGGCGTTGGCCGGGAAGTCCTTCTTGTACCGCTCCGGGATCGCGGCGAGGTTGGCGTCCTTGGCCGCGTCACCGGTGGAGCCGTCGACGTTCTCGATGTAGTTGAAGCACCAGCTCCACTGGAAGCCGACCACGTTGACCGTGACGTCCGGCTTCTTGGACGTGTCGAGGAGCTTCGACTCGTCGCGGGCGGTGAAGTAGAACAGCACCGAGACGATGATCAGCGGAACGACCGTGTACAGCGCCTCGATGGGCATGTTGTACCGCGTCTGTGGGGGAACCTCGACCTTGGTGCGGCTGCGCCGGTGGAAGAAAGCACTCCACAGGATCAGGCCCCAGACCAGTACGCCCGTGGCGAGCGCGGCCGCCCAGGAACCCTGCCACAGGGAGAGGATCCGGGGAGCCTCTTCCGTGGTCGGGGTGGGCATACCAAGGCGAGGGAAGTCCTTGTATGTGCAACCGGTGGCGGTCGCCAGGACCAGGCCCGCAGTCAGTGCCTGCAGCAGCTTCCGCCGCATCGGGCGCCGCGGCGAGCGGTCGGAGCCGTTGGGACTCACGTAGCGCCTTCCCGAGAGTCTCGCCCGCGCAGGTCAGGCTGCGGCCTTCTCGCTGGTCGGTCGCCGCCCTGCGGCGGGCAGGGGTTTGGATGTTTATGCGGACCAAACCCTACTGGACGCGATTTGGGGTCGCGCGGGGAGGGGGGCCCAACTCGCCGGGGGTCACGTGGAGCGGCCACCTGGGGGTGTCGGCTGCGCCTCATAGCTCGGGAGTTCGGACGATTTGGCGGGTCCGCGCGCGTTGTGGTCGTTCGCGTGGTTCCCCGCGCCCCTCCTCGGTCACCCCCAGGCTTTAGCGTTGACCTGTGGCGTACTTCGACTCTGCTTCCTCCGCTCCCCTCCATCCCGTGGCCCGGCAGGCGCTGTTGGCCTCCCTGGACGAGGGGTGGGCCGATCCCGCCCGGCTGTACCGGGAGGGGCGGCGGGCGCGGATGCTGCTGGACGCCGCCCGTGAGGCGGCCGCCGAGGCCGTGGGGTGCCGGGCGGACGAGTTGGTGTTCACCTCGTCCGGGACGCGCGCGGT
>NZ_LIRK01000448.1 GCF_001419765.1 Streptomyces torulosus
GGCCTCGACCGAGCGGGGCAGGCGGGGCAGGTGGGGTGGCTGGTGGCTGAGGCGCCTCGAAGCGTCGGTGGTGTTGGTGTGATCTGTGTGGTCGGTAGGGCTGGAGTGAGCAATGGGATCAGCGGGGTCGGCGGAGTCTGCGAGGTTTGTGTGACTGACGAGACTGCGGTGAGCGACGGGAGGAGTGGAGGGCGTTGAGGAGTCCGCTGGTGACATCCGGCGCTCTTGCGTAGCCGCCCCGGGGTCATCGCCCACCCCCTGCGGCTCCTCGACCGAGTCACCGGAATCCGCCTCCCCCGGTTCCCCTTCACCAGGCCGCGACGGTGTCGGCGTCGCGGCCGCTGTCTCCGTCGCCGCCGCCGTCGCCGCGGCCGTCGGCCCCATGTCACCGATCTCGTCGGCGAGTTGGTGGACGAGGATGCCGTGCCGGAACGCGGTTTCGCCGACCTCTGCGCATGTACTCCCGTACACCGAGAGCCGGTTGCCGCCCTCTCGGACGACCTCCACGGAACGTCGTGCGGTCCGGGCCTCCTTGGTCAGCAGGGCGCCGAGGCGGGCGGCGTGCGGGGTGCGCACGGCCACCCGGGGGCGGAGGCGGGTGCGGGAGAAGTCGGCGACGTCCTGGTCGGCTACGAGTCGGCCCTGTTCGAGGGTGAGGACCCGGTCGGCGATCCGTGCGGCCTCCTTGGGGTCGCCGGTGGTGAACAGGACGGTGCCGCCCTGGGTCGCGTGCGCCCGCATGATCCCGTGCAACCAACGTCCTTCGCGCACGGACAATCCGTGGGTGGGCTCGTCGAGGACGAGGGTGTGCGGGTCGGACAGCAGCGCACAGGCCAGGCCGAGTCGGCGGTCCATGCCCCGCGAGAGGGTGCTCAACCGGGCCTCGCGCAGACTGACCAGGCCCACCACCTCCAGGACTTCGTCGGCCCGCCGCACGGGCAGTCCCGCGGCCGCGCACAGCATCCGCAGATGACCCCGAACCGTGCGGGCCGGATGCCCCGGTACTTCGCCGAGCAGAACACCCACCTCGCGGTTGGGGTGCGCGATGCGGTGCAGGGGGCGGCCTCTGAAGTAGGTGATTCCGCGGCCCTTCTGGAGTTCGAGCATCAGCCTCAGCACGGTCGTCCTGCCCGCACCCGGCGTTCCGAGGAGTGCGGTGACACGGCCGGAGTGCGCCTCGAACGACACGTCGTCGACGGCGGGCGGATGCTCCTTGCGAGGGGTGCTGGTCAGTCCGATGGCCTGGATCACCCGAAGCAAGATAGCGCGGTATGTCCGGTTTTCCGGGCACCTCGCGGCTCGCTTCGAGGCAGCGGGCGGCGTCGGGCGACGCCACCGGACAGACCTCGGCTCCTTGAACCGCGCCCCGTCAGACCTCGGGGCGGAGCATCGGCGGGTTGAGGAGCGTGGCGCCACCGGCGCGGAAGAGCTGGGCGGGGCGGCCGCCCTGCCGGGTGGTGGTGCCCCCCGTCGGCACCAGGAAGCCGGGCGTGCCCGTCACCTTGCGGTGGAAATTGCGCGGGTCGAGCGCCACGGCCCACACCGCCTCGTAGACGCGGCGCAGCTCACCGACGGTGAACTCCGGCGGGCAGAAGGCGGTCGCCAGCGAGGAGTACTCGATCTTCGAGCGAGCACGTTCCACGCCGTCCGCCAGGATCTGCGCGTGGTCGAAGGCCAGCGGCGCCACCGGCTCGCCGTCGCGCCCGTAGCCCCCCTGAGCCAGCAACTCCTCGACGGGCGCCCAGCGCGCGCTGTTCGCGTCGCCGCCCGGCCGGGGTGCCGGCAGGTCGGGGGCGAGCGCGAGGTGGGCGACGCTGACGACCCTCATCCGCGGGTCCCGCTTCGGGTCGCCGTAGGTCGCCAACTGCTCCAGGTGCGCACCGTTGTCCTGCGCGGGGGCGGACGGATCGTGGGCCGTCAGCCCGGTCTCCTCGGACAGTTCCCGTGCGGCGGCCTGCGCCAGATCCTCGTCGGGCCGTACGAAGCCGCCAGGCAGGGCCCACCGCCCCTGGAAAGGCTGTTCGCCCCGCCGCACGGTCAGCGCGCACAGCGCGTGGCGGCGGACGGTCAGCACGACCAGGTCGACGGTGACGGCGAAGGGCGGGTAGTCCGACGGGTCGTAGGGCATGCCGCGATCATAGTCGTCTTCCTGACGATAAACACTCCCTTCAGTGGTCGCTTCCGTTCTTGATCCGCTTCTGTCAGGCACCTGACTCATGATCCACCCGGCCCCTTCGCGAGGTCCGCACAGGGCGTGGTCGATCACGCGTCCGCCGAGGTCACCCTCCCAACTGCAGACCGTCGGCCGCTTCCTCGACCATGGCGAGCCCCAGTCTGCTGACGCGCACGGCGAAGGGGGCGCCGGCCACGCGCAGGCCGGTCAGGCCGATCTCGCCCAGCGGTGCGCTGCTCACCGGACGCAGCGTCACCGTGCCGGCCGGGGTGTCCGGCCGGATGCCCACGAGGGTGGTGAGCAGCAGCACACCCGAGGCCGCCGCCGTCGCGGCCGGTCTGCAGGCGGCCGGATGCGGCAGCGGCGCGCCGCCCGCCGTGCGCTGCTCCCCCGCGTACATCTCCGGCAGCCGGTGGCCGAAGCTCTCGGCCGCCGCCAGCACTCCCCGCATCAGAGCGCTCGCCTCCTTCTCGTAGCCCGCCGCCGCGAGCCCGGCGACCGCGATCGCCGTCTCCTGCACGCGCACGGCACCACTGCGATGCCCGAACGGGTTGTACGCCGCCTCCTTCGCGCCGAGGCTGCGCAGCCCCCACCCGGAGTCCATGGCAGGTCCTCCGAGCAGCCGGGCGAGCTGCTCGGTCTGCACCTTGTCGAGCAGGCCCGGAGCCTGGCGGCCCCCGCCGAGCAGTCCCGTGTCGAGGAGGTGGGCGGTAGCCGCGCCCAGATGCGGGACGAGGCGCCCGTCGGGGGTGCGGGCGGCGGCGGGTCGGCCGCCGCCGCGGTCCTCGACCCAGAAGTCCGCCTGGAATCGGGTGCGCAGTCGTATCGCCCATTCCCTCAGCTCGTCCGCGCCGGGGCGGCCGTACGCGTCGAGCAGGTCGGCGCCCAGCAGCGCGGCCCGATGGGCGTGTGCCTGGGTCTCGCAGCGCAGCGGCCCGCCGGGGCCCGGGTCGGGCAGACAGGTCCCGGCTCCGACGGTGGCCCGCAGCCACCGCAGACAGCGCTCGGCGGCGGGTAGCAGGGCCTCTGTCTCCTGCTCGGGCAGCCCCCAGCGTCTGGCCTCGGCCAGGAGCACGGGGAAGAGGAGGGTGGCTTCGGTGCCGGTGCAGCCCGGCGGCAGATGAGGGCCCGCGTCCCTCCGCGGGCCGGGGATCATGCCCGACTGGGCCGCCGGGCCCGCGAGTTGGGTGCGGGCCAGGGTGCGCAGGGTGCCCGCGGCGAGACGCGTGCCGAGGGGCAGCGTCATGCGGGCCGCGATCAGGGCGTCGGCCGGGGCCATGCCGCAGCGCCAGGGAGCGCCCGCCGCGAGGTGGATGTCGGACGGGTTGGCGGGGTCGCGCAGCAGCAGAGCTTCCAGGTCTTCCAGGCATGTGTGCAGCAGTGCCCCGGCCCGGGAGTCGTCGCCCGCGGCCTCGGCCTGGGCGAGGGGGCTCGTGGCTCCGCGTCCCACCGGTCTGATGGGGCCCGCCCCGTCCGGTCGTACCCGTAGCTCCACGCTGCGCGAGCCACCAGGAGGCAGCTCCAACTCCCAGCGCAGCAGTCCGGCGGAGGCCAGGGCGTCGGCGGGTGGCGGGGAGGCGGTGACGGTCGAATGACCGGTGGCGCAGGACCAGCGCAGGCCCGCGTCACGGACGCTGGCGGGCAGCTCCTTCCCGGCGCTGCCGGAGGCGACGGCACCCAGTTCCGCGAGGTCCGTGCCCAGGGACACCTCGACGGGCAGGCGCAATGGGCGGCGGGCCGTACTGTGCAGGGTGATCCGCTCGGTGCCGTCGGCGTGGCGGGTCCGTTCGACCATCACGTCCGGGTCGGGACCGGCGTCGGCGGAGACGCGCAGCGTTCCCACGAAGCGGGCCCGGTCGGCCGTGACCATCCGTGCCTGTACCGGAAGGGGCTCCCGTCCGGCCACACGGATCTGGCAGCGGGAGAGCATGCGCCGTCCCCCACGGTAGAAGCCTTCCAGCCCCTCGCCGGTCAGCTGACCGTGGTCGCCCGAGATCGCGAGGCCCGGCAGAGCGACGCAGATCAACGTGGTGTGGGCGGGGGGCAGCTCCGTGGGACGTCGGGGGCCCGGAAGCGACGGTTGGGTAGGGGCCTGGTTTCCGGCAGGCGTGGCGGTCGGTGGGGTGG
>NZ_LIRK01000449.1 GCF_001419765.1 Streptomyces torulosus
GCGGCGAGGGTGGCCGTGCCGACGTTCAGGACGAGGGCCGTGCGGACGCCCGCGAGGATCAGCGGCACGGCCACCCTCGCCGCCTTCGGCGGGGGCGGCGGCCTCGGCGTGCTGATCACCACCGGCATCACCAACCAGCGCATGCCCGTCCTCGTCCTCGGCTCGATCCTCACGGTGGCGCTGGCCCTGCTGGTGGACTGGCTGGCCTCGCTCGCGGAGGTGCTGCTGCGGCCGCGGGGCCTGGAGGAGGGCCCATGAGCCCGGTCGGGGCGGCGCCGCGCACGGCCGTCCTGCTCTGCGGGCTGCTGGTCGTCACCGGGTGCGGGCTGACCAGCGGCTCCCCCATGACGGACGATGTGCGGCCGGGCTCCGTCGGACGGGGCCGGCCCTTGGAGGGCGCCGAGCTGACCGTGACGTCGAAGGACTTCACGGAGAACCTGATCCTCGGCGCGATCATGGGCATCGCCTTCCAGGCGGCCGGCGCGGAGGTGCTCGACCGGACCGGCATCCAGGGGTCCTTCGGCGCCCGGGAGGCGGTCAGGAGCGGGGAGGCGGACGCCATGTACGAGTACACGGGCACCGCCTGGATCACGTACCAGGGCAACAGCGCCCCCATCGCCGACCCGCGTCGGCAGTGGGAGGCGGTGCGCGACGCCGACCTGAGGAACGGTGTGACCTGGCTGCCGCCGTCGGCCCTGGACAACACGTACGCCCTCGCCCTCAACCGCGCCAACGCCGACCGGTACCGCACGAGGAACCTCTCCGAGGTGGCCGTCCTCGCGGGGCGGGACCCCGACGCCGTCACCCTGTGCGTGGAGGGCGAGTTCGCCAACCGCGCGGACGGGCTGCCGGGGCTGCAGAAGGCGTACGGCATGAGCCTGCCCGCCGGGAACATCACGCAGATGGACACCGGGATCATCTACACGCAGGCGGCGAAGGGGAGTTGCGTGTACGGGGAGGTCTTCACCACCGACGGGCGCATCGCGTCGATGCGGCTCGCGGTGATGGAGGACGACCGGCGGTTCTTCCCGCACTACAACGCGGCCCCCGAGATCAACTCCGCGACCCTGAGGAAGTGGCCGCGGATCGCCGACGTCCTGGCTCCCGTCACGGCGAGGCTGACCAACGACGTGGCCCGGAAGCTGAACGCCAGGGTCGATGTGGAGGGGGAGGATCCGCACCAGGTGGCGTTGGAGTGGATGGTGGCGGAGGGGTTCGTCGTCACCCCGGGCGGGGGCGAGTGAGCGGCTCCCGGACCGCCGAGGGGACGGACAGGGAGGAGCGGCGTTTCCGGCCGCTCCACGTCACGCGCGGCGCGGGCAGGGCGGCTCGTAGTCGAGGCGGGGGAAGTGGCGGGCCCACTGGGTGCGGCTGATGGTGCCGTGGGCGGATTCGCAGGCGTCGGCGAGCGCCCGGTCGAGGTCGGTGTACCAGATCTGCACGCTGTAGTGGGCGGTCACCGTGAGGAACGTGTCGTCCGTCGTGAGGTGGCGCACCTCCTTGACCGTCCCTCGGGGGTTGGTGAGGTGGGCCACGGGGGTGGGGCGCTCGGGGTCGGTCACGTTCCAGACGTCCACCGTGCCGTCCACGCCGACGGTCGCCGCCGTACGGCCGTGGGAGGCGAAGGCGACGCCCGTGACGATGTCGGCGTGCCTCGCCAGCTCGCCCAGCTCACGGTGGCGGGGAAGGTCGCCGATGTCCCAGAGCTTCGCCGTGTGGTCGTCGCTGCCGCTCAGCAGGGTGCGGCCGTCCGGGCTGTAGGCGACGGCGTCGACGAAGTGCCGGTGTCCTTCGAGGACGGCGACGGTGGTGGCGTGGTGGGGGTCGGTCACGTCCCAGACCCGGACGTCGCGGTCGTCGGAGCCCGAGGCGAGGGTCTTCCCGTCGGGGCTGAAGGCGACGGCCTTCACGTTGCCGTCGTGCCCGGTGAGCCTGTCGAGTGCGCGGGGGCGTTCCGGGTCGGAGAGGTCCCACAGGCGGACGGTGTCGTCGTAGCTGCTGGTGGCGGCCACGCCGTCGTGGCGCATGGCGACGGAGTACACGGCCTCGGTGTGTCCCGTGGGCCGCTTCGACACGAGCCTCGGTTTCCGCGGGTCGCTCACGTCCCACAGCCGGAGCACATGGTCGCCGCCCACCCCGACCAGGGTGTCGCCGTCCGGGGTGAAATGGATCGCACCCAGGGCGACTCCACCGGTGTCGGTGGTGCCGAGTCGGCGGGGCTGCCGTGGATTCCTCAGGTCCCACAGGTCGATCCACGTACGGTCGGCCATGGCCAGGGTGCGGCCGTCGGCCGTCACGGCGGGCGCGTGCCCGACCGGGATGTCCTTGAGGGGTGAGTGCCCGGCGGCTTGCGGGCCTGCCGAACGAGGGCGGGTCGGATGGGGGCCGGTCGACGTGGGTCCGGTCGATCTGGGGCCGAACGACGCGACGGACAGTGTGCTGAGCAGGCCGTCGCGCGTACGGACCTGCGGGGCCTGTCGGTAGGCGGCCAGCGCGACTTGGACGGCGAGGGACGGATGGTGCGGGCTGAGCCGCACGGCCTCGTCGGCGGCCCGCAGGGCGACGGCCTCGTTGCGCTGCTGGGTGACGGTGTTCTGGGCGCGTACGGCGAAACCGGCTGCGGCCACGGCGCACACCAGCAGGACGACCAGGGCCCCCACCTGGCGGCGCAGACGGCGCAGTCGGCGGCGGTCGCGCTGTCGCGCGTGGTGTTCCGCCGCCTCGCCGGCTTCGAGGAAGGCGCGTTCCCGGGCGGTCAGCGCCTCGCGCGGCAGGTCCTTCGCGGCGGTGAGGCGTGCGCCGCGGTACAGGGTGTCGGGGTCGTGGTCCAGGGACTCCCACAGGGTGGTGGCCTCGGTGAGCGCGCGTTGCAGGCGTTCCTGGCCGCGGTCCTCCTCCAGCCAGAGGCCGAGCCGGGGCCAGCAGCGGATCAGCGCCTCGTGGGCGATCTCCACATGGCCGGCGTCGGCGGTCAGCAGCCTGGCCCTGGTCGCCTGTTCGAGGACGAACGCGGTGTCCGGACCGCTGTCCAGTTCCTGGAGCGGCACCCGGCGTTTGGTGTCCTCGGTGCCCTCGCCCAGCGCGACGAGGCGCAGGAACAGCCGCCGCGCGGCCGTCCGCCGGGTCTCGTTCAGGGCGTCGTGGAACCTCTCGGCGGTCTGGGTGAGCGCACCCTCGATGCCGCCGGCCGCGTGGTAGCCGGCCAGCGTGAGGGCGTTGCCCCTGCGTCGCCTCCATGTCTCCAGCAGAGCGTGCGACAGCAGGGGCAGCGCGCCCGGCCGGCCATGGGCGTCGGCCGTGAGGGTCGTCAGCAGGGCGCTCTCGACGGTGAGCCGGGAGCGGGTGGCGGGCTGGACGATCGCCGCCCTCAGCTCCTCGGCGGTCATCGGGCCGACGGGATGGTGGGCGTGGGGCAGCGCGTCGACGAGACCGGCGAACCGGGTGCAGTGCGTGTAGAAGTCTGACCGCACGGCGACGGCGATCCGTGTGCGGCTGTCGGGGACCTGTACGGCGTGCAGGAGCGCGGCGACGAACCGCTCCCGTTCCCGCGCGTCGCGGCAGACGGTGAACACTTCCTCGAACTGGTCCACGACGATCAGCAGTTCGTCCGCCGCCGAGCCGTCCTCCTGGCGCTTGGCGAGGATCTGCCGCACCATCCGGTGAACAGTGCCCGGCTCCGCCGTGAGGTCGGCGTGCACCGGGCCGGAATCCACGCCGGCACGGGCGGCCAGCCGTACGGCGCATTCCTCCAGCGGATGCGGGCCGGGCGTGAGGACCAGCGAGGGAACACCCGGAAAGGCGGGGAGTACACCCGCCCGCAGTACCGATGATTTACCGGATCCCGACGCGCCGAACAGGACGAGAAGCCGCTTTTCCTTCAGGTGTTCGACGAGTGCGCCGGTGAGCTTCTCGCGGCCGAAGAAATAGCCGGAGTCGGCCTCCCCGAATGCGGCCAGACCGACATAGGGCGCCTTGGGGCCACCCCCTTGCGCGTTCTTCGCGCCCCCCTCGGCCGGCGCGTCCGTTCCGGAACACGCGTCAGCCGTGCGCTGCCAGATCCGTTTCCATTCCCGCTCGTCACCGCCGCAGGCCCGGACGTAGGCGAGGGTGACGGCCAGGCTGGGCAGTTGACGTCCCGCCGCGGCCGAGGACAGCGTCGCGATGCCGTAGTGCGTGGCCCGCGCGAGGTCCCGGTAGGTGGGCCGGCCGGCCTGTTCCCGCAATTTCCGTAAACGCGCCGCGAATTCGAACAGAGGACCGCCGTCCGGGTCCAGAGGACTTTCCCCCCGTGGCACGCTCCCGCCTTTCCTCCAGCTCACACCGATTGTTCGGCATCCGTTTGTTCAGCATCGGCCGACCGGCCTCGAACAACAGATTAGCGGCTACAAACGGTGCGTCAGGTCCCGCACAGAGGGACCGGACGGCGAGACGAGACGAAACGAAAAGAGGATTCCCATGAAGAAGCGGAAGCACATGATCGGGGCAATGGCGGCCTCGGTGGCTCTGGCAATCACCGCCCTGGCCACGGCGGGCTCGGCCGCGGGTGCCGCGCCCTACCCGCACTGCCCCGGCGGCAAGGTCTGCATGTGGAGCGAGCCCCACTTCCAGGGCGCCCGCTACGACTGGAGCCCGGACGAGGGCAACGTCTTCCTCGGCAAGCACGGGCTCGCCGACAAGGTCGCCTCGTTCGTCGCCACGGTCGACGGCTGCTTCCAGGACTCGCCGCCGCCGGGCCCGGGCCAGTGGCGCAAGTTCCGGCCGAACGACTGGTCGGCGGACTACGCGTTCGGCCGGCAAGTGGACCGGATCAAGCCGGGCTGCTGACGCGGGAGCGCGCACCACGACGTGTACCGGTCCCGGACGGACCCGCGGACCGACCGTCGAGCGCCCAGCGCTGCCGGTGGCCTCCCCTTCACCGAGGGGAGGCCACCGACGGCCGACGGCCACGCATCCGCACCGCCACCCGCGCAATCCCCTGCACTTCCCGTGCACTCCAAGCGCCTTCCCTACGGCCCGCCGCCTCCGCCGGCCCGTCGGGACGCCCCATCCCATCCCGAAGAAAGAGGACCCCATGCCCATCACCCGCCATCACGGCACCCGTCTGCTCCCCGCCCGGTACCCCGGCGTCGTGCGCCGTTTGCTGCCGGCGCTCGCCCTGACCTGCCTTGCCGCAGGCGGCCTCGCCGTACCGGCCCACGGCACGACCGGCGCGGCGGCTCCCGCCCCGGGCACCGTGGCCCTGGAGACGGCCGCCCGGCAGGCCGCCGCCTCCTTCCCCACCTGGGGAACACGCTGGGTCGTCCACGCCACGCCGGACATCGGCTCGCCCTCCGTGGGGATGATCAACCGGACCTCCCCCGGCCAGGACCGCATCACGGCCGACTACCAGGTCGACACCGGCCGCAGGGTGTGCGAGGGCAGCGCCTGCTCCACCTTCATGGCCCACATCACGCAGCCCGTCACCGGCTTCCTGACCGTGGTCGCGGTGGACATCCCCGAGGACCGGCTGCCGGGCGTCCCGGTGCAGCCCGGCCCGACCCCGCCGCCCGGTCCTCAGCCCGGCTCACGGCAGCAGACCCTGCAGCGGGCCGCGGTCTGGCTCACCGCGAACAACGGACGCCCGGTGCCCTACAGCCAGCGCTCCCACTGGCGGGACGGCTACCGGCAGGACTGCTCCGGCTACGCCTCCATGGCACTCGGCCTGCCCACGCCCGGCGAGACCACCGTGGGGCTGGCCGGCCGGAGGATCAGCCGCCCCATCCCCATGAGCGAGCTGCAGCCGGGTGATCTCGTCATCGACGCCCTCGGCAACAGCAACACCCGCCACGTGGTCATCTTCGAGAAGTGGAACGACGACGCCCACCGCTCCTACACGGCCTACGAACAGCGCAGCACCTACGGCACCAGCCACCGCTCCCTGACCTACGGCCTGGCGGCCGGCAGCGAGTACAAGGCCTACCGCCCCCTCCAGTACGGCAACTGACACCCGCTGCCGAGCCCGGTGTGTGCCCCGCCGGAGAGCGGGGCACACACCGCCCCCCGTCCTCGATGTCCCCTCGTCCCACTCCTCCAAGGAGCGTTCATGCACGACAGCACACCCGGCAGCGCCCCACGTCCGCCCCGGGCCCCCGTCCGCCCGGTCCACCTCAGTCGGGCCGGGTTCCTTCGGACGACCGCCGCGGCGGCCCTCGCGGGCGGTTCGCTGTTCCACGGCCCGGCCCACGCGGCGGCCGGGCCCCTGCGGGTGTCCAAGGTCGCCGACCTCACCGGTCCCGGTCTGACCACCCGGTTCCGGATGGAGGCCACCGACCTGGGCGTGCCGGTGCGGACGCCGGACGGCCGACTGCTGTTCGTCTTCGGCGACACCTTCGAGGAGGCCAGGGTCGGCGGCGGGTGGTGGCGTTCGCCCGTGGCGCTGTACGGGCGCTTCGGCGGGCCCGGCCGGCCGGTCGTCTGGACCGGCGCGGTGGGCGGCCGGCACGCCCGGCAGCTGTGGCAGTACGGCCATGACAATCCCGAGTACTCCACCGTGCTGCCGTCCGATGTGATCACCCTCGGCGACACCATGTATCTGCACGTCATGGTGAACAAGGGGCTCGGCAACGTGGTGCGCACCGAGATCCGGAGGTCGGACGACTCGGGCATGACCTGGGTCCCCACCGGTGCCGTGTTCGCCCCGGACCTGCATGACGGCATGTTCCAGCTGCTCACCTGGGCCCTCGGCGACGACGGCTACGTCTACGTCCTGTCCACCGGCTTCCAGCGGGACAAGCCGGTCATCCTGCACCGGGTGCGGCCCGACCGGCTGACGGACCCCGGCGCCTACGAGCCGTGGGGACGGGCCGCCGACGGCCGCTGGGCCTGGGGCAACCGGCCCACCCCCGTCCTGGACGGCACGTTCGGCGAGCTGTGCCTGCGGCTGCTCGACGGCCGGTGGCTGCTGACCTGGTTCAACCAGGGCGACTACCGGATCGAGGGCCTGGTCACGGCCCACCCCACGGCGGACCTGCGCACCGCCCACCGTCGCACCCTGCTGCGGGGCACCTCCTGGGGCAGCGAGGACGACAGCCATGTGGCGCAGCTGTACGGCGGCTACGTCATTCCCGGGTCGACGCTCGACGACCTCCACCTGTCGGTGAGCCAGTGGAACACCGAGGCGGGCTGGCCCTACCGCGTCATGCAGTTCCGGGTGCGCGGCCTCGCCCCCTGAACCGTGGCCGGTCGGGTCAGCAGCTGGGGACGGACCCCTTGCCCTTCTCCAGGGCCACCAGGGAGCTGACCGCGTTCTTCAGCGTGGTCACCGGGATGAGCCTGAGCCCCTTCGGCAGCTCGGCCTTCGCGTCGGCGCACTCGGCCTTGGGGACCAGGAAGATCGTGGCGCCGTCACGGCGGGCGGCCTGGGTCTTGAGGGGCACCCCGCCGACGGCGCCGACCTTGCCGGAGCCGTCGATGGTCCCCGTACCGGCGATGACCCGGCCGCCGGTGAGGTCGCCGCCGCTGCCGTCGCCGTCGAGCTTGTCGACGATGCCGAGGGAGAACAGCAGACCGGCGCTGGGGCCGCCGACGTCGGCGAGCCGCAGGGTGACCTTGACGTCGTCGGCGTCCTCACCGAGGTAGGCGAGGGCCGCCTCGGTGGCCGTGTCCTGGGACTCCTTCATCTCGGCCGCGTTGTACTCCTCGATCTCCTTCACGGACTCGCCGCTGGGGTAGACCGCGTCGCGCGGCATGACGGCCCGGTCGGTGCGGAACCAGTTGTCGAGCACGTCACCGAGGTCGACGTCGGCGTCGGGACCCGTCGCCACGATGGTCGTCATACGCAGTTCGCCGGTGGTTCGCCGGGTCTGCGTGCCGGAGATGGTGATCACCGGCTCGCCCTTGTTCTCGCCGAGGACGTTCGCCGTCATACCGGGCTGCGCGATGGTGAACGGCAACGGTGCGAACGCGACCGTCGCGAGCAGCCCCACGACGGGCACGGCACAGACGGCTACGGCGGCGGGACGCGAAAGACGGGAGAGGCGAGAGAGCACGGAGTCAATCTAACGCGACGCGCGGTTCCGGCCAGGGGGCGGTGGGCGCAGGCCCGGCCCGGGTGCCGGAACTCACTTCCCGTCGGCGTCCTCGAAGACGGCGAGCATCTGGGTGAGCACATGCACACAGGCGTCGATGTCCGCGCCGGTGATATCGCCCCCGACCTGCGCCATCAGCCGGCTCTCACGGGCGATGAGGTCGTCGATGGCGGTGCGCCCCGCGTCCGTCAGCCGGATCAGGGACGACCGCTGGTGGGCCGGGTTGGGGACGGCCTCGACGAGGTCGCCGTCCGCCGCCTCGTTGACCATCCGCTGCACGAACTGCCGGCTCACCGCCAGGGCCCGCCCCATCTGCGGCACGGTCATCGGGCCCCTGGCCCGCAGCAGCTCCAGTACGGCCCGTACGCCGATGGAGAGCCCCACGATCGGCGCCTTCAGCTCCACGGCCTTGGTGACCCGGCGATACAGGGGGCCGAGCACGGCGAACACCTCGTACAGCCGCCCGGCGAGGACCTCGGGCGGGAGCGGCCGGTCCTTGTCGGCGTCATGGGCGGCTCGACCGGTCTCGTTGTCGCTGTCGTTCTGCGTCACCCGACCAGGATGACACCTGGGTTGCCATTCCGCCCACAAGATGACACCTTAGTTGTCATGACTGATACCTCTCAGGTGTTCACGTTCGCATCCGACGACGGCCCGCTCGCCTACGGCGACACCGGCACGGGCCTCCCGTTGGTCCTGCTGCACGGCGGCTTCACCGATCGCCGTATGTGGCGCGATCTCGTTCCGCCGCTCTCGGCCCACCACCGGGTGATCACACCGGACGCGCGCGGCCACGGCGCCTCGGCCAACGCGAGCAAGCCGTTCCGGTTCGCCGACGACCTCGCCGCGCTGCTGCGGCACCTCGACACCGGCCCGGCCGTGCTGATCGGCATGTCGATGGGCGGGGGCATCGCGGTCGACACCGCGCTGGAGCACCCGGATCTCGTACGGGGCCTCGTCGTCAGCAACGTCGGCACCAGCGAGCCCGAGTTCACGGACCCGTGGACGAAGGACTCGGTCGCCCGCTACTACGGCGCGCTGATGGCCGGGGACATCGAGACCTGGCTCGACGTCGCCGCCGAGGCGGTCGTCGGTCCGTACCGCACCGCGGACGACGTGGACGCCGAGCTCGTGCGCCGCGTGCGGGAGATGAACCGCGACACCGTCTCCAAGCACACCCTCGGCGAGACGGACTGGCACGTCCCGGTGACGGACACCTGGGCGCGCGCCGCCGCCATCACCGTCCCGGTCCTCGCGGTCAACGGCGCCCTCGACGCCCCCGACCTCATCGCCATGGCCGAACGCCTCACCACCACGGTCGCCGGCCCCGGACGCGCCATATCCATCGAGGGCACGGCCCACTACGCCAACATGGAACAGCCGGAGACCTTCGCGAAGCTGGTCCTGGAGTGGCTGGAGACGCTGGACACCCCGGAGACGACGCAGGGCGAGCGCCGACCGTAGAACGGGCGGGCGGAGTCCGGATCACGGGAGGGGTCACGGGGAGCCGGGGTCACGGGGGTGCCTCGGCTCGGTCCGCCGCCCGTGTCAGCGAAGCGCGTCGGCCACCTCTCGGGCCGCGTCCATCACGCGCGGCCCCACCCGCTCCGGCACCGCGTCCGCCAGCATGACGACACCGACGCTGCCCTCGACGCCGGTCACACCGAGCAGCGGCGCCGCGGCACCGCTCGCCCCGGCCTCCAGCTCACCGTGCGTGAGCGCGTACCCGGGCCAGTCCCCCGGCTGCTGGCGGGCCGACAGGATCGCGCGTCCGGCGGCCCCCCGGTCCAGCGCATGACGGAATCCGGCCCGGTAGGCGACGTGATAATCCGTCCACGTCGGCTCGACGACGGCCACGGCCAACGCTTCGGTGCCGTCGACGAGGGTGAGGTGCGCGGTGGCACCTATGTCCTCGGCCAAGGACCGCAGCGCCGGCAGCGCGGCCTCCCGTACCAGCGGATGCACCTGGCGGCCCAGGCGGAGCACACCGAGCCCGACCCGGGCACGTCCGCCCAGGTCACGTCGTACGAGGGAGTGCTGCTCCAGCGTGGCGAGCAGACGGTACACAACGGTCCGGTTGACCCCGAGCTTGTTGGACAGCTCGGTGACGGTCAGCCCGTGGTCGGTGTCGGCGAGAAGTTTGAGGACACGCAGTCCCCGATCCAGCGTCTGAGAGGTCTCCGCGGTCACGACGCCCACTCCTTCGTGGTGAGGGCGGCGGCCCCCTTCGCGAGGGATGCGTCACCGGTCCCGTCGGCGACGCGCTACAGAGGCCGCCGATCGGCTGGACCCGGTTGGCTTCCGGGCGGAGTCGCTTCACGGCTGCGCTCCGCGGCGGCGCTGCCACGGGGCGTTTGCGTAGCGGGACAGTAGACGAGCCGGTTCGCTGAGCGGAAGACTCCGTCCAGAATCCGGTCAAGGAGCGGTACGGACTACTTCGATTTGTCGCGAAATGTAGGGGCGCGGCTCACAGGGCACACACAGCGCGCCGCCCGGCGCGCGGGCACCCCCACGCGCCGTGCGAGCAGCCGTCATCCACCCACGCGCCGCCGTACGAGCAGACGCCGTCCACCCACGCGCCGCCCTACGATCAGACACCATCCACCCGCGCGACCGACGCCCCGGAGGCGCCGCTGTCACTTCATGCGGGTGGCCCACTCCTGCACCTTGGCGATGCGCTGCCGCAGTTGGCCCGCGGTGGCCTCGGCGCTCGGCGGTCCGCCGCACACACGCCGTACCTCGGTGTGGATGACGCCGTGCGGCTTGCCGCTCTGGTGGGAGTAGGCGCCGACCATGCTGTTGAGCTGCTTGCGCAGTTCGAGGAGTTCCTTGTGGGTGACGACGGGCCGGCGGTCGGCGGGGAGCTCGACGAGGTCGGCCTCCGCGTCCGGTTTCCGTCGGCTGTGCGCGATCTGCCGGGCCTGCCGCTTCTGCAGCAGCAACTGCACCTGGTCGGGTTCGAGGAGCCCAGGGATCCCGAGGTAGTCCTGCTCCTCCTCGCTTCCCGGGTGGGCCTGCATACCGAACTCGGCGCCGTTGTACATGACCCGGTCGAAGACCGCGTCGGACTCCAGCGCCTCGAACGGCAGCATGTCCTGCTCGCCGGTGTCCTCGTCCTGCTGCCGCTCCGCCTCGGCGAGGAGCTTCTCCTCCTCGGCGTACGGGTCCTCCTCGCCGCCCTTCTTGGGCTTGTCGAGGACGTGGTCGCGTTCGCGCTCCATCTCGCCTGCGAAGCCGAGCAGGTCGGGCACGGTCGGCAGGAACACGGACGCGGTCTCGCCGCGCCGCCGGGACCGCACGAAACGCCCGACGGCCTGCGCGAAGAAGAGAGGGGTGGAGATGGTGGTGGCGTACACCCCGACCGCGAGCCGCGGCACGTCGACGCCCTCGGACACCATCCGGACGGCGACCATCCACCGGTCGGTGTTGTGGCTGAACTCGTCGATGCGGTCCGAGGCGCCGGCGTCGTCGGACAGGACGAGGGTCGCCCCGTGGCCGGTGATCTCCCGGATGAGCTTGGCGTAGGCGCGCGCCGACTCCTGGTCGGAGGCGATGACGAGGGCGCCCGCGTCCGGGATGGCCTTCCTGACCTCGGTGAGCCGCTGGTCGGCGGCGCGCAGCACGCTCGGCATCCACTCGCCGCGCGGATCGAGCGCGGTGCGCCAGGCCTGGCTGATGGCGTCCTTGGTCATGGGCTCGCCGAGCCGCGCGGCGATCTCGTCGCCGGCCTTGGTGCGCCAGCGCATGTTGCCGCTGTAGGAGAGGAAGATGACGGGCCGCACGACGTTGTCGGCGAGCGCGTTGCCGTAGCCATAGGTGTAGTCGGCGGAGGACCGCCGGATGCCGTCCTGCCCCTCCTCGTACGTCACGAACGGGATGGGGTTGGTGTCGGACCGGAAGGGCGTACCGGTGAGGGCGAGCCGCCGGGTGGCCGGTTCGAACGCCTCCAGGCAGGCCTCGCCCCAGGACTTGCTGTCGCCGGCGTGGTGGATCTCGTCGAGGATGACGAGGGTCTTGCGCTGTTCGCTGCGGTTGCGGTGCAGCATGGGGCGCACGCCGACACCGGCGTAGGTGACGGCGACCCCGTCGTACTCCCGGCCGAGCGGTCCCGCGCTGTACTCGGGGTCCAGCTTGATCCCTATCCGCGCCGCCGCCTCCGCCCACTGCTTCTTCAGATGCTCGGTCGGCGCCACGACGGTCACCTGCTGCACGACGTGGTGGTGCAGCAGCCAGGACGCGAGCGTCAGCGCGAAGGTGGTCTTCCCGGCGCCGGGCGTCGCGACCGCGAGGAAGTCCCGCGGCTGCTCCTGGATGTACTTCTCCATCGCCCCTTGCTGCCAGGCACGCAGCTTGCTGGCGGTACCCCAGGGGGCGCGGCCGGGGAAGGCGGGTGAGAGGTGATGGTTCGAGGAAGCGGTCATGGGCGCGGGCCCGGAGGGCCCTCCGTTGAGGGTGGCGGTGGGCGACGGGCGGGAGGTAGTCACGGTCTCCGGTCTGTGATCTGTGTCGGGCGGCTCGGTGGGGTAGCGGCGAGCGGCCCTGCCACAGCGGCTCGGCCGGCTCGGCTACGTATGACAACCGGGCCACCCTACCGGCGGCGGGACCGGGTCAACCCGCGTACGACACCCGCTCCCCCGGCGATGGGATCCACCTCACAGCGACCTCAGCCGCCCCGAGATCACCGCGACGTCACCCACGTCCCCGGAGGCGACATCGATGACCAGGTCGTACGCCCGGTCCTGGTCCACGTCCGCGAGGTCGACGCCGTTGACGGCGAGGAACGTGGCCGCCGCGAGCCAGGCCGTGCGCTTGTTGCCGTCGACGAGGGGGTGGTTCGTGGCGATGGCGTGCAGCAGCGCGGCCGCCTGGTCGTGGAGGTCCGGGTAGGCGGCGGTGCCGAACATACGGGCGCGCGGCCGGTGCACGGCCGACTCCAGCAGTCCGGGCTCCCGCTGCTCGGGCGCCCGCCCGCCGAAGGCGACCTCGGCGAGGGCGGTGACCTCGGCGACGGTCAGATGACGGCTCACTCCCCCAACCTCCGCAACAGCTCGGCGTGCGCCGAGGCGAGCCGCTCGGCCTGCCCCCGCACGAGCGCCCCCTGCGCCCGCACGTACGCCTCCAGGGCCTCCCCCACGACCTCGTCCGGTCCCCGCCCCTGCGCGTCGGCGAGGTCGGCGAGGTCCCGATGGAGTGCGGGGTCGAGGCGGTGGGTGATCTCGGTCATGGGGCGAGGTTAGAGGGGAAGCGGGCGGTGGCCCCACCGGTTTACGCAGGCTCGGCCCGCAGGAGACGCGTACGGCACGGCGGGCGAGGCCGCCGCCCGCACCCGCGTCCTCGGCGCCAACCACCCCGGCGGCGGGGCCGGTCCGCGTGCTTCGGGTCCACGAGCCGAAGGCCCCTCACCGCTCCCGTAGCCGCGTCGTCACCCAGGCCCCCAGGAGCGCCACGGCCGCCATCGGCAGGAACACGGCGATGAACGCGGCCGGGTGGGAGCCGCTGCCGGAGGCCGTGGTGGCCGTGTGGCCGGCCGCGCCGCCGCCGAGCGCGGCGAAGGCGGCGCCGCCCGCCGCGAGCAGCAGCGCGTTGGAGAGGCCGTCGGAGATCTGGAGCGCGGCGGAGTTGGTGCCTGCTTCCTCCGGGGCGGAGAGCTTGAGCAGCAGGACGCTGGTGGAGGAGATGACGAGGCCCATCCCGAAGCACCCGAAGGCCCACGCGACGGCCACGGTCCACACCGGCACCGTCTCGATCAGCACACTCGGCACGGTGACGATCGCCGCCGCGACCACCACCATCCCGGTCGTCATCAACCGCTCCCGGTACGGCTCCACGCGCGCCCGCGCCTGCACCCACGACCCCAGCGCCCAGGCCCCGCCGCCCGCCGCGAGCGAGAACCCGGCGAGCGTCGGCGACAGCCCCCGCTGGGTGACCAGCATCAGCGGCACGAACGACTCGGCCGCGATGAACGACCCCGCCGCCACCCCGCGCAGCAGCACCACGGAGGGCAGCCCCCGCACCGCCCGGTACGTCCCCCTCGGCAACAGCCCCAGCACGGCCGGCACCAGCAGGGCCACCCCGACGGCCGCCGGCACGACCGACAGCCACCGCAGGTCCTGGGCCGCGTACTGCAGGAGCCCGGCCCCCACCGAGATACCGAGGGCGAGCCGGATACGGCGCCGGTCGAAGGAGGGGGACGGAGAGGGGGAAGCCGGAGCCGAGGAAGGCGGAGCCGAGGAAGACGCAGGGGCAGAGGCAGGCGATGGCGGCGACGCGGCGGGGTGGGCCCCGGAAGGGGAGCCGTCCGTGGACGGGGACGCCGAGGAGGGGGACGACGCGGAGGGGGCGTCGGCCCGGCTGTCGGGGCCGGGCGCCGGGCCGCCGACCGGTCCCGACGCCCGGCGCCGTATCTGGGGCAGTGCCAGCCCCAGCGGCAGCACGACCAGGACCGGGATGCCCACGAAGACCCAGCGCCAGCCCAGCTGTTCGGTGACGGTGCCCGCGGCGAGGGGGCCGACGACGGAGGGGATGATCCAGCTCGCGGCGAACCCCGCCATGATGGACGGCCGCAGCCGCTCCGGGTAGGCCCGCCCCACCACCACGTACAGCGCGACGATGACCAGGCCGCCGCCGAGTCCCTGGACGGCCCGGCCGAGGATGAACAGCCACATCGCGCCCGCGGTGCCGGACAGCAGCAGTCCGGCGGCGAACGCGGCGATGCCCGTGGTCAGCGGCCCGAGCGGCCCCCGCAGGTCCGACCACTGCCCGGACAGCACCATGCCGAACAGGCTGGTGGTGAAGTACGCCGAGAACACGAAGCCGTACGCCGAGACACCGTCCAACTCCCGTGCGGCGACCGGCATGGCCGTCCCGACCGCCATCGCCTCGAACGCGATCAGCAGCACCACGGAGACGATGCCGACGCTGAGCGCCCGGTAGGAGCGCCCCAACACCCCCTCCGCACGCTCGCCGACAACAACCGGATCAGCATCCTGCGCAACGCCCGTGCCACGCGGCCTCAGAGCACCCATGCCCGCCAGCGTAAGGGGCATGCCCGACATTGACCCCTGTCCGGAGTCCCACACCCCGTGCGACCTTGGTCGTACGCCCCCGTCCCTACTCCCCCACGAACCCTGGGCACCCCACGCCACGCCCTTTCATGAACGGCGTATGGCAGTCGCATTGCAGCCCTCATCCATCCCTTGAGCCCCGCCCCTTCCCCCGCCTACGGTCTACACATCGAGTACGGAGCAATCACCCGAAGCACCACGATTGCCCCAACCCGGCCGTGTGCCCGAGTGGTTCAGGGGCTCGCCTGCAAAGCGAGTTACGTGGGTTCGAATCCCGCCACGGCCTCTACAGCCTTGACCAGGCAAGTCAAAAGGGCGGCCCCCTCCCAGGGTGCCGCCCTTCCAGTCGTCCGTCTCAGTTTCCGTCTCACTTGAGTTGCACAGCGCTGCCACTCAGACTCGCTGGAACGGCCACTGCCTCGTTGGCCTCAGTCACGAATGCGTCGTATGCGACCCTAATCCGCTCTTTGCTATCCGCCTGCCGTGCTCGACTGTCGGCCATACCCGGGGCATCGCTGTCAAGGAAGGCCCTTCTATACGCATGCAGGTTTTCCGTATGGGCCTCCTGCGCCTGCCTGACCTGTGCCGCCACGCGGTAGAGCGTCTCGGGCCCGAGGATCCGAAGTAGGAAGACGTTCCTATTGAGGACCATCATGGATGGATACAGGGACACTACGACCTCGCCCCCCGTGGGTTCACTGTCAAGTAGCCCTTCATAGGTTGTCGCGTCCTGGGCATATTCGTTGTATGCGCTGAGCAGGTCTCGGCACGCCTCCAAACGGCGTTCTCGAACCCAGTTCGCACGGTCAACCTCGGCTTGGTCCCGCACCTGCTTAGCGGTGGCTATCGCTGCAGTTTCAGCACCGATACGGGCTCCACGCGAAGCCCACTTTCCACCTACGTAGGCACCTGCGATCCCGCCCATGAAACCCACGGCCGAAGCCACGACCGCCGCGTCTCCTTGGTCCATGGAAACAGGATGCGATGCGCCGTAGGTCTCCGCCTGTCGAGAGCTAGCCGGGCCGACCAGTCGCTGTCTTGCTCAGCGATTCTCAATCCAGTGGGTCAGCCACGCCTTGACCGTCCAGGGCTTCCCCGGTTTACGCACGGTGCCAGCGTCACGCTGACGCTCCAGCTCCCGCACGGCGGCGACGACTTCCGCTTTGGTCTTTCGCTCAACGTGGCGACGGTCGGGCTTGCCGTCGTCACGGACACCGACTGTGACCCGGCCGTGCCACTTGCCGTCCTTACCGAGGTAGATGGAGCTGCGTCCATTCGGCTGTCGGGTGCGGTTCTTCTTTTCCTCTGCCACAGGCAGGCTCCTGTTTCTTGTGTGTCGGAATGGAGACCGGGGCGGCGGGTTGTCCTGTCCGGGAGTGCCGCCGCCCCGGGCGTCGTCAGGCGGCGCGTTGGGCGGTGCGGAGACGGTTGACGTAGGCGGCCGGCGCGTCGGCGGGGACGCGGCGGAGCCCGCCGACCATGACGGACTCCAGTTCGCCGGTGCGGATGAGGGCGAAGCATGTGGTCCGGCCGATGCGGAGTCGACGGGCGGCCTCTTCGACCTTGAGGAGGACAAGCGTCGTGTCGTCGTCGGGGGTGGCGAGGGTGCCGTGTTCGTCCAAGGCTCACTCCGGTAGAGCTGAGTTCATGGGCAGGTGCCGCCGCACAAACCGCAAAATCCGCAGAAAGTCGGGGGAGGTCGTTGACCTGCGGTGATGTGGTGCGCGGGTGGCGACGGAGGGCGCTCCGCAGAAGCCCGCGATATTCCGCAAAAATCAGGGGCGGCCGACGGCCGGTCCCGGCGGGCGGGGTGGTGCTCGTTTTTTGCGGAATGTCGCGGGATTGTGCGACGGACCCCCGGCCCAGATGGGGCGAGGACCGTGGCGGGAGGGGTTGTAGGCGCGACCGGGGTCACCGGCCGCCCTGCCGCAGGGCGGGGTGGGCCAACAGGCGGGGTGCCGGTGGGCGTCCGCGCTTGCCGGTGCGCTCGGGTTGGTAGGACCGCAGGTATCCGTGGTCTTCCAGCAGTGCGAGGGCGGGTTCGAGGTCGGCGACGGTGGGGACCTCGCTGCGGGACAGGACGGTGAAGACGTCCCGTCGGCTGACGTCCTCCCATTGGTTGTCCCGCAGTGCTTCCAGCACGCTGCGGGCGCGGGAGAGGACCGGGTCGGCGCCCATGACGTCGAACACGGCGAGAGCGTGGGCGGTGTAGTACTCCCCCAGCTCGATCGCCGCGCGCATGGTGTCGCCGGTGACAGGGTGGGCGTAGCCATTGCCGCCGTGTTCGGCGAGGTGCAACAGCGCGGCCATGCGGGCCGTCGCCCCGGCAAGCTTTCCCGCCCAGTTGGAGATGTGGCCCAGCTTGCCGCCGCGCGCCTTGAGCTGCGGTTCGATGCGCTTCTGATAGGCGATCAGGGCCGCGTCGGCGCCGGGGCTGAGTTGGATGACGGCCGGGTCGGTCCATTCCGCGAGGGACAGGGTGAGGTCGATGACCCGGGCGGTATAGGTGGCGGCCGTCTCCTCGGGGACCGGGTCGGTGATGATCTCGCGTTCACCGACCGTGGACACGGGGAGGGAGCACAGGAAGCGGGCCAGCAGTCCGCGTCCCTCGAACCCCTTCACCTTCCCGATGTCGCGCAGCACGTCCGGTTGTACGGCGAGGCCGATGGTGAGGGCGGGGGCGTCGATGTACTCGCGGCGGGTCTGCCGGTTCACCCTCAGCCGGTCCTCGGCATGCCCCTTCAGGAAGACTTCCGTCCCGGCCGCACTCGGGGCAGCGACGGCGGGCGGCATTGGCCTTGGCGAGCGCCGCCCACCTCGCCGGGGTCATCGGGCGCACCGGCCGGGCGAGGTCGACCCGGTACAGGTACGCGGTCTGCGGTTCGCGCCGGCGGCGCGGCCGAGGATCTGTGCCGCGATGTCCTGACCTCCCGGCCGCAGTCCACGGATGCGGAGTTGGCGGCGGGTGGCCAAGTCGTCAGGTGGTAGCGCCATGGGTAGGTGGGGATGCCGAAGCGCTCGCCGTCCGGGTCGAAGCAGTCGGCGAGGGGCAGCCGCTTCACGCGGCCTTACCGCCGTCGGCGGCACGTTCGGCGAGGATCGTGTCCCGCAGCGTCCGCGCGTTCGCCGGCGAGGTCCGGATCTCGCGGCGGATGCCCTCCGCCGTGATCCGGCTGTCGGGCCAATCGGCGGTCGCGGTCCGGGCCTCAGCGAGCAACTGATCCGCCGTGCGCTTCGGCCGGGGCGACCGGGCCACGACCGGAACCTTGCCGGTCGCCCGGCGGGATCGGGGGAAGTCGGCCGCCACCGCCCGCCGTCCGGTCGGCGCCGGATCGGCCTTGACCGGGTCGACCGCCGGGTTGATCGCGGGAGCGGGCTTGAGCGGGAGCGTCGGCTTCACGAAGTCGACCGCCACCGGATCGGGTACCGAGTATCGAGTCAGCACCACCGACGGCGCCGGGGTCGATTCCCGCAGGTCAGCCATAGACCGATTCCTCATGGTCTCAGTGGATTCCTCCATATTCGCGACCGAGGCGGGATGGAGGGCGGGCGCGGGGGCAGAGCCGCCGAACATCGACGCGAGCGCGGCATCCGCACCGGCGGTCACCCGGGCGCGCTGGACATCCAGCAGCCTCGATCCGAGCGCCGCGTCCCCGACCCCGACCTTGCGGGCCAGACGCCATGACGCCCGATCCGACCGCTTCCTGACCCGGTCGCTGGGGCGGTGAGCGCCACGGGCGCGGTGGTAGGCGAGAGCCTGCACGATGTCGGCGGTGTGCCGCTCGTTCTCCGCGTCGCGGCCGTCGGTGTGGACGACGATGCGGCGGGCGAGGAACGCCATGCCCTCAGCCGAGACGGACATGCCCATCGGGGTCAGCGCGTAGACGACCGTCCGGCCCGCGTCCGGCGTGGCCATCGCACCCATGACGGCGGCGGCTGGCAGCGCCCACAGCCCGATCCGCACGACGCGCGGGGAGGACTGGCCCAGCATGGTCAGACCCAGCAATACCAGGGCGAGCACGGCCGTCGTGCCCTCACCGGCGCCGAGAGCGCCGAGCGCGGTACCGGTGCCGTAGGCGTGCCCGATGTTGCTGTATGTGCCGATGCCCCCGACCACGCCCGTGGCCAGCATGGGCACGAACGCAGCTGTCAGTCCCTCTTCTTCTGCTGCAGAGGGCCGCTGATCGCAGTGTCTTCAGCTCTGGCTGTCACCACGCCGCTGACCTGTTGACCCCCTCGTCGTGGCATCCGGACTGGTCAACTCAGACCGGTGGAAACAGCCCGCGCCCGCGCCGCCTCCGTCTCAATTTCCGTCTCATTCACCGCCGTACGTGACCCTTCCAGGCCGTTCAACGAATGTCGGCGCTCGTGGCGGGCGTACAGGGATGAACGTCAGCGAACACGTCCGGATCATCCCCTTACCGGCCCGGACAAACCTGCAAAGCGAGTTACGTGGGTTCGAATCCCGCCACGGCCTCCAGCGCCACCTCGACCAGGCATGTCGTCGAAGGGCCCCCACCGTTCGCGGTGGGGGCCCTTCGACGTTTCGCGAGGCGCTGGTCGATGTGGCTGGTCGATGCGGCTGGACGGGTGCAGTAAGCACCCCGCTCCGGTGCCCTCCGCCAGGAGGGGCGTGCCGCCGGATTACATGGACCTGCGCCTCTGCGCGGGGCGTGCCGGCGCCCTTCGCGGCCCCGGATCCGACGAAGGAAAGAGCGCAATGGCAGAGCGCGACCCTCGCAACCGCACCGGCCGCCGCCCGCTACTTCGCGGGCTCGCCGCTGTCGTGTTCGCGGCCGGCATGCTGGTGGCCTCGGCGGGACAGGGCCACGGAACCGGAGCGGCCACTCCGGCGCCCGGCGCACAGTTCACGCCGTTGACGGCGGCGGTGCTGACCAAGCCGACGCCGTTCGTCGCCACGGACGGCAAGACGCACCTCTCCTACGAACTGCTCACCACGAGCTCCCTGCCCAGCAGCACACGGTTGCGGCTCGACCGTGTCGACGTGCGGGACGCCCGCACGCACCGGGTCGTCGGCTCGCTGAGCGGGCAGGCGCTGGCCGAGGCCGCCAACCCGGTGGGCGACCCCCTGCCGGGCGCGGACGCGTACACCCCGCCGCCCCCGGCGCCGACGCCGACCGTCATCGAGGGATCCCAGCAGTGGATCATCTGGCTCGATCTGGTCCTCGACCGCGGTCGGCCGGTGCCCGAGGTCCTGGAACACCATCTCTCGGGTGCCGTCCTGGCCCCCTCGGGACCTTCCCCCTTCGAGGAGACGGTGCAGCCCACCCGGACCTCCGGCATCCCGCCGCTGAACCTGAACGCGCCGGTCCGCCCCGGCACCTGGTACTCCAGCGAGTCGTGCTGCGGCAACACCCACCACCGGCGCGGCCTCGCCCCGATCAACGGCCGCTTCTATGTGCCTCAGCGCTTCGCGATCGACTGGTACCGGGTCGGTGAGCAGGGGCAGACCTGGGAAGGTGACCCCGCACGGCTCACCAGCTACCTGAGCTACCGTCAGCCGGTCGTGGCCTCGGCCGGCGGCACCGTGGTCGAGGTCCGGGACGGAATCCCGGACAACACGCCGCCCGTCACGCCGCCCGTCCCGCCGATCGAGGAGACCGTCGGCAACCACGTCACCGTGGAGGTCGCGCCGGGCCGCTATCTCCTCTACGCCCACCTGCAGCCCGGGTCGCTCCGGGTCCGGGAGGGCGACCGCGTCGAAACCGGCCAGGTCCTCGGGCTGATCGGCAACAGCGGCAACTCGACCACGCCGCATCTGCACTTCCAGGTGATGACCACACCCGAGTTCTTCCCGACCGACAGTCCGCCCTTCACCTTCCGGAAGTTCCGCGTCGTCGGCCAGGTCGAACCCCGGATCTGGGACGACAACCTGGGCCTGCAGCCGACCGGCGTCCTGCCGATCACCCCCTCACCGTACGAGGGTTGGCACCGTGCGCGGTACCCACTCGACCGCGAGATCCTGGAGTTCTGACCGGGCCCCGGTCGGGCTGTTGTCACGAAGGGCGGTGCCTCTCCGAGGTACCGCCCCTTTCGCTCATCTCGCTCGTCGCCTCCCCCGAGGACGCGCCCACCGTCAGCGTGGAACCCGGTGTCGGGGAGTATGTGCACGCGGTCGATGTCGCCGACCTGTCGTTCGACCTGGAGGAATCCCAGATCTACGAGCGGCTGTCCGGTATCGCGGCGAACTACCGGGTCGAGGCGCCCGCGGTCAGCGTCGCCGGTGCGCGGCTCGTGCCCCCGGAGACCTGACGGTTCCGTATGACGGCCGGCCGCTGTGCAGCGGTCGGCCGTCGTCGTGTTCCCGAGGGCACGCAGGCAGGGCGGGGCAGTGGAGCGTTCAGCCGCCCGCGCAGGCCTCGTTGCGGAGGGTTTCCACCCAGCAGCCCGTCGCCGTCTTCTCGCGCTTCTCCCGCTGGAGGAGCCAGAGGGTGAAGGCGAAGGTGGAGATGTCGGCGTTGAGGGGGCAGAGCGTGGACTCGGGCTCGCTCCAGTTGAGGGCGGCGCCCGTCGTGCCGTCGAGGACGACGCTGTTGCCCTCGACGAAGTGGCCGAGACGGATCAGTCGGGTCGCCTCGGCGGGAAGTCGGTCGGCGGGGAACCCGGGGCGTTCGTGCGCGTAGTACTCGGCGAGGGTCGGCAGCGGGATGTCCGTGTCCAGCTGGAAGAGTGCGTGCTCCTCGGGCAGACCCATGTCGCGCAGGAAGCGGCGGGTCGGCTCGTGCGTGAGCGTCGCCGGGAAGTCGAAGTCCTCGAAGCGCCACACCTTGCTCTGGCCGAACTCCTCGTCCAGCAGCAGGGCGGGCAGGTCCAGTGCCAGTCCCGACAGTGTCGCCGGTCCGGCGGTCACGGTCAGGTCCGTCAGGTCGTTCAGGTCCGTCAGGCCCATGGTCCCCATCGTCATCGTGCTCTCGGCTCCCCCAGCACATGGTGCGCGGCGTGCTACCCCCCGGCAGGGGACAACACCGCACCGCCCGGCGGCCGTTGTCGTCCCACTCCCAGAACCTTACGCCGCCCCACTGACAACGCCCGCCGCACACGCGAACACCAGCCGACGAGCTCTCGCCGGGGACCTGTCGGGAAGGGCCAGGAGCGGCAGGGCACCTGTCAGGACCGACCGGCCGCGCACCCGTCAGGAACTGCCGGCACCCCTCAGCACCGACCGGCCACGCGCGTGTCAGGACCGGTCAGGTCCCCGTCACCACCGCCGCCTGCGGCCGGATCGGCAGGCGGTTCACGGGGCGGCCCGTCGCGGCCCGTACCGCGGAGGCGATGGCCGCCGGTGAGGTGACCACCGGCACCGCGCTGGCCGCCTTCGCGCCGAAGGGGGCCACCACGTCCCGCTCCTCCACCAGCTTGACGATCTGGATGTCGGGGGCGTCGAGGGCGGTCGGCAGGGAGTAGCCGGTCAGGTCGGGGTGGCGGATCAGACCGCGCGGGGTGCGCAGGTTCTCCGTCAGCGCGATGCCGACGCCCTGCGTGACACCCGCCTCGATCCGGGCGTTGAGCTGCGCGGGGTTGAGGATCCGGCCCACGTCCTGGGCGACCGCCAGCTCCACGACCCGTACGGAGCCGAGTTCGATGTCGACGTCCACGACCGCGCGGATCGCGCAGAAGGCCATGCCCACGAACGCGTCGCCCTGGCCCGCGCCGTCCAGCGGCTCGGTGGGATGCGGGCGGCACTGCGCGGTGGCCCACAGCTCCTTGCCGTCGAGCGCCTCCGCGACCGTCGTCGACAGGACACCGTCGTACGACGTGATCTTGCCGTCGGTGATCTGGAGCAGCTCCGTGGACATGCCGAACTTGTGGGCCAGGGGCTGCAGCAGCTGCGTGCGGACCATCTTCGCCGCGCGTTCCACCGCGCCGCCCGACACCCAGGTGTGGCGGCCCCGGCAGCCGGCGCCCGCGGGGGGCTGGTCGGTGTCGACCTGGGCGATGTGGACCTCGTCGATGCCGAGGGTCTCCTGGACGATCTGCCGGGCGAGGGTGGAGAAGCCCTGGCCGGTGTCGACGGCCGCGCACAGCACGGTGGCGATGCCGTCGTGGACCTTCACGGTGGCCGTGGAGACCTCGTCGGCGCCCTCCGCGCCGAGCATGTGGACCATGCCGAGGCCGTAGCCGACGCCGCGCCGGACCGCGCCCGGCTCGCCGGCGCCCTCGGGGCCGCCCGGCAGCAGCCACTCCTCCTCGGGGGTGTCCTTCGGCAGCGCCGGGAGCGGGAACTCCCGAACCGCTTCGAGGAGTTCGGCGACCGGGGCCGGGCAGGTCACGGACTGCCCGGTCGGCAGCACGTCACCCGTGGACATCACGTTGCGCATGCGCAGCTCGGCCGGGTCGAGGCCCAGCTTCTTGGCGAGCTTGTCCATCTGCGCCTCGTACGCGGCGCACACCTGCATGGCGCCCTCGCCTCGGACATGGCCGGAGGGCGGGTTGTTGGTGCGGACCGCCCAGCCCTCGATGAAGGCGTTGGGGACGATGTACGGGCCGCAGGCGAACGACACGGCCGCCGCCAGGGCCTCGGACGAGGTGTCGGCGTACGCGCCCGCGTCGAGCAGGATCTGGGCCTCGACCTTGACGAGCCGGCCCTCGGCGTCCGCGTGGTGGCGGTACCGCAGGAGGGTCGGGTGCCGGTGCGCGTGGCCCAGGAAGGACTCCTCGCGCGTGGCGGTCAGTTTGACCGGGCATCCGGTCTTCAGCGCCAGCAGTCCGAGGGGGAGCTGGAAGCCCTGGTCCTCGCGGTCGGCGGTGGCGCCGGGCACCCCGGTGACGACGATCTTCACGCGGTCGGGGGCCAGGCCGTACACGGCGGCGGCGATGTCGCGGTCGGTGTGCGGGTCGGTGGAGCCCAGGTACAGCTCGACACCACCGTCGGGGCGGGGCACGGCGAGGCCGGCCTCGGCGCCGATGGGGGCCGGGTCCTGGCGGCCGATGCGGTACTGCCCCTCGACGACGACCTCGCCGGAGGCGTCGGGGTCGCCGTGGCGCAGCGGGATGTGCCGGATCAGGTTGCCGTCGGGGTGCAGGGGTTCGGCCTCGAAGGCCTGCTCGGGGTCGATCACCGGGTCGAGCACCTCGTACTCGACGATGACGGCGGCGGCGGCCATCCGCGCGGTGTCCGGGTGGTCGGCGGCGACGGCCGCGATGGGCTCGCCGTGGTGGCGCACGACCTCGGAGGCGAACACCGGCCGGTCGATCTTGCCTCGGCCGTGCAGCGGGGTGCCCGGCACGTCCTCGTGGGTGACGACGGCCCGCACGCCGGGCATCTCGCGCGCGTGGGACGTGTCGATGGACACGATGCGCGCGTGCGGGTGCGGTGAGCGCAGGACGGCCGCCCACAGCAGGCCCTCGGCCCACAGGTCGGCCGCGTACGGGAAGGTGCCCTCGGACTTGGCGCGGGCGTCGGCGGACGGCAGGGACACACCGAGCCCGTGCGGCAGTGCCTCCGGTGCGGGCGCGGCGTCCCCGGCGGTGCCGGCGGTGCCGGTGATCGCGGGCGTCGCGGTGGCTGCGTCGTTGCTCACGCCTGGCCTCCGTCCTGGCCGAACGACTGGTCCTGATCGCCGAAGTTCCGGCCCTGACCGCCGTAGGTGTCGTCATGACCGCCGAACGACTGCCCCTGACCGCCGTACGTGTCGTCCTGGCCCCCGAACGACTGGTCCTGGCCCCCGAAGCTCTGGTTCTGGCCGCCGTACGTGTCGCCGTGA
The DNA here is from genome assembly GCF_001419765.1 of Streptomyces torulosus. Taxonomy (GTDB): domain Bacteria; phylum Actinomycetota; class Actinomycetes; order Streptomycetales; family Streptomycetaceae; genus Streptomyces; species Streptomyces torulosus. The sequence continues at coordinate 24,856 of NZ_LIRK01000449.1, forward strand.
CCGCCGAACGACTGCCCCTGACCGCCGTAGGAGTCGTCGTGACCTCCGAACGACTGGTCCTGGCCGCCGAACGACTGGTCCTGGCCCCCGAAGCTCTGGCCCTGGCCGCCGTAGGTGTCGCCGTGACCGCCGAACGACTGCCCCTGACCGCCGTACGTGTCGTCCTGGCCGCCGAAGGACAGCCCCTGGCCGCCGTACGACTGGCCGGGGTCGTGCGGGGCCTGGGGCGGGGCCCCCTGGGCCTCGTACGCCGCCGGGTTGACGCCGCCCGCGCCGGGGCCCGCCTGGTGCGGGATGCGTGCCTCGTCGGTGTCGGCGCCGGTGTCGCTGTCGCCGGCCGCGTGCGCCTCGCGTTCGGCGACGACATCGCGGACGGCCGCCAGCACTCCGCGGTAGCCGGAGCAGCGGCAGAGGTTGCCGCACAGCGCCTGGCGGGCCTCCAGTTCGGTGGGCGCCGGGTTGCCCTCCAGGAGGTCGTGCACGGTCATCGCCATGCCGGGCACGCAGAAGCCGCACTGGACGGCGCCG
>NZ_LIRK01000045.1 GCF_001419765.1 Streptomyces torulosus
CGCGGGCCACGGCGCGGACCTCCCGGCAATGATGGGGCACGGTGTGGGACTCGAAATCGACGAGGACCCGCAGTTGGCCCCCGCGGCCATGGGTAAACTGGACGCTTGCGTGCCGGTCACCGTCGAACCGGGGGTCCACCTCCCGGGCCGGGGCGGTGTCCGGATCGATGACACGCTCGTCGTACGCCCCGAGGCGGACGGCGGACCCGAGCTACTCACCATCACGACCAAGGAGCTGCTCGCGCTCTAGCCCTTGAGCTGCGCGCGTGCCCCGGGGTCGTCCACGTAAGTCCAGGAGATTGAAGCAACCGTGGCTTCCACGAACGACCTCAAGAACGGCATGGTGCTCAAGCTCGACGGCGGCCAGCTCTGGTCCGTCGTCGAGTTCCAGCACGTCAAGCCCGGCAAGGGCCCGGCCTTCGTGCGCACCAAGCTCAAGAACGTGCTCTCCGGGAAGGTCGTCGACAAGACCTTCAACGCCGGCGTGAAGGTCGAGACGGCCACCGTCGACAAGCGCGACATGCAGTTCTCCTACATGGACGGCGAGTACTTCGTCTTCATGGACATGGAGACCTACGACCAGCTGATGGTCGACCGCAAGGCCGTCGGCGACGCCGCCAACTTCCTGATCGAGGGCTTCACCGCCACCGTCGCGCAGCACGAGGGCGAGGTGCTCTTCGTCGAGCTGCCGGCCGCCGTCGAGCTCGTCATCCAGGAGACCGAGCCGGGCGTCCAGGGCGACCGCTCCACCGGTGGCACCAAGCCCGCCACCCTGGAGACCGGCCACCAGATCCAGGTGCCCCTCTTCATCACCACCGGTGAGAAGATCAAGGTCGACACCCGCACGAGCGACTACCTCGGCCGGGTGAACAGCTAACCGTGGCTGCCCGTAACACGGCCCGCAAGCGCGCCTTCCAGATCCTCTTCGAGGGCGACCAGCGCGGGGCCGACGTCCTGACCGTCCTCGCGGACTGGATCCGGCACTCCCGGTCCGACACCAGGCAGCCGCCGGTCAGCGAGTACACGATGCAGCTGGTCGAGGGGTACTCCGAGTACGCCAAGCGCATCGACGAGCTGATCGCGCAGTACTCGGTGGGCTGGACCCTCGATCGGATGCCGGTCGTGGACCGCAACATCCTGCGGCTCGGCGCCTACGAGCTGATCTGGGTCGACGAGACCCCGGACGCGGTGGTGCTGGACGAGATGGTGCAGCTGGCGAAGGAGTTCTCCACGGACGACTCCCCGTCGTTCGTGAACGGACTGCTCGGGCGCCTCAAGGACCTGAAGCCGTCGCTCCGCAGGGAAGCCGAATAGGGACCTCCCACGCGAGGCCGACCTCCTATGGGAAGCCGTCGGCGACGCAGGCCCATCAGCGTCCCCGCAGCGTCCCCCTCCGCGTCCCTGGAGACAGAAAACCGCCGGGGTGGCCCGAACCGAAAGGTTCCGGCCACCCCGGCGGCACGTTTCTGCTGAGCCTCGCCCGAGGATTCAGCCCTCGTCGTGGGAGACGGCGCGACGCGCGTCCGCGTCCAGGACACCCCAGCTGATCAGCTGCTCGGTCAGGACCGAGGGGGACTGGTCGTAGATGACGGCGAGTGTGCGCAGGTCGTCCTGACGGATGGAGAGCACCTTGCCGTTGTAGTCACCGCGCTGGGACTGGATCGTCGCGGCGTACCGCTGGAGCGGGCCCGCCTTCTCGGCCGGGACGTTGGCCAGGCGCTCCAGGTCGAGGACGAGCTTCGGCGGCGGCTCGGCCGCGCCACCGGGGGTCGTCCCGGGAAGCAGCTCCTGCACGGGAACTCCATAGAAATCCGCCAGCTCCGCAAGGCGCTGCACGGTGACGGCGCGGTCGCCGCGCTCGTACGAACCGACCACGACCGCCTTCCAGCGTCCCTGGGACTTCTCCTCGACACCGTGGAGGGAAAGGCCCTGCTGGGTGCGGATGGCCCGGAGCTTGGCCCCGAGCTGTTTGGCGTATTCGCTGGACATATGGCTCCCCGGACGAAGGCTGGTGACTCACTGTGAGGTTACGCAGCGTGACTCTGCCCCGTCAAGCCGAATGGTCCGGACCGACTCTTCCGTGGTAAACGCTCTCCATTGAGCCAGGGGGGTGATCAGGGGCGTTGCCGGGGCCTGCTACCGTGGATGGCGCAAATCCGACGTCCTTTAAGGTCCGTCCCGTGAGGCGGAGAAGGAGGTCCGTTTCGTATGGACACGCAGGAAAATCCGCAACAGGATCCGCAGCCGTCCGATGCCAGGCCCGTCCTCGAGGCCCCCGACATCGCACGCGTACTGACCCGCATCGCCCACGAGATCGTCGAACGCGCCAAGGGCGCCGACGACGTGGTGCTCCTCGGCATCCCGACCCGGGGCGTCTTCCTCGCCCGGCGGCTCGCCGACAAGCTGGCGGAGATCACCGACCGCAAGATCCCGGTCGGCTCGCTCGACATCACCATGTACCGCGACGACCTGCGCATGCACCCGCCGCGCGCGCTGGCCCGCACGGAGATCCCCGGTGACGGGATCGACGGCCGCCTCGTCGTCCTCGTCGACGACGTCCTCTTCTCCGGCCGCACGATCCGCGCGGCGCTCGACGCGCTGAACGACATCGGCCGCCCGCGCGCCGTCCAGCTCGCGGTCCTCGTCGACCGCGGCCACCGCGAACTGCCCATCCGCGCCGACTACGTCGGCAAGAACCTCCCCACGTCGCTGCGGGAGACGGTCAAGGTCCAGCTCGCCGAGGAGGACGGTCGGGACACCGTGCTGCTCGGTGCGAAGCCGGCCGCCCGGGGCGCGCAGCAGTAGCGACCACCCGGCGTACGGCCCTGCCGTGCGCCCCGCGTCGCCCACCCGCGCGTCCGCCCGCCCGGCTGTGACCGGCCGGCCGGGCCTCGCCTCCCGATATCGAATCGCCTTTACGGAGCCTGACAGATGCAGCGTCATCTCATCTCGGCCGCCGACCTCACCCGCGACGACGCCGTCCTGATCCTCGACACCGCCGAGGAGATGGCCCGGGTCGCCGACCGGCCGATCAAGAAGCTGCCGACCCTGCGCGGCCGCACGATCGTCAACCTCTTCTTCGAGGACTCCACCCGCACCCGGATCTCCTTCGAGGCCGCCGAGAAGCGCCTCTCCGCGGACGTCATCAACTTCTCCGCCAAGGGATCGAGCGTGTCCAAGGGCGAGTCCCTCAAGGACACCGCCCAGACCCTCGAAGCCATGGGTGTCGACGCCGTCGTCATCCGCCACGGCGCCTCCGGAGCGCCGTACCGCCTGGCGAACTCCGGCTGGATCGACGCCGCCGTCATCAACGCGGGCGACGGCACCCACCAGCACCCGACCCAGGCCCTGCTCGACGCCTTCACCATGCGCCGCCGCCTCGTCGGCCGGGACGCCGGCCTCGGCCAGGACCTGTCCGGCAAGCGCATCACGCTCGTCGGCGACGTCCTGCACAGCCGCGTCGCCCGCTCCAACGTCGACCTGCTGCACACCCTCGGCGCCGAGGTCACCCTCGTCGCGCCGCCCACCCTGCTGCCGGTCGGCATCGAGTCCTGGCCCTGCGAGGTGTCGTACGACCTCGACAGCACGCTGCCCAAGTCCGACGCCGTGATGATGCTGCGCGTGCAGCGCGAGCGCATGCACGCCGCGTTCTTCCCCACCGAGCGCGAGTACTCCCGGCGCTACGGCCTCGACGGCGACCGCATGGCACGGATGCCCGAGCACGCGATCGTGATGCACCCCGGCCCGATGGTCCGCGGCATGGAGATCACCGCCGAGGTCGCCGACTCCGACCGCTGCACCGTCGTCGAGCAGGTCGCCAACGGCGTCTCCATCCGCATGGCCGTCCTCTACCTGCTGCTCGGGGGCAACGAGCCCGCCGTCACCCACACCCGCACCACCGAGGAGAAGTAAGACAGATGAGCAAGATCCTGATCCGTGGTGCGAAGGTGCTCGGCGGCGAGCCGCAGGACGTGCTGATCGACGGCGAGACCATCGCCGAAGTGGGCACCGGGCTGTCCGCCGAGGGTGCCGAGGTCGTCGAGGCCGGCGGCAAGGTCCTCCTGCCGGGCCTGGTCGACCTGCACACCCATCTGCGCGAGCCCGGCCGCGAGGACTCCGAGACGGTCCTCACCGGCACCCGCGCGGCGGCCTCCGGCGGCTTCACCGCCGTGTTCGCCATGGCCAACACCTTCCCGGTCGCCGACACCGCCGGCGTGGTCGAGCAGGTCTACCGGCTCGGCAAGGAGCACGGCTACTGCGACGTCCAGCCCATCGGCGCCGTCACCGTCGGCCTCGAAGGCCAGAAGCTCGCCGAGCTGGGCGCCATGCACGAGTCGGCCGCCGGCGTCACCGTCTTCTCCGACGACGGCAAGTGCGTGCACGACGCGGTGATCATGCGCCGCGCCCTGGAGTACGTGAAGGCCTTCGGCGGTGTCGTCGCCCAGCACGCCCAGGAGCCGCGGCTCACCGAGGGCGCCCAGATGAACGAGGGCGTCGTCTCCGCCGAGCTGGGGCTCGGCGGCTGGCCCGCGGTGGCCGAGGAGTCGATCATCGCCCGCGACGTCCTGCTCGCCGAGCACGTCGGGTCCCGCGTCCACATCTGCCATCTGTCGACCGCCGGGTCCGTCGAGATCGTCCGCTGGGCCAAGTCCCGCGGCATCGACGTCACCGCCGAGGTCACCCCGCACCACCTGCTCCTCACCGACGAGCTGGTGCGCTCGTACAACCCGGTCTACAAGGTCAACCCGCCGCTGCGCACCGAGCGCGACGTGCTGGCCCTGCGCGAGGCGCTCGCCGACGGCACGATCGACATCGTCGCCACCGACCACGCCCCCCACCCGCACGAGGACAAGGACTGCGAGTGGGCCGCGGCCGCCATGGGCATGGTCGGCCTGGAGACCGCCCTGTCGGTGGTCCAGGAGACGATGGTCGAGACCGGGCTGCTCGACTGGGCGGGCGTCGCGGACCGGATGTCGATCACGCCCGCGCGCATCGGGCAGGCCGCCGGTCACGGCCGTCCCGTCTCGGCAGGTGAGCCCGCCAACCTCACGCTCGTCGACACGGCATACCGTGGTGCGGTGGACTCCGCGGGCTTCGCCTCGCGCAGCCGCAACACCCCGTACGAGGGCCGCGAGCTGCCGGGCCGTGTCACGCACACGTGGCTGCGGGGCAAGGCCACGCTCGTCGACGGGAAGCTCACGTGACACCTGTAATTCTGCTGGCCGCCCAGAAGGAATCGGCCGAGGTCACCAACTGGGCCGGACGCATCGGCTGGGTCGTCGGACTCGCTCTCTTCGTCGCCCTCGTCTACTGGCTGATGCGCGAGGGCTGGAAGTGGCGCGGCACCCTCCAGAGCGACCTGCCGGAGCTGCCCGCCGTGCCGGAGGAGCCCGGTGAGGCCAGACTGACGATGAGCGGCCGCTACCACGGCTCCACCACCGCCGGGCAGTGGCTCGACCGCATCGTGGCGCACGGCCTGGGCACCCGCAGCAGGGTCGAGCTCACCCTGACGGACGTGGGCCTGGACGTCGTACGGCCCGGAGCGACGGACTTCTTCGTCCCGCGCGAGGCGCTGCGCGAGGCCCGGCTCGACAAGGGCATCGCCGGCAAGGTCCTCACCGAGGGCGGACTGCTCGTCGTCACCTGGGCACACGGCGACAAGCTCCTCGACTCCGGGTTCCGCTCCGACCACGCGGCCGAACACAACGAGTGGGTCGAGACCCTGAACCAGATGATCAAGAAGACGGAAACGGAAGGCGCACGATGACGACCTCCACTAGGGGAGCCACCAAGGTTCCCGCGGTACTCGTCCTGGAGGACGGCCGGATGTTCCGCGGCCGCGCCTACGGGGCCGTGGGGGTGACCTTCGGCGAGGCCGTGTTCTCCACCGGTATGACCGGCTACCAGGAGACCCTCACCGACCCGTCGTACCACCGCCAGGTCGTCGTGATGACCGCCCCGCACGTCGGCAACACCGGTGTCAACGACGAGGACCCCGAATCGCGGCGGATCTGGGTCGCGGGCTACGTCGTCCGCGACCCCGCGCGCGTGCCGTCCAACTGGCGCTCCCGGCGCACCCTCGACGAGGAGCTCGCCCAGCAGGGCGTCGTCGGCATCAGCGGCGTCGACACCCGCGCCCTCACCCGCCATCTGCGCGAGCGCGGCGCCATGCGTGTGGGCATCTTCTCCGGCAACGCCCTGCCCGACGAGGGCACCATGCTCGCCGAGGTCCGCCAGGCCCCCGAGATGAAGGGCGCCGACCTCTCCGCGGAGGTCGCCACCAAGGAGCCGTACGTCGTCCCCGCGATCGGCGAGAAGAAGTTCACCGTCGCCGCCGTCGACCTCGGCATCAAGGGCATGACCCCGCACCGCATGGCCGAGCGCGGCATCGAGGTGCACGTGCTGCCCGCCACGGCGACCGCCGACGAGGTCTACGCCGTGAACCCCGACGGCGTGTTCTTCTCCAACGGCCCCGGCGACCCGGCCACCGCCGACCACCCGGTCTCCGTGATGCGGGCGGTCCTGGAGCGCGGCACCCCGCTGTTCGGCATCTGCTTCGGCAACCAGATCCTCGGCCGCGCCCTCGGCTTCGGCACCTACAAGCTGAAGTACGGCCACCGCGGCATCAACCAGCCGGTGCAGGACCGTACGACCGGCAAGGTCGAGGTCACCGCGCACAACCACGGCTTCGCCGTCGACGCCCCGCTCGACAAGGTCTCCGAGACCCCCTACGGCCGCGCCGAGGTCTCCCACGTGTGCCTCAACGACAACGTGGTGGAGGGGCTGCAGCTCCTCGACCGCCCGGCTTTCAGCGTCCAGTACCACCCCGAAGCGGCAGCCGGCCCGCACGACGCCGCCTACCTGTTCGACCGCTTCGTATCCCTGATGGAGGGCCAGCGTGCCTAAGCGCACCGATATCCAGTCCGTCCTGGTCATCGGCTCCGGCCCGATCGTCATCGGCCAGGCCGCCGAGTTCGACTACTCCGGCACGCAGGCGTGCCGCGTCCTCAAGGCCGAGGGCCTGCGCGTCGTCCTGGTGAACTCCAACCCGGCGACGATCATGACCGACCCGGAGATCGCCGACGCCACCTACGTCGAGCCGATCACCCCCGAGTTCGTCGAGAAGATCATCGCCAAGGAGCGCCCCGACGCGCTGCTCCCGACCCTCGGCGGCCAGACCGCGCTCAACACCGCCATCTCGCTCCACGACAACGGCGTCCTGGAGAAGTACGGCGTCGAGCTGATCGGCGCCAAGGTCGAGGCGATCCACAAGGGCGAGGACCGCGACCAGTTCAAGCTGGTCGTCGAGGCGGTCAACGCCAAGATCGGGCACGGCGAGTCCGCCCGCTCGGTCATCTGCCACTCCATGGAGGACGTCCTCGCGGGCGTCGAGACCCTCGGCGGCTACCCGGTCGTCGTCCGCCCCTCCTTCACCATGGGCGGCGCCGGCTCCGGCTTCGCGCACGACGAGGAGGAGCTGCGCCGGATCGCCGGTCAGGGCCTCACCCTGTCGCCGACCACCGAGGTGCTCCTGGAGGAGTCCATCCTCGGCTGGAAGGAGTACGAGCTGGAGCTGATGCGCGACAAGCACGACAACGTCGTGGTCGTCTGCTCCATCGAGAACTTCGACCCCATGGGCGTGCACACCGGTGACTCGATCACCGTCGCGCCCGCGATGACGCTCACCGACCGCGAGTACCAGGTGCTGCGTGACGTCGGCATCGCGATCATCCGCGAGGTCGGCGTCGACACCGGCGGCTGCAACATCCAGTTCGCGGTGAACCCCGAGGACGGCCGGGTCATCGTCATCGAGATGAACCCGCGTGTCTCGCGCTCGTCCGCCCTCGCCTCCAAGGCGACCGGTTTCCCGATCGCCAAGATCGCCGCGAAGCTCGCCGTCGGCTACACGCTGGACGAGATCCCGAACGACATCACCGAGCAGACCCCGGCCTCCTTCGAGCCGACGCTCGACTACGTCGTCGTGAAGGCCCCGCGCTTCGCCTTCGAGAAGTTCCCCTCCGCCGACTCCTCGCTCACCACGACCATGAAGTCGGTCGGCGAGGCCATGGCGATCGGCCGCAACTTCACCGAGGCCCTCCAGAAGGCACTGCGCTCGCTGGAGAAGAAGGGCAGCCAGTTCACCTTCGTCGGCGAGCCCGGCGACAAGGCGGAGCTGCTGCGCGAGGCGGTCCGCCCCACCGACGGGCGCATCAACACCGTCATGCAGGCCATCCGCGCCGGCGCCACCCAGGAGGAGGTCTTCGAGTCCACGAAGATCGACCCCTGGTTCGTCGACCAGCTCTTCCTCATCAAGGAGATCGCGGACGAGCTGGCCGCCGCCGACAAGCTCGACCCCGACCTGCTCGCCGAGGCCAAGCGGCACGGCTTCTCCGACCAGCAGATCGGCGAGATCCGCGGGCTGCGCGAGGACGTCGTGCGCGAGGTCCGGCACGCGCTCGGCGTACGCCCGGTGTACAAGACGGTCGACACCTGCGCCGCCGAGTTCGCCGCGAGGACCCCGTACTTCTACTCCTCCTACGACGAGGAGAGCGAGGTCGCGCCCCGCGAGAAGCCGGCCGTCATCATCCTGGGCTCCGGCCCGAACCGCATCGGCCAGGGCATCGAGTTCGACTACTCCTGCGTCCACGCCTCCTTCGCGCTCAGCGACGCGGGCTACGAGACCGTGATGGTCAACTGCAACCCGGAGACCGTCTCCACCGACTACGACACCTCGGACCGCCTGTACTTCGAGCCGCTCACGCTGGAAGACGTGCTGGAGATCGTGCACGCCGAGTCGCTGGCCGGCCCCATCGCGGGCGTCGTCGTCCAGCTCGGCGGCCAGACCCCGCTGGGCCTGTCGCAGGCGCTCAAGGACAACGGCGTACCGGTCGTGGGCACCTCCCCGGAGGCCATCCACGCCGCCGAGGACCGCGGAGCCTTCGGCCAGGTCCTCGCCGAGGCCGGCCTCCCGGCCCCGAAGCACGGCACGGCGACCACCTTCGCGGGCGCCAAGGCCATCGCCGACGAGATCGGCTACCCGGTCCTCGTCCGGCCGTCGTACGTCCTCGGCGGACGCGGCATGGAGATCGTCTACGACGAGGCGCGCCTGGAGGCGTACATCGCCGAGTCGACCGAGATCAGCCCCTCCCGGCCCGTCCTCGTCGACCGGTTCCTCGACGACGCGATCGAGATCGACGTCGACGCCCTCTACGACGGCGAGGAGCTGTACCTCGGCGGCGTCATGGAGCACATCGAGGAGGCCGGCATCCACTCCGGCGACTCGGCGTGCGCCCTGCCCCCGATCACCCTCGGCGGTTTCGACATCAAGCGCCTGCGAGCCTCCACCGAGGCCATCGCCAAGGGCGTCGGCGTCCGCGGACTGATCAACATCCAGTTCGCGATGGCCGGCGACATCCTCTACGTCCTGGAGGCCAACCCGCGCGCCTCCCGCACCGTCCCCTTCACCTCGAAGGCGACCGCGGTGCCGCTCGCCAAGGCCGCCGCCCGGATCTCGCTGGGCGCGACCATCGCCGAGCTGCGCGAGGAGGGGCTGCTGCCGAAGAACGGCGACGGCGGCGAGCTGCCGCTGGACGCGCCGATCTCCGTCAAGGAGGCCGTCATGCCGTGGTCGCGCTTCCGCGACATCCACGGGCGCGGCGTCGACACGGTCCTCGGCCCGGAGATGCGCTCCACCGGCGAGGTCATGGGCATCGACTCGGTCTTCGGCACGGCGTACGCCAAGTCGCAGGCCGGCGCGTACGGCCCGCTGCCCACCAAGGGCCGCGCGTTCATCTCGGTCGCCAACCGGGACAAGCGCTCGATGATCTTCCCGGCGCGCGAGCTGGTCGCCCACGGCTTCGAACTGCTCGCCACGTCCGGCACAGCCGAGGTGCTCAAGCGCAACGGCATCAACGCCACGGTCGTCCGCAAGCAGTCCGAGGGCACCGGCCCGAACGGCGAGAAGACCATCGTCCAGCTCATCCACGACGGCGAGGTCGACCTCATCGTCAACACCCCGTACGGCACCGGCGGCCGCCTCGACGGCTACGACATCCGTACGGCCGCCGTGGCCCGCTCCGTGCCGTGCCTGACGACGGTCCAGGCGCTCGCCGCGGCCGTCCAGGGCATCGACGCGCTCAACCACGGTGACGTCGGGGTGCGCTCACTCCAGGAACACGCCGAACACCTGATCGCGGCCCGCGACTAGCAGCCCTGAGGGGGACACCGGAAACGGTGTCCCCCTCTTCATGAGGACACCTGTCATGAGGACGTGAGCCCTCATGAGGACCCGAGGACTTCGAGATGTACAAGCTGTTCTTCCGTCTGGTTTTCACCCGGATGGACCCCGAGGAGGCCCACTACCTGGCCTTCCGCTGGATCCGTCTCGCCGCACGCGTCCCCGTGCTGCGCACCTGTCTCGCGGCCGCGCTCGCGCCCCGCTACGAGGAACTGCGCACGGAGGCGTTCGGCCTGCGCATGCACGGCCCGTTCGGGCTGGCCGCCGGCTTCGACAAGAACGCCGTCGCCGTCGACGGAATGTCGATGCTGGGCTTCGACCACGTCGAGATCGGCACCGTCACGGGCGAGGCGCAGCCCGGCAACCCCAAGAAGCGGCTGTTCCGCCTGGTCGGCGACCGGGCGCTGATCAACCGCATGGGCTTCAACAACGAGGGCTCCCTGGCCGTCGCCGCCCGACTGGCCTCCCGCAACCCCGTCTTCAGGACGGTCGTGGGCGTCAACATCGGCAAGACCAAGGTCGTCCCCGAGGAGGAGGCCGCCGCGGACTACGTGAAGTCCACCGAGCGCCTCGCCCCGTACGCCGACTACCTGGTCGTGAACGTCTCCTCGCCCAACACGCCCGGTCTGCGCAACCTCCAGGCCACCGAGGCGCTGCGGCCCCTGCTGACCGCCGTCCGCGAGGCCGCCGACCGCACGGTGCGCACCCGCCGGGTGCCGCTGCTGGTGAAGATCGCCCCCGACCTCGCCGACGAGGACATCGACGCCGTCGCCGACCTCGCCGTGGAGCTGGGCCTGGACGGGATCATCGCCACCAACACCACCATCGCGCGCGAGGGACTCGGTCTGACCTCCGAGCCCTCCCTCGTGAAGGAGACCGGCGGACTCTCCGGCGCCCCGCTGAAGGCCCGCTCCCTCGCGGTCCTGCGCCGTCTCTACGCGCGCGTGGGCGACCGGATCACCCTGGTGGGCGTCGGCGGCATCGAGAACGCCGAGGACGCCTGGCAGCGCATCCTCGCCGGCGCCACCCTCGTCCAGGGCTACAGCGCCTTCGTCTACGAGGGCCCCTTCTGGGCGCGCGCCGTCCACAAGGGCCTCGCCGCCCGGCTCCGCACCAGCCCGTACGCCACCCTCGCCGACGCGGTCGGCGCCGACGTGAGGAAGAAGACGGCATGACCGAGCCCTTCGGCGCGCGACTGCGCCACGCCATGGACGAACGCGGCCCGCTCTGCGTCGGGATCGACCCGCACTCCGCCCTGCTCACCGCCTGGGGTCTGAACGACGACATCGCGGGCCTGGAGCGCTTCAGCCGGACCGTCGTCGAGGCGCTGGCGGGCCGGGTGGCCGTCCTCAAGCCGCAGAGCGCGTTCTTCGAGCGCTTCGGCTCGCGCGGCATCGCCGTCCTGGAGAAGTCCGTCGAGGAGGCGCGGTCCGCCGGTGCGCTGGTGGTCATGGACGCCAAGCGCGGCGACATCGGCTCCACCATGGCCGCGTACGCCGAGACCTTCCTGCACAAGGACGCGCCCCTGTTCTCGGACGCGCTGACGGTCTCGCCGTACCTCGGCTACGGCTCCCTGAAGCCGGCCGTGGACCTCGCGCGGGAGAACGGCGCCGGGCTGTTCGTGCTGGCGCTGACCTCCAACCCGGAGGGCGGCGAGGTGCAGCACGCCGTGCGCACGGAGGACGCCGCCGGGCGGGACGTCGGGGCGACGATGCTGGCGCATCTGGCCGCCGAGAACGCGGGGGAGGAGCCCATGGGGTCCTTCGGTGCCGTCGTCGGCGCCACGCTCGGCGACCTCTCCTCGTACGACCTTCAGATCAACGGACCTCTCCTCGCGCCCGGCATCGGGGCGCAGGGGGCCACCCCGTCCGATCTCCCGGCGGTCTTCGGGGCGGCCGTGCGCCATGTGGTGCCCAATGTCAGCCGGGGTGTTCTTCGTCACGGTCCCGATGTCGTCGCGCTGCGTGACGCCTCGGATCGTTTCGCGGACGAGATCAGGGCCGCCGTGGAGGCCGCCTGAGACCTCCGATGAGTGCTCCGGCGGCGCTTACCGGACGGCTTGAGTCTGAATACATCCTCAAATCCGGGGCATTATGCGGCTTATGTCCGACTCCAGGGAGGCTGACCAGGACTTTTCCGCTGTTCTCGCTGACTCTGGCGGAGTTGGCCGCTAGTCTCCGACGAGTGAGGGCACCTCCCACGCCCTCCAGGCAGTAAGGGGAGAACGGGCAGGCGTGTTGCTCGTACTCCCCAGGTGTGGGGCGACTAGGTTCCTCACCGGTCCGTATCCGACAGTTCGACATCCGAGGTGACGTAGGCGTGGCTCTTCCGCCCCTTACCCCTGAACAGCGCGCAGCCGCGCTCGAAAAGGCCGCCGCGGCTCGCCGGGAGCGGGCCGAGGTCAAGAATCGACTCAAGCACTCCGGCGCCTCCCTGCACGAGGTCATCAAGCAGGGCCAGGAGAACGACGTCATCGGCAAGATGAAGGTCTCCGCTCTCCTTGAGTCGCTGCCCGGCGTGGGCAAGGTCCGCGCCAAGCAGATCATGGAGCGACTCGGCATCTCCGAGAGCCGTCGTGTGCGCGGCCTCGGCTCCAACCAGATCGCATCCCTGGAGCGTGAGTTCGGCAGCACCGGTTCCTGATCCGGGTACTCCGGACAGGAAGTCCCGGGCACTCCGGGATTGCTGGAATAATCGCTGCATGGCTGCAACATTCCGGGGGACGACCCCCGAGCCCCCGGACGTACGTCCGCGGCTGACCGTGCTCTCCGGCCCCTCGGGGGTCGGCAAGAGCACGGTCGTCGCCCATATGCGCAAGGCACACCCCGAGGTCTGGCTCTCGGTGTCGGCGACGACCCGCAAGCCCCGCCCCGGCGAGAAGGACGGCGTCCACTACTTCTTCGTCACAGACGACGAGATGGACAAGCTGATCGCCAACGGCGAGCTGCTGGAGTGGGCCGAGTTCGCCGGTAACCGCTACGGCACCCCACGGGGTGCCGTGCTCGAACGCCTGGAGCGCGGCGAGCCGGTCCTGCTGGAGATCGACCTCCAGGGCGCCCGGCAGGTCCGCGAGACCATGCCCGACGCCCAGCTGGTGTTCCTGGCTCCGCCCTCCTGGGACGAGCTGGTCCGCCGGCTCACCGGCCGGGGCACCGAACCGCCCGAGGTGATCGAACGCCGCCTGGACGCGGCCAAGGTCGAACTCGCGGCCGAGCCGGAGTTCGACGTCACCCTGGTCAACACCTCCGTCGAGGACGTGGCCCGCGAGCTGCTAGCCTTGATGGACGTTGTGTGATCGTCACTGACGATGCACACTGAATCTTTCCCATCCATCGGAAGGTAGAGCGTGTCCTCTTCCATCTCCGCGCCCGAGGGCATCATCAACCCGCCGATCGACGAGCTCCTCGAGGCCACGGACTCGAAGTACAGCCTCGTGATCTACGCGGCCAAGCGTGCCCGCCAGATCAACGCGTACTACTCGCAGCTCGGCGAGGGCCTCCTCGAGTACGTCGGTCCCCTCGTCGACACGCACGTCCACGAGAAGCCGCTCTCGATCGCCCTGCGCGAGATCAACGCGGGTCTGCTGACGTCCGAGGCCGTCGACGGCCCCGCGTAAGCAGCACACGACGGTTTCCTCGGATAGTCATATCCGCGGACCGCGGTAGGTTTTTCCACAGGCCCGGCAGCGCGACTGTCGGGCCTGTGGTGTGTGATGGATGCGTACGCCGACGAGCCGCGGTGTACGTCTGTCAGGTTCGGGTTCGAGTGCGGGGAGGCCCGGTGGGCAAGCCGAAGGTCGTTCTGGGGGTCAGCGGTGGCATCGCCGCCTACAAGGCGTGCGAGCTGCTGCGCCGGCTGACCGAGTCCGGGCATGACGTGCGGGTCGTGCCGACCGACTCCGCGCTGCACTTCGTCGGTGCCGCCACCTGGTCCGCGCTCTCCGGCAACCCGGTCTCCACCGAGGTCTGGGACGGCGTCCACGAGGTGCCCCACGTCCGCATCGGCCAGGAGGCCGACCTCGTCGTCGTGGCCCCGGCGACGGCCGACATGCTCGCCAAGGCCGCTCACGGCCTCGCCGACGACCTGCTGACCAACACCCTGCTCACCGCCCGCTGCCCCGTCGTGTTCGCCCCCGCGATGCACACCGAGATGTGGGAGCACCCCGCCACCCAGGAGAACGTGGCGACGCTGCGCCGCCGCGGCGCCCTCGTCATCGACCCGGCCGTGGGCCGGCTGACCGGCGTCGATACCGGCAAGGGCCGGCTGCCTGACCCCGCCGAGATCTTCGAGGTCTGCCGCCGGGTGCTCGCCCGTGGCATCGCCGGACCGGACCTCGCCGGACGGCATGTCGTGGTCAGCGCCGGCGGCACGCGCGAGCCCCTCGACCCCGTCCGCTTCCTCGGCAACCGCTCCTCGGGCAAGCAGGGGTACGCCCTCGCCCGCACGGCCGCCGCCCGGGGCGCCCGGGTCACACTGATCGAGGCGAACACCGGGCTGCCGGACCCGGCGGGCGTGGACATCGTCCGCGTCGGCACGGCGGTCCAGCTGCGCGAGGCGGTGCTCAAGGCGGCGCCGGACGCGGACGTGGTGGTGATGGCGGCCGCCGTGGCGGACTTCCGCCCCGAGACCTACGCCACCGGCAAGATCAAGAAGAAGGACGGCCAGGACCCCGAGCCGATCGTCCTGGTCCGTAATCCGGACATCCTCGCCGAGATAGCGGCCGACCGCCCCCGTCCGGAGCAACTGGTCGTCGGCTTCGCCGCGGAGACCGACGACGTCCTCGCCAACGGCCGCGCCAAACTGGCGCGCAAGGGCTGCGACCTCCTCGTGGTGAACGAGGTGGGGGAGCGCAAGACCTTCGGCTCCGAGGAGAACGAGGCCGTCGTACTGGGAGCCGACGGGAGCGAGACGGCCGTGCCGTACGGCCCGAAGGAAGCCCTGGCCGACACGGTGTGGGACCTGGTCGTGCACCGGCTGGGCTGACTGCTCCATTCGCGCCACGGACCGTGAACAGTACGCAACTTAGGGGTGTGGCGACCCTGGCGGACAGCGACGACCATTGGGCAGAATGCACGTGCCGCAGGTCACAGAGCTCCCGAGAGGCGAGACGGGTGGGCCGGTGGTCGAGACCGACCGATAAACTGTTCACGGACGACGCCGGGCGCAGCCCCCGTCCCGTCCGCCAATGATCAGCCAGCAGCCGCTGCAACCACAGGGAGCGTTGTGTCCCGTCGCCTGTTCACCTCGGAGTCCGTGACCGAGGGTCACCCCGACAAGATCGCTGACCAGATCAGCGATGCCATTCTCGATGCACTGCTGCGCGAGGACCCCACGTCCCGTGTCGCGGTGGAGACGCTCATCACGACCGGCCTGGTGCACGTGGCCGGCGAGGTCACGACCAAGGCCTACGCGCCGATCGCCCAGCTCGTCCGCGACACGATCCTGGCCATCGGCTACGACTCGTCGAAGAAGGGCTTCGACGGCGCGTCCTGTGGTGTGTCGGTGTCCATCGGCTCGCAGTCCCCGGACATCGCGCAGGGTGTCGACACGGCGTACGAGAACCGGGTCGAGGGCGACGAGGACGAGCTGGACCGCCAGGGCGCCGGCGACCAGGGCCTGATGTTCGGCTACGCGACGGACGAGACGCCGACGCTGATGCCGCTGCCGATCTTCCTGGCGCACCGTCTGTCCAAGCGCCTGTCCGAGGTCCGCAAGAACGGCACCATCCCCTACCTGCGTCCCGACGGCAAGACCCAGGTCACCATCGAGTACGACGGTGACAAGGCGGTCCGCCTCGACACGGTCGTCGTCTCCTCGCAGCACGCCAGCGACATCGACCTGGAGTCGCTGCTCGCCCCGGACATCCGTGAGTTCGTGGTGGAGCCGGAGCTGAAGGCCCTCCTCGACGACGGCATCAAGCTGGACACCGAGGGCTACCGCCTGCTGGTCAACCCGACCGGCCGCTTCGAGATCGGCGGCCCGATGGGCGACGCCGGCCTCACCGGCCGCAAGATCATCATCGACACGTACGGCGGCATGGCCCGCCACGGCGGCGGCGCCTTCTCCGGCAAGGACCCGTCCAAGGTCGACCGCTCCGCCGCGTACGCGATGCGCTGGGTCGCCAAGAACGTGGTCGCCGCGGGCCTCGCCTCCCGCTGCGAGGTCCAGGTCGCCTACGCCATCGGCAAGGCCGAGCCCGTCGGTCTCTTCGTCGAGACCTTCGGCACCGCCAAGATCGACACGGACAAGATCGAGAAGGCGATCGACGAGGTCTTCGACCTCCGCCCCGCCGCGATCATCCGCGACCTCGACCTGCTCCGCCCGATCTACGGCCAGACCGCCGCGTACGGCCACTTCGGCCGTGAGCTCCCCGACTTCACGTGGGAGCGCACGGACCGCGTGGACGCCCTCCGCGAGGCGGCGGGTCTGTAGCACGCGGAACCCCGCGGTTCCTTCCGAGGCCCGGTGTCCCCTCTGGGGGCGCCGGGCCTCGGCGTTGTCACCGGGCCGACGGCGCCCGCCGATCCCGGACCGGCGGGCGCCGTCGGTTGTCAGTGGGGTTTGGGAGAATGCTGGCGTGAGCAGCGAGGACGGGACGCGTGGTGGTGACGCGGGGGGTGCGGGGCCGGAGCAGCTCGCGCTCATTCGGGAGGCCGTGAAGAAGGCCAGGGCGGCCGCGGGCCAAGCCGCGGACGTGGCGGGGGGCCGCCCTGGCCTTCTTCACGGCCTCCCGAATGAGCGCGAGCTGCTCCGGCCCCGCACCCCCCGCGTCACC
>NZ_LIRK01000450.1 GCF_001419765.1 Streptomyces torulosus
GCTACGGCCCCGCGCCGGAGGTCCCCGTCGAAGACCGCGGCAGCGGCAACTGCGCCCGCCAGGTGCGCAACTTCGCCTCCGCCGACGCCTTCGAGTGCGACAAGCTCATCACCGTCGAGGTCATCACCCCGGGCGGCAACTGGTCCTCGTACCCGCCGCACAAGCACGACGAGAACCGGCCGGGGGAGGAGACCGAGCTGGAGGAGATCTACTACTTCGAGATCGACGGCCCGAACGGCTTCGGCTACCAGCGGGTGTTCCCCTCCCGCGAGGGCGGCTCCGAGGTCCTCGCCGAGGTCCGCTCGGGTGACGCCGTCCTCGTCCCCGACGGCTGGCACGGCCCGTCCATCGCGCAGCCCGGCCACAGCATGTACTACCTGAAC
Source organism: Streptomyces torulosus (assembly GCF_001419765.1). Classification (GTDB taxonomy): domain Bacteria; phylum Actinomycetota; class Actinomycetes; order Streptomycetales; family Streptomycetaceae; genus Streptomyces; species Streptomyces torulosus. Next base: position 384 of record NZ_LIRK01000450.1, read on the forward strand.
GTGATGGCCGGTCCGGGCACCGAGCGGCAGTGGCGGATCTGCTTCCACCCGGATCACACGGAGGGATACCGATGACCACCGGGACCACGCGGCTCACCGTGGCGCAGGCGCTGGTGCGGTTCCTCGCCGCACAGTACACCGAGCGCGACGGGCAGCGGCAGCGGCTGATCGGCGCCACCTGGGGCATCTTCGGCCACGGCAACGTCGCGGGCCTCGGCCAGGCGCTCGTCGAGTACGCCGACTCCATGCCGTACCACCAGGGCCGCAACGAACAGGCCATGGTGCACGCGGCCGTCGGCTACGCCCGGCAGTCGGGCCGCCTGTCCACGCACGCCGTGACGACGTCGATCGGCCCCGGCGCCACCAACCTCGTCACCGGCGCCGCCCTCGCCACCGTCAACCACCTCCCGGTGCTGCTCCTGCCCGGCGACATCTTCGCGACCCGGCCCGCGGACCCGGTCCTCCAGCAGCTCGAAGTGCCGTACGCGGGCGACATCAGCGTCAACGACACGCTGCGCCCGGTGTCGCGGTACTTCGACCGGGTCACCCGCCCCGAGGCGCTGATACCGGCCGCCCTCCAGGCGATGCGGGTCCTCGCGGACCCCGTCGACACGGGCGCCGTGACCCTCGCGCTGCCGCAGGACGTGCAGGCGGAGGCGTACGACTGGCCGGAGGAGTTCTTCGCCGAACGGACCTGGCACGTACGCCGACCCGCCCCCGACTCCGCCGAACTCGCCGACGCGGTACGGGTGATCCGTGAGGCCCGCCGTCCGCTGATCGTCGCCGGCGGTGGTGTCCACCACGCCCGCGCCGAGGAGGCGCTCGCCGAACTCGCCGACACCACCGGCATCCCCGTCGCCTCCACCCAGGCCGGCAAGGGCTCCCTGCGCTACGACCACCCGCAGGACGTCGGCGCCATCGGCCACACCGGCACCGCGACGGCCAACGAACTCGCCCGCACCGCCGACCTGGTGATCGGCGTGGGCACCCGGTACACGGACTTCACCACCGCCTCCGGCACCCTCTTCGCCGCCGACGGCGTCCGCTTCCTCAACCTCAACATCGCGCCCTACGACGGCCACAAGCTCTCCGGGCTGCCGCTGATCGCGGACGCTCGGGCCGGCCTGGAGGAACTGGTGCAGGCGCTGGAGCTGCACGGCCACCGGGTCGCGGACGCGTACGTCGCCGAGTACGGCGAGGACAAGCAGCGCTGGGAGCACCGCGTCGACGCCTGCTACGAGGCGGAGGAACCGGACACCCGGCCCACCCAGGCCCAGGTCCTCGGCCTCCTCGACGAGATCGTCGACGAGTCCGACATCCTCATCAACGCGGCCGGCTCCCTCCCCGGTGACCTGCACAAGTTGTGGCGGACGCGGTCGCGGGACCAGTACCACCTGGAGTACGGCTACTCCTGCATGGGCTACGAGATCCCCGCCGCGATCGGCGTCCAGCAGGCGGCGCCCGGCACGGCCGTGTGGGCGCTGGTCGGCGACGGCACGTATCTGATGATGCCGACGGAGATCGTGACGGCCGTCCAGGAGAACGTGCCGATCAAGATGCTGCTGGTGCAGAACCACGGGTACGCCTCGATCGGCGGCCTGTCGGAGTCGGTGGGCGGGGAGCGGTTCGGCACCGCCTACCGGCACCGGAACCCGGACGACGGCACGTTCACGGGCGCCCCGCTGCCCGTGGACCTCGCCGCCAACGCGGCCAGCCTCGGCATGCGCGTCCTGCGCGCCAAGACGGTCCGCGACCTGCGCGCGGCCCTCGCCGAGGCACGGGCCGCCGACACTCCCACTTGTGTCTACGTGGAGACCGAAACCGCAGACACAGTGTCGGGCCCGCCCCCGGCGCAGGCCTGGTGGGATGTACCTGTGGCCGAGACCGCGACCCGAGTATCGGCGGTCAAGGCACGCGAGGAGTACGACCGGCACGTCTCTACCCGACGCCGCCATCTGTAAGAAGGAGTCTTTCGGCATGACGAAGATCGTCAACCACTGGATCGGCGGCAAGACCGTCGAAGGCGCGTCGGGTACGTTCGGTCCGGTCACGGACCCGGCGACCGGCGCGGTCACCACCAAGGTCGCCTTCGCGACCGTCGACGAGGTCGACGCGGCGGTACGTACCGCCAAGGAGGCCTTCGTGACCTGGGGCCAGTCCTCGCTGGCCCAGCGCACCTCGATCCTGTTCAAGTTCCGGGCGCTGCTGGACGCCAACCGGGACGCGATCGCGGAGCTGATCACCGCCGAGCACGGCAAGGTCCACTCGGACGCCCTCGGCGAGGTCGCGCGCGGCCTGGAGATCGTCGACCTGGCGTGCGGGATCACCGTGCAGCTGAAGGGCGAGCTGTCGACGCAGGTCGCGAGCCGCGTGGACGTCTCCTCGATCCGCCAGCCGCTGGGTGTCGTCGCGGGCATCACGCCGTTCAACTTCCCGGCGATGGTCCCGATGTGGATGTTCCCCCTCGCCATCGCGTGCGGCAACACCTTCGTGCTGAAGCCGTCGGAGAAGGACCCCTCGGCGTCCATCAAGATCGCCGAGCTGCTCGCCGAGGCCGGCCTGCCCGACGGTGTCTTCAACGTCGTCCACGGCGACAAGGTGGCCGTCGACCGCCTCCTGGAGCACCCGGACGTCAAGGCGGTCTCCTTCGTCGGCTCCACCCCGATCGCCCGCTACATCCACACCACGGCCTCCGCGCACGGCAAGCGCGTCCAGGCCCTCGGCGGCGCCAAGAACCACATGCTGGTCCTGCCCGACGCCGACCTGGACGCGGCGGCCGACGCCGCCGTCTCCGCCGCCTACGGCTCGGCCGGCGAGCGCTGCATGGCGATCTCCGCGGTCGTCGCGGTCGGCGCGATCGGCGACGAGCTGGTGGAGAAGATCCGCGAGCGCGCCGAGAAGATCAAGATCGGCCCCGGCAACGACCCGACGTCCGAGATGGGCCCGCTGATCACGGCGGTCCACCGCGACAAGGTCGCGTCGTACGTCACGGGCGCGGCGGCCGAGGGCTGCGACGTCGTCCTCGACGGCACGGGCTTCACGGTCGACGGCCACGAGGACGGCCACTGGATCGGCATCTCGCTCCTCGACAAGGTCCCCACGTCGGCCAAGGCGTACCAGGACGAGATCTTCGGCCCCGTCCTGTGCGTGCTCCGCGTGGACACCTACGAGGAGGGCATGGCCCTCATCAACGCCTCGCCGTTCGGCAACGGCACCGCGATCTTCACGCGGGACGGCGGCGCCGCCCGCCGCTTCCAGCTGGAGGTCGAGGCCGGCATGGTCGGCGTGAACGTCCCGATCCCGGTCCCCGTCGGCTACCACTCCTTCGGTGGCTGGAAGGACTCCCTCTTCGGCGACCACCACATCTACGGCAACGACGGCACCCACTTCTACACCCGAGGCAAGGTCGTCACGACCCGCTGGCCCGACCCGGCCGACGGCCCGACCGGCGTCGACCTGGGCTTCCCGCGCAACCACTGAGCACCCGCTCCCCGCTCCCCGCACTCCCTCAGGGTGCGGGGAGAGGCATGTCCGGGGCGGGGGGGAACCGAAGCGGGCGACCGCCGGGCCGCCCCAGTTATCAGGTTGCTGTCGAGTCCGTCCCACGCCCCCGCATACCGCGACCGCTGTATGCCGAATTCCTCCCGTACGACCGTGGGATGGCCCACTCCTCCGCCCGGAGGGTGCCGTGGGTCACCCCCTGCGCCCCGTACCGTTGACGCATGGATCTTCGACTGTCCGGACCGCGAGTGCGCGGGGCGCTGCGGCGGAGGCCGCGGAGGGCCCTCGCCGCCGTGGCGGCCGTCGTCGTGCTCGCCGGCGCGGGTACATGGACGGCCACCGCCTCGGACGAAGCGGCGCCGGTGAAGCGCACGGACCAGGCCATGGCCATGGGTGAGGGCGTCCGCATCGACACCTCGTACTTCACCTCCGGCGCCACCGGCCGCCATCCGGCCGTCCTGCTCGGGCACGGCTTCGGCGGCAGCAAGAACGACGTACGGCGCCAGGCCGAGGACCTCGCCCGCGACGGCTACGCGGTGCTGACCTGGTCGGCGCGCGGCTTCGGCGACTCGACCGGAAAGATCGGGCTGAACGACCCGAAGGCCGAGGTCGCCGACGTCTCCCGGCTGATCGACTGGCTCGCGAAGCGCCCCGAGGTCCAGCTGGACAAGAAGGGCGACCCGCGCGTGGGTGCCGCCGGCGCCTCCTACGGCGGGGCGATCTCCCTGCTGGCCGCCGGGTACGACGACCGGGTCGACGCCATCGCCCCGGCCATCACGTACTGGAACCTCGCGGACGCCCTGTTCCCGAACGGCGTGTTCAAGAAGCTCTGGGCCGGCCTGTTCTTCAACACCGGCGGCGGCTGCGCCAGGTTCGAGGCCGACCTGTGCGCGATGTACGACCGGGTCGCCGAGTCCGGTGAGCCGGACGCCGAGGCCGTCAAGCTCCTCGAAGCGCGCAGCCCCCAGGCCGTCGGCGACCGCATCAAGGTGCCCACGCTGCTGCTCCAGGGGCAGACCGACTCCCTCTTCCCGCTCGGCCAGGCCGACGCCGCCGCCAAGGCGATCAAGGCCAATGGCGCGCCCGTCGACGTCGACTGGATCTCCGGCGGCCACGACGGCGGCGACATGGAGACCGGCCGCGTCCAGTCCCGCGTCGAGGCCTGGTTCGACCGCTATCTGAAGGGCGACAAGAACGCCGACACCGGCTCCGCGTTCCGCGTCACCCGCACCCTCGGCACCGGCTCCGGCGACGGCGAGCCCCGCCTGAGCGGCACCACCGACGACACCTACCCGGGTCTGGAGAGCGACCGCCGGTCCATCGCCCTCGCCGGCCGCGAGCAGACCTTCGAGAACCCGGCCGGCGCCAGCCCGCCCGCCCTCTCGGCCCTGCCCGGCATCGGCGGCGCCGCCGGCGGCCTCTCCCAG
>NZ_LIRK01000451.1 GCF_001419765.1 Streptomyces torulosus
GGGTCTGTCAAACGGGCGGTGTAACTGGGGTGGTTGGGTTGCTGGCGGGTTGCTGAGAGTCGGCCGTCGAAGGTGATGTCGAAGGCGTTCAGCGCGGTCTTCCAGGGTATGGTCCAGCGGGCTTGGCCCCTGCCGGTGGGTTCGAGGGACATGATCGCCATGTAGACGCACTTCAGCGCGGTCTGCTTGCTGGGGAAGTGGCCGTGGGCCTTGACCGCCTGTCGTATCCGCGCGTTCACCGACTCGATTGCGTTGGTGGTGCAGACGATGCGGCGGATCCTGGTGTCGAACCGGAGGAACGGGGTGAACTCCTCCCAGGTGTTCTCTCACAGTTTCACGATCGCCGGATACTTCCTGCCCCACGTGTCGGCGAACTCCGCGAACCGCTCCAGGGCGGTCTCCTCGGTTGGTGCGGTGCAGACGGGCTTGAGGGGTTTGGCGATCTTGTCCCAGTCCTGGCGGGCGGCATAGCGGAAGGAATTGCGCAGTAGGTGCACCACGCACGTCTGCACGATGGTGCGGGGCCAGACCGTCTCGACCGCCTCGGGCAGGCCCTTGAGCTCGTCGCAGACCAGCATTAGCACGTCGTTGACGCCGCGGTTCTTGGTCTCGTTGGGGATGTGAAGCCAGTGTTTGGCGCCCTCACCGCCGTCCCCGGCCCACAGGCCCAGGATCTCGCGCCGGCCCTCGACCGTGACAGCCAGGGCCACGTAGACGGGCCGGTTGGCGACGGCACCGTCGCGGATCTTGACGTGGATGGCGTCGATGAAGACCACCGGATGGACGGCGTCGAGGGGGCGGTTCTGCCATTCGGCCATGCCGTCCAGGACTTTGTCGGTGATGGTGGAGATGGTCTGCCGGGGGACCTCGGCGCCGTAGACCTCGGCCAGGCGGGCCTGGACTTCTCCGGTGGTCAGGCCCTTGGCGGCCAGCGGGATGACCATCTCGTCGACGCCGGTCAGGCGCTTCTGCCGCTTCTTGACGATCTTCGGTTCGAAGGAGCCGTCCCGGTTGCGGGGCACGGTTATCTCCACCGGCCCCACGTCGGTCAGCACGGTCTTGGATCGTTGGCCGTTGCGGGAGTTGCCACCGTCCTTGCCCGCCGGATCGTGCTTGTCATAGCCGAGGTGATCGGTGATCTCGCCCTCGAGGGCGGATTCCAGCAGCCGCTTCGTCAACTGCTGCAGCAGTCCGCCCTCGCCGGTCAGCTGAAGGCCCTCGGCCTGGGCACGGCTCACCAGCTCGTCGATCAGCTGGTCGTCCAGGCCTTCGCCGACACCGCCGCTGCCGACCCGGCAGCCTCGTGCTCGGACACGTTCTCACTGGTCATCGATGCATCTTCCATGATCGACGGCGCCGTCCGCTGTGGCGAGAAGGTCAACGGCAAGGGCCTCGGCTGCCTCGTCCAGCAGAAGCACTGCTGACATACCACTGAGTCGGCCCACGACACGAGCCTGGCGGGTCTTTCGAGTTGCAGGGAGACCCGCCAGGGTCGTAGTCGGTGGCCGTCTCCCCCTGACGTGCCACTTGGTTGTGAGCGCGCGGCCGTGATGGCTGCGCCGTTTGACGGGGTGGGGTGCTGCCTCGTTTGGGGCGCGGGGTCATCGTTGCGGAAAGCCAGTTGTGATGGTGCCTTTGACGGGGAAGGGTCTGTGGTCATGGAGTTTTTCTGCTGCCACCGTGACCGGCCCGGCTCCCTCGCGTTACGCGAGGAGTTGGTGGAGGAGCACTGGTCCTGCATGGACCGGTTCGCGAAGGAGCTGATTGCTCGCGGCCCGACCTTCGCCGATGATGGTGAAACACCCGCCGGCAGCGTGCACATCGTCGATCTGCCCGATCCCGCCGCTGCCCGCGGGTTCGCCTTCGACGAGCCCAACTACCAGGCCGGCGCGTACCGGGACGTGCTGCTGCGCCGGTGGCGCAACGTGCTGGGGCGCACCATGTGGGACTTCCCCGGTGGCCGGACCGGTGGCAACCGGTACCTGGTGCTCGGCCTCGGCGAGGGCCCGGCCGCTGACCTTGCCCTGCCGCTCGACCGGGACGAGCTGGTCGCGTACGGGCCGCTGCTGTCCGACGACGGCGACACCTGGCTGGGTACGGCGGTGCTGCTCAGGGCCCCGGATCCGGACACGGCACGAGCCGTCCTGACTGCGGACCGGTACGCGGACATCGAGGTCCACGACTGGGAGTTCGGCGGGCGTCGATGAGCCACGAAGGCGCCGGGTTGATGTCAGCTCCGGACCACGCTGACCTGGGACAGCAGCGGTGACGGTGGCGATGCGGGCGGTTCCGCTGGTGGGCGGGCCGGTGGAGTTACGGGGTGCGCTGGACCTGGAGACCACACAGGCAGGGGTGATGCCGCGCAGGTTGCCCGCGTGGACCAAGGAGCAGTACCAGGACCCGTCGGTCTATGGGGTGACCGTGATGCCTTCGGGGGTGCGGCTGGTGTTCCGCACCGATGCGCGCGCATTGGAGTTGGAGGTACTCACCTCCACCGGCCAGCTCGACTCCGACCCCCACCCTCGCCCGACCGGGATGCTGGAGTTGCTGGTGGACGGCGCCTTGGCCGGGCGTCAGCAGGCGCCGGTGGGCAACGTGCTGCGGATGGCGGGCCCCGGGGCCGTACAGCGACTCATCCCGGGCGAGCCGGGGACCGTACGGTTCACCGGGCTGCCGGCCGGCATGAAGGGCGTCGAGTTGTGGCTGCCACAGCAGACCCCAACGGAACTGGTGGCACTGCGCGCTGACGGTGACGTACTGGCACCGCTGCCGGACGGGCGGCGCCGCTGGGTGCACCACGGCAGTTCCCTCAGCCACTGCATCGAGGCCGACGGCCCGACCGGGACCTGGCCGGTGGTGGCAGCTGCGCTCGGAGGGGTGGAGGTGATCAACCTCAGCCAGGCGGGCAACGCGCTGCTGGATCCCTATGTCGCCCGGACGATCCGAGATACGCCCGCCGACCTGATCAGCCTCAAGGTGGGCATCAACATCGTGAGCCTGTCCGCCTTCCGACTGCGGACGTTCGGCCCGGCGGTACACGGATTCCTTGACACGATCCGGGATGGACACCCGGACACCCCGCTGCTGTTGATCTCTCCGGTGAGCTGTCCGGCCCTGGAGGAGGCCCCCGGCCCGACCGCGACCGGCCCGGACGGGAGGCTCGCTGCCCTGGGCGACCCGGCCGATGTGGCCGGCGGGGCATTGTCGCTGACGGTGGTCCGTGCCGAGCTGGCCCGGATCGCTGCGGCACGACAGGCGTCCGATCCCCACCTCCACTATCTCGACGGACGCGAGCTGCTCGGCCCGGACGAGGCGGACGACCTGGCCGACGGCCTTCACCCCACCGCCGCCGCATACCGTCGAATGGGCAAGCGCTTTGCAGCCCACGCCTTCGCGACCGACGGTCCCTTCCGGTGAGTGAGCTGGGCTCCACACCCCGCACCAGGTGTGGAGCTCCCACGCTCCTCCGGCCCGAGATGGGCGGTGGGGGATTCAGGCCACTGCTCGCCTCATGAAAGAGGGGTTCGTGTGATCTCTTCCAATGGAACGTCGTTGTCTCGCCGGTGGGGCAGTGGTTGCGCGTACTGCTGAGTTGCAGAGCGTGTTATGGGTGATCTGCGACGGTACTTCGGGATCGGTCTGCCGCCCGGCGGGGCGCCGTTCACCGGGAGCCGGTTCGAGCATCTGGCGGGTGGGGGGGCCGCCCGGAGGTCGCTGACCGGATCACGGCGGAGGACCTGGTCGCGGTGCAGACCTTGTCAGTGACCGTTCCGGCGTCGGCCGATGGCCGACGGAGCTTGCCGAACCTGTGATCCAGGAGGGCGTCGTCCCTCGGTGTCCGCCCGACGGCGAGGTGGCGGTGTCGCTCGGGCAGCGGTCGAGGAGTGCGTGCATGCGGGGGACGGGGAGAGACGGGTTGGCCGCGGCGCCCTCTGCGGTGCGCGAGTCGACGAGGAGGGCCTCCAGCGCTTCCGGCGTCAGGCTCGGGTTGGCGGCAGCTGCCCGGCGTACCGACTCGTCGGGGTCTTCGATCGGGGGGTTCGGGCAGGATGGGGTCGGCTGCGGCGAGGGCCCGTACGGCGGGGTCAGGGTGGCCGATGAGGTGGGCCCGGCCGGTGCGGGGGAACGCGGGCAGGGTCAGCAGGTGCGGACGGTTTGCCGGGTGGGTGACGAAGACGTCAAGGAGGAGGTGGGGCGGAGCCAGTGGGTGGTGGCGGGCCAGCCGGATCCGTACCTCCTCGTCGTCGTCCTGTGCGAGTGTCGCGGCGAGTTCCGCGGGCAGGCCGGGGAAGCGCGCCGCGACCCGGCGGAGCACCGGTTCCTCGGACGCCGCGCGGGCGGTGAACGCTGTGGCGCCTGCGGTCGGACTCGCCGCACCGACAAAAGCCACGAGGAAGTCGTGGGAGACGTGGCTGCGTGCCCACGTCGATCCCGAGTGGCGGCCGGGGGAGTGGGACAGGGCCAGATGGCTGTTTACCGGAGACCTCGACAACCCGCGCACCTTGTCCTCCCGGTGCCGCACCCGCCGCTGCGACGTGATCGTGCGCGCTCAGGAGACGTTCTGCACCTACTGCTCGGACCAGCGCAGACACGTTTACACGACCACCCGCCAGTAGCAACGGACCCCGCGCTGAGTCCTCGGAAGGTCAGCAGACCCAACTGCACACTCTTTGAAGACGAGAAGTCTCCCTCTGCGCATCCCCCGCCGTTGCCGAACCTCGCGCCGTGACGTGTGGGCTTGTTGCCCCCTACCGCTCCCGCGCCCTGCGGCATGCTTCTGTGCTGAGCCAACAGGCCTGCCGCTCCGGACTGCCGACTGCGGTGAGTGAGGCGAGCGTGATCACGCGGACTGTGGCCCGGTGTGGCGGGCGCCCTGGAATCGTGCCCGCCCAAAGGGACCTTGCCCTTTCCGAATTGCTCTGCTGTGGCTGTGGCCGGGTGTTGCATGCGACAGCAGCCACAGCAAGCAGGGTTGGTTTATCTGCGTGTGGCGATTATTCAGGCCTGACCGGTATCCGGTGAAGCGGGCCCTCGGCGGTACACAGCCACTCCGGCGAGGAATAGCATCATGGCACCGCCGACGGTACTGCCGCCGGTGAGCACTGCTTGTGCGGTGCCGGCCCCGGCGTAGACCGCCACGATCCCCGAGGCGCATCCGAGATTGATGGCCGCGGACACGGCAAGCAGCAGAGTGATGAATTGAAGCCTGGTCACTTCACACGACCCCCGATGCGAGCAGATCCGCCCCGGTGCGCCGTCGTGCGTGTCGTGCCCAGCGGGGGAGCTATCTCATGGGGCGGCCAGGAGGTCATTCCGGATCCCTTTCCGAAAGTTCGAATATGACAGGTTCTACACCGGTGTGCAGGCGTGCACTGCGCAGGTGCGATCACTTCGTCTGCGGCATCGAGGTCTTCCCGGGTTGCCGTCACAGGCTCCATTAACGCCGATTACTGTCGTCGGTGCGAGCGCGACAATGGGCAACATGCAGGTCAGTAAGTTTCGGCCAACAAGAGAAAGCTCGTTTCGGGTCCGAACGACAATGAGGCAACAAATAGTGCACAGCGAAGGCAGTGCTGAAGCTCAGCGCGACAACGCGAAACAACAATCCGTTGCCGGAAAGCGAAGTGCCGGGCGCAGCAGCAAGTTGGAAGACTTTATCCGGACCCAGTGTGACCCTGAGTGGCTCACACGGATTCGAGATGACAGGCGGCAGGAGGTAAAAGCGTCGAACGCATTACTTCGAGAAAGGTTTCATCGCCCGCTGCTGGCGCTGATTATTCTTCTTGAAAGGCGCATACTGGAAATCCACGGCACGCGTGAAGCATTCATCAGGCACGTCAGGGAAGTAAATCATCCCAACGCCGCAATGGTGAACAAGTCTTCGCTCAATGCCCATCTAGGTGGCCGCAGGGTTCACGGCCCGGAGTGGTGGCTGGCTGAGTTGATCGGCGCGCACTGTGTGCGCGCCGATGAGAACGCAGCGCAAGTCCTCACCGCCATTGCCCAGATGTGGTGCGCAGCACACGGACGAAGCCCTGACACGCAAAAGTGGCCGACGCCTATGGACAGTGCGCCTCCGTCCGAGATCGCGAACCTGATCGACCCCCAGACAGCAGGGCCGGCGAAGCCGTCGCTCAGGCCATCCCGAGGCACTGCTCGTCTCGCAGCCGTACTCGACGCGCTTCCCAATGCGCTGGTGCTCGTCAACGCCGACGGAACCGTCGTCAACGCCAACACCATCGCCCTGCAGACCTTCGAGATGCCGGGCGCACCTCTGGTGGGGTGCGGGCTGCTCGATCTGCTGCCGCAGTTCGACCCGCGGCTCATCCCAGGCGCCATGCACCGGCCCGACCACAGGGAATCGCCCGGCCGCACGAGTCCGGCGCGTATGACTGCCCGGCGGACGGACGGCAGCGCGTTCCCGGTCGAGGTCACCAGCGCGTACCTGGCCAACGAGCAGCAGACCCATGACGGCTACGGCCTGACCGACGGCGCCTTGCTGATACTCGTCGTACGTGATCTGTCCGGCACCGTCGACACCGAGGCCGAGCTGGCGTGGTCGCTACGTCGAACCGAAATGATCCTGCGGGCCGTGTCCGACGGCGTTGTCGGAACCGACACCGACGGGCGGATCGTTCTCGTCAATCCGGCCGCCGCACGCCTCCTGGGACACCGCGCCGGCGATCTCGCCGGCAGACAACTGCACGAAGTCATGCTGCACTCACGCGCCGACGGCTCGCCCTTCCCATACTCCGACTCGCCGCTCGCCGACACCCTGCACTCCGGGCGCAAGCACCGTGTGCGGGGGCAGGTGCTGTGGTCCATGAGCGGCGAGAAGGTGTCGGTCGATCTGACGACCTCGCCGGTCCGCGACGGGGACCAGCTCTTCGGCGCCGTCATGACCTTCACCGACCGGCGGGCCTTCGACGCCTTCGCCGAAAAGAAAGACACAGCCGAGAAACGATGCCGACAACTGGAGACCCTGCTGAATGAATCCCTGCGTGCCCCTCTGCTCCAACTGCACCGCGAACTCGCTGCGCTAGCGGCCGACGAGGCCGGGCAGCTGTGGCCCGAAGCCCACCACATGCTGCGCAGCCTGGCAGCCGTCTCCTCACGCATCAAAACCGCTGTCGACGACGTCCTTGGCCACCAGCCACGCGACCCACACCCCGAGCCACTCGACCCAAACCCCGACCTCGACGACCCTGCGCGCTCCGAGTCCGGTTCCCAGCCACCCTCGAGCATCACCCAAAGCAACGGCCCTTTGCTCCGCCCCCGCGACCGTGCACCACAGAACCTGAGCCAGCCCCGTCCGCCCTTACAGCACGCGACGCCGCAACCTGTACCGAAGCAGTCTTCACCCGCCCCGCTGACGGTACGCACGCTGGGCGAGCGAGCGTCGCCACCGAACGCCACGGTCTCGTCGACGAACAGGCGTGAACGACGCCCCGAGCCGGACACCACCTCGGCCACAGACAGCGACTCGCTCCTTGAACGGGCCAGCGATCAGCGTCGGCTGCTGGCGTGGCCGGTACCGCAGGCCTCCATGCAGCAGACGCTGAGTGAGCGCGGCTACAGGACGCAGGCCGTCTTTTCGCGTGAGGAGCTGAACGCGCAGATCGCTTCGCAGCCCGCAGCCTTGTTCGTGGACCCCCTGACGGGGCCGATCACCCGGACAGCACTCCAGTCGCTGCGTCAGGCAGCGGTGGCCGCTGACATTCCGGTCATGGTGACGGCCGGGCTGGGGCATGCACCGCGCGAGGCGGCCTCCGGTGCCGATCCCGCCGTCCTGCTGAAGGCACTCGCGCCTCGGGACCGCGAGGTGCACCCGCCGCGGGTCCTGCTGGTCGAGGAGCAGGCGGAGATTGCGTTCGCACTGACCGCGTTGCTGGAGCGGCGCGGGATGCAGGTCGTGCGGGCCGCGAGCGATGCGGACGCGATCATGCTCGCCAGACAGATGCAGCCGAATCTGGTGGTGGTGAATCTGATGCAGGTGCACCACAAGCGGGCCGGGGCTGTGGACTGGCTGCGTGCGAACGGGCAGCCCAACCGCACGCCGCTGGTCGCCTATACGGCCGGGGTCGACAGGGCGGACCTGCCTCGGCTGGCGTCGGGCGAGACAGTCCTCTTCCTGGCTGAGCGTTCCACCAGCGCCGATGTGCAGACCCGGATCGTGAACCTGCTGTCCCGTATCAGCCGATAGAGCTGGACGGCCGCTTCGAGACCACAGCCTCCCGTCACTTCCTCTCCTCCGGCAAAGGCGCGCAAAGACGGCCGAACGACCGCATCGCGCACGAGGAACAGGACTGGATCCACTCGGCCTTGCTCACCACGGACTCGATCCGTGCAACCGCTGATGCCCGGCAGACGACGGCAGCTTGCCGAGATCCGCCGCGGCGCCAGCGGTGCGCCGGTCGATGAGGAAGCGCGAGGTAGGTACAAGAAATCCGCTCCGGCCGGTCGGCCGGAAGTCCTGCCCAGCCCCCTTGCTGCGCTTGCCCGCTACGTCCAGCGCATGCCGATGGCGGCAAGCTGCTCGCGCCGGTCCTGCGACAGCGTCGCCGCGCGCGAGCGTTGATTGCTGATCCATGCCCCCAGCCGGAGCTCCCGTTCCTCCTGGTCCTCGCCGCCGTCCCCGCCCACGGTGATGGTCTCCACGTGTTTGCGGGGTACTCGTAGGTGTCCTTCGCGTTCGTAGAACTGGCGGGCGGCGGCGAGGTTGAGGGCCCATTTGTTGGCTTGGCTGGTCCGCGGTTTGGGCTTTTCGTCCTCGGTGGCGGGCTCGATGCCGAGGATGTGTTCGCACATCCACTGCTGGACGCCGGTGAGCTTGTCCCAGCCGAAGCGCACGGCCTTGATCCACCGCCCGAGGTCCTCGCCTTGACGTACGACGATGCCTGGCGCGGTGGGCAGCGTGCCACCTTCGTCCAGGTGCTGGCGGGTGAGGTGGAAGGCGCGTTGCCATTCCACGGGCCAGGCCGGGCACCACGACGGGTCGATGTCCTCGAGCTGCTCGCGCCGCTCGTCCGACAGTGCGCTGGCCGACGACCCCACCGGGAGTCCTTCGGCACGCCGCTGCTCGTTCTCGGCGGCCCGGCGGGCGGCGGCTCGCGCGTTCTTCAAAAAGATCCCTACCCGGTACCCCTGGTAGGTGGCGTCCAGCGGCGCTAGGAGGTGCCCGTTCTCCTCAGCCCACCCGCGCGCCGCGGCGAGGCCCTCCTCCCATGCGACGTCGAAGTGGCTCCACACCATGCCGAGCTTTTCCAACTGCTGGACGCGTGTCGTCGCCCAGTTTTTCTGAGTTGTTGCTGTGGCTGTGAGCTGGGGTTTCTCAGTTCTTGTGGGTGATGTTCGTGGTGCTGGGGTGCTCGGATTGTGGGGCTGGGCGGGTCGGTGTCCTCCTGGCCTGTTGCGTACGTGGGTGCGCAGGTTGATCGAGCGGCGTGCAGTTTCAGTGAGCTGCTACTTGATGGGACGGCTCAGGTGGTGTCGGGGTTGGTGAGGTCGTCGTGGGTGAGGGTGACGCGGGTGGCTTTGCCGGCTTTGCTGGCGGTGGTGGTGGGTGGCGCCACGCGGACGTGGATGAAGTAGACGCGGACACCGGATAGTTCGGTGTATGGGGGCCATGCGCCGGGGGTGCCGTCGGTGGGCAGCTCGAGGAGTTTGTCGGTGATGTTGTAGATGACGAGGTAGGCGGTGTGCTGCCCGTAGTCGTGGGCGTACTTGATGATCTGGTGCACGCCTTTGACGAGGTAGCTCTTGCCGCGGCTCTTGCCGTCGAAGATCTTGCCGTCGCAGACCAGGGGGTCACGGCCGTCTAGGTCCCCGACGAGGTCGGCTTCGCCGGAGGCTGAGCGCGGTTTGGCGTGGGTGATGTGGTCGCCTTCGAGGAAGAGGAAGCGCTGCAGGTCGAGGTTGTAGACCTCTTCGCCGTTGGCGGTGTCGGCGGTGAAGCGCGTGTATAGCTCTTCGCGGTCGAACCATTCGGTGCGTGTGCGGTAGCGCTCGAGGGTGTGCAGGATGCTGCTCTCGGCACCGACGCGTTCACTGAGGAAGTCGAACAGAGGCTGCAGGACATCCTCAGCGAACTCCCGCCAGCTGTCCTGGTGGCGTCTTTCGCTGCTGTACGCGCTCGCTGTCCGCCACCCGGCGGATGGGTCGTCTGCGTCTGCTTTGGCTATGGCCTGCATCAGGTCCCAGATGAGTGTCGCGCGCCCCTCTTCGGTCCTGCTGGGCCAGATGAACGGGGCGTTGCCGGTCAGCCCGGTACGGAACCGGTCTCGGTCGACGCCTGGCTCTGCTCGGGACGCCTCTTCGAGGATGCCTCGAAGGGCGGGTTGGCTGTTGATCCAGGTGACGGCGAGATGGACTTCGTGGCCGGCACTGATGTAGGGAGCGGTCATGAGTTTGCGTAGGCGTTCGCGTACGGCGACCTGGAGGCGTTGCTGGTACTTCACCGGAAGAGGCCTTTCAGAGCTTGTGTGATCTGCTGCTGGATGGCGTCGCCTGCGTTCTGCGCGCTTCCGGTCTCGTCGACCAGCCAGATGTGGGTGTAGCAGCAGGGGCAGGTCACGGCGGTCTGGGCCACGATCTCCGAGTAGCGGACCCACATCAGGTAGCCGCAGGCGGGGCAGGCCGTCTCGAGGTCCGCGCTCAGGAACTGTGTCGCGAGGGATTCGCCCATGGCGGGATTGTTCCGTATGGGTCTGACAGCGGTGGTGTTGTCGGTTCTATGGGTGGATGCCGATGGTGGTGAGGAGGTGTTGCTGGGAGGGGTGGAGGGTGTTCCAGCGGGTGCGTTGCTGCTCGGTCCATCGTTGGAGGGTGGGGGAGTGGTCCTGACCGTTGAGCTGGTGCACCTTGGTCTGCTGGTAGGTGCGTTGCCAGGTGTGGGGCCAGGGTGGGTTCCACCAGGGGTCGATGGTGTCGAGGGCGTGGGTGGTGGTGGGGGA
>NZ_LIRK01000452.1 GCF_001419765.1 Streptomyces torulosus
AGAGACAGGGCGGGGGCCGCCCGGCGAAGCGCCCCGCCGGCCGGTGCGGCCGCCGGTCAGCCGAGCAGGCCGCCGCGCAGGGCCTTCAGCGGGTCCCCGTTGTCGTACATGCCGACCAGCCCGCCGCCCTGCCGGGTGGCGTCGTGGGCGACGTAGCCGAGGAGGCCGAGGAGTTCGTCGGAGCATTCGGCGGCCATCGACGGCGGTACGGCGAGCATGTTGTTGTCGACCGGGCGCAGCCAGCCCGCGCAGTAGCTGAGGGCGATGCCCCGGCGGGAGCGGTCGGTGGTGCGGTTGGCGCCGCCGCCGTGCAGGACGTCGCCGCGGAACAGCAGGGCGTCGCCGGGTTCCATGACGGCGCGGCCGATCTGGTCGCCGCGCGGGCTCTGGTCCAGCGGCCAGTGGCAGCTGCCGGGGACCACGCGGGTGGCGCCGGTCTCGGGGGTGAAGGGGGTGAGCGCCACCATGGCGCTGGCGTTCCAGGGGTGCTCCTGGCGCGGCAGGTGGGGCCACCACGAGCCGGTGTCGCGGTGGATCATCTGGGCGGCCTCGCGGGGCCCGATCTGGATGAGTTCGGCGACGCTGAGCAGGATCTCGTTGGACCAGGGGGCCAGCAGCCGGCGCATGCAGGCGACGATCTCGGGGTGGGTGATGAGGTCGTGGGAGGCCCTGACCTTGCCGGGGACGCCGTGCACCCGCAGGGTCCTGCGGCCGAGGAACAGGTCGTAGATGCCGGAGCCGGTGTCGGAGCCGACGGTGCGGGGGTTGTTCTCCAGCCACTCGTCCAGTTCGCGGTTGAAGGCGTCGACGAGCGAGCGGTCGACCAGTCCGCGGACGACGGCGGCCCCTTGGGTGCGGACGCACTCGTCGATGGCGGGCCAGTCGTAGGGGGCCTCGAAGGCGGTCGCGTCGGGCCCGCTGTCCGCGTCGACCGCGACGGCGAAGTTTCCGCGCTTGCCCGTGGCTGTGGTGTTCACGTTGTTCTCCTCGCTGCGTTCGTTGATCAGTGGGTGGGCCGCCAGCGCCGCAGGACGAGGGCGGCGTTGTGGCCGCCGAAGCCGAACGAGTTGCTGACGGCCACGTCCACGTCGTGTTCGCGCGCCTTGTGGGGGACGAAGTCGAGTTCCTGGTCCTCGGGGTCGTCGCAGTTGATCGTGGGCGGGATACGGCCCGACGTGAGGGTCTCCAGCGCGGTGATGGCCTCGACGGCGCCGGAGGCGCCGAGCATGTGGCCCGTCATGCTCTTGATGGAGCTGATCGGGATACGGGTGGCGTGGGAGCCGAACACCCCGCGGATCACCTTGATCTCGGTGGTGTCGTTCTTGGGGGTGCTGGTGCCGTGGGCGTTGATGTAGTCGACGGCGTCGGGGTCGAGTCCGGCCTCGGCGAGGGCCAGCAGCGCGGCCCGCTGGGCGGGCAGCCCGTCGGGGTGCGGGGCGGTGACGTGGTACGCGTCGGTGGTGGCGCCGTATCCGGCGAGTTCCCCGTGGATGCGGGCGCCGCGGGCGACGGCGTGCTCCTCGCTCTCCAGGACGACCACGCCGGCGCCGGCGCTCATGACGAAGCCGTCGCGGGCCGTGTCGAAGGGGCGGCAGGCCCGCTCGGGTTCGTCGTTGCGGCGGGACAGCGCCCGGGAGACGGCCGCGCCGTTGACGTCGACCCGGGTCAGGGAGTCGTCGACGCCGCCGGCGATCACCACGTCCGCGATGCCGAGGCGGATCATCCGCATGGCCTCGCCGAGGCAGGTGCTGCCGGTGGCGCAGGCGGTGGTCATGGAGGTGGAGGAGCCCTGGAGGCCGAAGCGCAGCGAGATCTCGCCGCAGGCGCTGTCGACGCCGCTGCTGGGGAAGAAGTAGGGGCTGACGGCGCGGGGGCCCCGCTCGGCCATCGCCTTGGCGGCGGTCACGGCGTTGCGCGCGGGGCCGCTGGCGGTACCGAGGATGACGGCGGCGCGCGGCGCGGTCTCGGGGGTGATCTGAAGGCCCGCGTCCCGGACGGC
This sequence comes from Streptomyces torulosus, assembly GCF_001419765.1. Lineage (GTDB taxonomy): Bacteria > Actinomycetota > Actinomycetes > Streptomycetales > Streptomycetaceae > Streptomyces > Streptomyces torulosus. The sequence continues at coordinate 2,000 of NZ_LIRK01000452.1, forward strand.
CTCCTCGGCGGCGACCAGGGCGAGGTGCACGGTGCGGTCGAGCCGGCGCACGGTCTTGTGGTCGAGGTGGTCCTCGGCGCGGAAGTTCTTCACCTCGCCGCCGAACCGCACGGGCAGGTCGGAGGCGTCGAGCTGGGTGAACGGGGCGATGCCGCTGCGGCCGTCCAGCAGGGCCTCCCAGGTCTCGTCCCAGGTCAGGCCGAGCGGGGTGATGGCTCCCCGGCCGGTGATCACGACCCGGCGCGGGCCCGGCCCGTACCGGGGCAGCGCGTCGGGAACTTTGGGGCTCGGTACGGCTGCGCTCATGTCTGCTCACCCTTCGCCAGAGCCCTGCGGGCTCGTTCCTCGAGTCGGGACACATCGGTCTTGCCGTTGCTGCTGAGGGGGAAGGCGTCGAGCACCAGCACGAGGTTGGGCAGCTCGTAGGGCTCCAGCACCTTCTGGAAGTCCCCGGCCCAGGCGGCCGGGGAGCGTCGTAGGGGGTCCTCCACCACGAAGACCAGTCGGGTCTCGCGGTCGCCGTGCCGGACGGCGGCGACATGGACGGGTCTGCCGCAGCGTTCGGCCCGGCGGGCCAGCGCGGCCGGGTAGAGGGTGTAGCCGTGCCGGGTGACGGCGGACATCCGGCCGAGGACCCGCAGCCCGCCGCGGGCGTCGAGGACACCGAGGTCGTGGGTGCGGAAGTCGCCGTCGCCGGGCGGTCGCACGGTGGTGCCGTCGGCGTCCAGGAGGCCGACCGTCGCGTCGGGGGTGCGCACCCATACCTCGCCCGGTTCGCCGGGCGGGAGCGGGCGGCCCTCCGGGTCGCGCACGGACACCTGGAGTCCGGGCAGGGGCAGGCAGTCCTCGGGGGCGTCGGGGCCGGCGAGGGCCACATTGCCGAGTTCGGTGCTGCCGTAGCCGTCCAGCAGCGGCCGCCCCATGGTGGCCCGGAAGTCGCGGGCGAGGGCCGTGTCGAGGGGGCCGCCGCCGGTGCACCACAGGCGTACCGCGCGCAGCTCCTCCACCCGTTCCGGTCGCAGCTCGGCCAGGCGCAGCAGCGAGCGGTGGACGGAGGGCGTGGCGTCGACGACGGTCGCCCGGTGGGCGGCGACGGTGTCGAGGGCCCGGTCCAGTCGCCGGTACGGGGTGACGAGCAGCCGGCAGCCGCTGAGGTGCGCGAGCAGCACCAGGGAGAAGCCGTACTGGTGGCTGAAGGGCAGCAGGGGGGCGAGGACGTCGTCGCCCCGGTAGCCCATCCGTTCGATGGTGCGCAGGGTGTTGGCGAGGACCGAGCGGCCGGAGCGCACGATCGCCTTGGGTTCGCCGGTGGATCCGGAGGACCAGGCGATCAGGGCGTCGTCGCGGCGGGCCCAGGCGTCCAGGGTCAGCGGGGCCGCGGCGGTCCCCCGCTCCGGTGTGCCCGGCGTCCGGGCCGGTGCCGTCTCCCCCGGCAGGATGGCTGGTGACTCCGCCGGGCCCCCCTCGTCGAGAAGGGCTCCGCGCAGCGCCGGCGCGTCGAGGGACAGCGACGGGACCGGGCCGGACCACTCCTCCGAGGGCGGCCCCTCGTGGATGATCCGGTCGGCGCCGGCCCGTGCGGCGGCCGCCGCGGCCGACCTCGGTGACCTGAGGTGGTCCACGAGGACGACACCGGCGCCCACGTGCATCAGGCCCAGCAGCACCGCCACGAAGGCGGGCGAGTTACTCGCGTGCAGGGCCACGCGGTGACGGGGCAGGACACCGAGGGCCCGCAGCGCGTCGGCCGTCCGGTGTGCCTGTGCGCCCGGCCGCAGGAGGGTGTCGGCGGGGCCCGTGGTCTCGTAGGTCGTGAGGGTCATGGGAGGCGCCCTCGGGGGGTGGTGCGCGTCGCTGCCAGCACGTCATCTCCGATCTCGGTGATCAGGGGCCCCGTGCCAGGGGCGGCTCGACGGATCGCGACGGGGCGCGGATTCCGGAGCGGGAACGTGGACACCGGCGCGCCGTCGGGGCGGTCCGCTGTGCCACGTCCAAGACGCTAACCGATACGGCGGACAATTCTCGATGTCCGGCTCTCAAATACCGTACGACTACGGCACTTTCCGCCGGCGGCACCCGGGTCACCTCGCCATATGCCCGAAAGGGCAGGGCGGCCTGCCCGCACGGAGATCGGGGAGACTACGGCACTTGCCGTTCCCCGCTCCTGGTACGGCACTTTCCGCTTGACGCTTCAAATGGCCACGTGTTGACCTTTGTTCGCATCACGCCACCGGAATCCGACGTCCCCCGCGGTCCGGTGAAGCAAGCCGGCGGGCGGTGACCCCGCCCGTCGGCGACGATTTCCCGGGATTCGCTCACCACTTCCCCGGGAGATCGCCAGCAGACCATTGTTCCAGCCCGGGCCGCATACCGCTCCGGCATCACGAGGGTGGGAGAAATGCAAGGAGAGTACGTCTCGCTGCGGCCGATCAACGGCAAGCAGGACTACGAGCTCATCGCCCAGTGGTCGTCCTCCGTCGCGTCCGTGTACTCCTCGGGCGGGCAGACCTTCACCACCGCCGATGAGATGGCAGCCCTCGTGGCCAGGCACGGGATCACCTATCTGATGGTGGTCGACCGGTCCGGGGAACCGGTGGGCGGGGTCACCTACCAGCAGCTCACCTATCCCGGGAACTTCGAGGTCGGCAATGTGGTCGGCTCACCCGAACTGTGGGGCCTCGGCTACGGGATGGAATCCATGCATCTGCTGCTGGACCATCTCTTCCACCAGCGCAACGCCCACCGGGTGCATCTCATGGCCGGCCTCTACAACAAACAGATGGTGCAGATCTTCCTCAAGGGCCCCATCAAGGTGGAGGGAATCCTGCGGGATTTCTTCTTCCTCGACGGTGAATACCATGACGCGCTGGTCGGTTCCCTGCTCAGGAACGAGTACTACGGATTTCTGCGCAGCCTGGGGACGAGTCCCGCCGATCTGATCCCGAAGGACGACAAGGCGGATGCCCGCGTCCTGCTCGCGGAGGCCCTCGACAAGGTGAACGACATCCTTCCCGCCCGGACGAACGGAGGTGAGACCCGTGCCGATATCGCCGATACCAGCCTCTGAATTGCGCGCGTGGGCCGTCGAATGGGTGATGCGCAACGCCGGCATCGCGCGGGAGACGGTGGAGACCGACCGGCCCTTCGGGGACTACGGACTGTCCTCCATGAAGCTCGTCTCCCTCTCCGGGGAACTCTCCGAACTGCTCGACCGGAACCTACCGGTGGACATCGCCTACAGCTTCCCGACGATCGCGGCGCTGGTGGCTGAACTGTCGGCCGAGGACGGCACGGCATCCGCCGCCCCGGTCCCGGCGAAGTCGGCCGCGGTCACGCCGGAGCCCACCGCCGCCGCGTCCGGGGGCGCCACCGCGTCCGAGTCCGTCGGCAACCCGTCTGGGGCCGCCGCCCCGCCCGGGTCCACCACCGCGTCCGAGTCCGCCGCCCGGTCCACGTCGGCAGCCTCCCCAGCCCAGCCCGCCGCGTCCCCGGCCGTCCGTGAGCCGATCGCGGTCGTCGGTGCCGGGTGCAGGCTGCCCGGTGGGATCCGGGGGCCCGAGGAGTACTGGCGGTTCCTGCTGGACGGCGGCGACGCCATCCACCGCACCCCGCCCGGACGCTGGAGCGGGCTGCCGGGCGCCGACCGCATCCGGGAGGGCGCCGCCGGCCTCGGCGGGTTCCTCGACGACATCGACCGGTTCGACGCCGCCTACTTCGGCATCTCGCCCAAGGAGGCGGCGATGACCGACCCGCAGCAGCGGCTCGTCCTGGAGGTCGCCCAGGAGGCCCTGGAGCACGCCGGGATCCCCGCGCGCACCCTGGAGGGCCGCCGGGCCGGGGTGTTCCTCGGCGCGAGCACCGCCGACTACGCGCCCGACAGCCCCGAGGACATGGGCGGCTGGAGCGCGGCGGGGTCCTCCATGGGCGTCATCGCGGGCCGGCTGTCGTACAGCCTCGGGCTGCGTGGACCCAGCATGCTCGTCGACACCGCCTGTTCCGCCTCGCTGGTCGCCGTCCATCTCGCCTGCCAGAGCCTGCGGGCCGGGGAGTCCGAACTCGCCCTGGCCGGCGGGGTGAACCTGCTGCTGTCTCCGGGCGCCTCCGTCGCGTTCGAGGAGGCGGGCATGCTGTCGCCCGACGGGCGCTGCCACACCTTCGACGCCGGGGCGCACGGGTACGGGCGCGGCGAGGGATGCGGGGTCGTCGTCCTGAAGCGGCTGTCCGACGCCGTACGCGACGGTGACCGGGTGCTGGCCGTGATCCGGGGCAGCGCCGTCAACCACAACGGGCGCTCCAACGGGCTGATGGCACCCAACGGGCAGGCCCAGGCCGAGCTGCTGGCCGCCGCGTACGAGAACGCGGGCCTCGACCCGGCCACCGTCGACTACGTCGAGGCGCACGGCACCGGCACGGCGGTCGGCGACCCCATCGAGATGGGCGCGATCACCTCGGTCACCGGTGAGGGACGCGACCCGGAACGCCCGCTGCTGGTCGGCGCGGTCAAGACCAACCTGGGGCATCTGGAGGCGGCCGCCGGTGTCGCCGGGTTCCTGAAGACGGTGCTGGCCCTGCGGCACGGCGAACTCCCGGCCACGCTGCACTTCCGGGCCCTGAACCCCGCGATCCCGGCCGACGCCCCGGTGCGGGTGGTGGCCGAGCGCACGCCGTGGCCGTCGGGCACCGGTCCCCGGACGGCGGGCGTGAGCTCCTTCGGGTTCGGCGGGAGCAACGCGCATGTCGTCCTGGAGGAGGCACCGCCCGGTACGGACGGCGGCCGGGACGCCGGCCCCTCGGACGACGCCTCCGCGGCACGTCCCGTCGTCGTCACGGTCGACGGCAGCTCCCCGCACGCCTGCCGCGAGCAGGCGGCGGCCCTGCACACGTGGCTGGCCGAGCACCGCGACACGGTGTCCGCGGCGAGTGTCGCGCACACCACGACGGTGCGACGCTCCCACGGCCCGGTCCGTGCCGCCGTCGTGGCGCGCGACACCGGCGAACTGCTCGACCGGCTGCTCCTGCTGTCCACGGGCGAGGAGGACACCGGGGTCGTCGCCGGCTGGGTGAGGGACGACGCGCGGCCCGTGTTCGTCTTCTCCGGCCAGGGCGCGCAATGGCCCGGCATGGCGAGGGAACTGCTGACCGAGGACGCCGCGTTCGCCGAGGCGATCGACTTGCTGGACCCGCTGGTGCGGGAGGAGTCCGGGTTCTCGGTGCGCGAGGTGCTCGCCGAGGGCGCCGCGACGGCGCTGGACCCGACGGACGTGATGCAGCCCGTGCTGTTCTCCGTCCATGTGGCGCTGGCCGCCTCCCTGCGGGCGCGGGGCGTCGAACCGGCCGCCGTCGTCGGCCACTCCATGGGCGAGGTCGCGGCGGCCGTCGTCGCCGGCGCGCTCTCCCTGGAGGACGGCGTACGGGTCACCTGCCGGCGCTCGCGGCTGATGAAGGGGCTCTCCGGGCGCGGGGCGATGGCGGTGGTGTCCGCCGACCCCGAGGAGGTCACGCGGTTCGTCGCCGGGCACGGACTCGACCGCGACGTGACGGTGGCCATCCGGCTGAGCCCGTCGGCCACCGTCGTCTCCGGCGACCGTGACGCCGTGGAGTTGCTCATGGCCGCCTGGCAGGCCGACGGCGTCAAGGCGCTACCGGTCAACATCGACGTGGCGTGCCACTCGCCGCAGGTCGACGAGATCCTCGACGAACTCGCCGCCCAGCTCGCGGACATCCGCCCCCGTACGCCCCGCGTCCCGCTCTACTCGACCGTCACCCCCGGCCGCGCGACCCCGATGGACGCCCGCTACTGGGTGGACAACCTGCGGCAGCCGGTCCTGCTCTCCGACGCGGTGCGGCTGGCCGCGCGCGACGGGCACGAGGTCTTCGTCGAGGTGAGCCCGCACCCGGTGCTCGTCGGCCCGATCGGGGCCACGCTGCGCTCCCTGGACATCGCCGAGGCGGTCGTACGGCCCACGCTGCGCCGCGAGGAACACCCCCTGGACGCGCTGGCCCTGACCGTGGCGGCCCTGCACTGCCACGGCCACCCCATCGCCTGGAACGCCGTCTGGCACACCGGCACCCTGCTCCCCCTCCCCCCACGCAGCTGGGACCACCGCCGCAGCCACTGGCTCAGCGCCGGGACGGCCCCGACGCCGTCGACGGGGACGCCGCTGCCGGCCGCCGAGCAAGAGGGGCGGGGCAAGCCGGGGGCGGACCGGGAGAAGCCGGGTACGCCGAGGGCGTCCGCGCCGGAGTGGGACAGCGCGGGAGCGGAAGCCACCGAGGAGGGCGCCCCGAAGGCCGGCGCCTTGGAGACGGCTGCCCCCAGGGTGAACGCCAGGCAGCCGGCTCCCCCGGAGGCAGACGCCTCGGAGACGGCCGCCGCCCAGGCCGAAGCCCGGAAGGCAGCCCTCCCTGCGGCATACGCCGAGGAAGGCATCCCGGAGGAGGACGGGGACGCGTTCGCCGGCGTGGGCAGGGCGCCCTCGCTGGCCGGGCGAGGGCGGCGCCGCCCGGTCGCGGCCCGGCACGACGGCCACGGCTCGCCGACCGAGACGGTCACGGCCGCGGCCAGGGACACGGCCACGCCCGTCCATCCCTCACCCGTCGCCCCCGCGCACACCTCCCC
>NZ_LIRK01000453.1 GCF_001419765.1 Streptomyces torulosus
CCTCACCGCCCGCCTCGTCGACCGCCACGGCCAGGCCCGCGTCGCCGTCCCGGCCACCGCCCTCGCCCTCCTCGGCGGCCTCTCCCTGATCGCCTGCGTCCACTGGAACGCCCCGACCTGGACCCTCTTCGCCTCCTACGCCGCCACCGCCACCGCCCCCAACACCGGCGGCATGGCCCGCGCCCGCTGGGCCCACCTCCTGAAGGACGACCCGGCGGCCCTGCACACCGCGAACTCCTTCGAACAGGCCGCGGACGAACTGTGCTTCATGGTCGGCCCCGTCATCGCCGCGTTCCTGTGCACCTCCCTGTTCCCCGAGGCCGGCACCCTGTTCGGCGGCCTCGTCGTCCTGACCGGCGTCCTGGTCTTCGCCGCCCAGCGCGCCACCGAGCCACCGCCGAGCGGCCGTACGGCCGCGAGGTCCCCCGTCCGCACCCCCGGCGTCCCCTCCCTCCTCGCCGTCTTCCTCGCGATGGGCGCCGTCTTCGGCTCCCTGGAGGTCGTCACGGTCGCCCACGCCGACGCGCGCGGCGACGCCTCCGCGGCGGGCCTGATCCTCGGCCTCCAGGCGGCCGGCTCCTGCGCCGCGGGCCTGGCGTTCGGCGCGATACGGGTGACCCGTTCCGCCGACCGCCGCTTCCCGCTCTGCCTGGCCGCCATGGCGGCCCTGATGACCCTGCCGTGGCTCACCGCCTCGTCCACCGGCTCGCTCCTCCCCCTCGCCCCCGCCCTCCTGGTGGCCGGCATGGCCACCGCGCCCACCATGGTCACGGCGATGTCCCTGATCCAGGAGCGCACCCCCGAGGGCCAGTTGAACGAGGGCATGACCCTCGCGGTCACCGGACTCCTCGGCGGCATCGCGGGCGGTTCCGCGCTCGGCGGCTGGATGGTGGACCACGGCCCGGGCCCGGCCACCACCGGCTTCGCCGTGCCGGCGGCCGCCGCCACGCTGGCCCTGGCGCTGTCCCTGGCCGTGTCGAAACGGCGGCCGGCCGTTTTCCGCCCACCCCATTGACGTGTCCACGCCCCACCTTTACCTTCGCCCGTCGAAGCGCTTCGACGTAACTCGTCGAAACGATTCGACTGCGCAGCGCACCGAGAACCATCCGACTCCCCCGGAGGCACTGGATGTTGACGGCACGACGGCGTACGACGGCGGCGGAACAGCGCGGAACGAACCAGGAAAGCACCCGAACGACCCCGACCCCGGCCGCGGCGGCGCGAAGGCGCCGCACGGCCGTGGCGGCGGCCGCCCTGAGCGGCGCGCTGCTGCTCGCCTCCTGCGGCGGTTCGGACGGCGGCGCGGCCGACGGCGCCACCCTCCGGCTGTGGCACTACGAGGGCCCCGACAGCGCGATGGGCGTGGCCTGGAACGCGGCGATCAAGGAGTTCGAGAGGACCCATCCGGGCGTGCGGGTGGAGTTCGAGGAGAAGGGCTTCGAGCAGATCCGCAAGACCGCCCCGATGGTCCTCAACTCCTCCGACGCGCCGGACCTGATGGAGTACAACAAGGGCAACGCGAGTGCGGGCCTCCTCTCCCGGCAGGGCCTGCTCACCGACCTCGGCCCGGAGGTCGTGAAGCGCGGCTGGGACAAGAAGCTCGGCGCGGCCGTGCGCACCGTCAGCCGGTACGACGCGGACGGCGTCATGGGCTCGGGCAAGTGGTTCGGCGTGCCGAACTACGCCGAGTACACGATGGTCTTCTACAACAAGGACCTGTTCGCCGAGCACGGCATCGACGAGCCCACCACCCTCGCCGAACTGACCGCCGCGATGGACGAGTTCGTCGACGCGGGCATCACCCCGCTGGCGAACGCGGGCGCCGAGTACATGGCGCAGCAGTACCTGTACCAGCTGGCGCTGAGCAGGGCGGACCGTGCCTGGGTGGACGCGTACCAGCTGTACCGGGGCGAGCCGGACTTCCACGACGCGGCCTGGACGTACGGGGCGGAGACCTTCGCCGAGTGGGTGGAGAAGGGGTACATCAGCGAGAGGTCCAGCGGGACGAAGTCCGAGGACGCGGGCGTCTCCTTCATCCGGGGGAAGGCGCCGATCCTGTTCTCGGGGAGCTGGTGGTACGGCCGGTTCACCGAGGAGGCGTCCTTCGACTGGGGCACGTTCCTGTGGCCGGACAGCGAGCTGACCCTCGGCTCCGGCGGCAACCTCTGGGTCGTCCCCGAGGGCGCGAAGAACAAGGAACTCGCCTACGACTTCATCGACATCACCCTGTCGGAGAAGATCCAGAACCTCCTCGGCAACGAGGGCGGCGTCCCGGTGGCCGCCGACCCGGCAGCCGTCACCGACCCGCGCGCCAAGGCCCTCATCGACGACTTCACCGCCCTCGCCCGCGACGACGGGCTGGCCTCCTACCCGGACTGGCCCGTCGCCGGCTTCTACGACGTCCTGGTCTCCGAGACCCAGAAGCTGATCACGGGCGACGCGTCACCGGACGAGTTCCTCGACGCGATCGGCGAGGCGTACGAGAAGGACGCCCCGAAGCGATGAGGAGCCGCGCCCGCGACTCCCACGCCCTGTTCCTCCTCCCCGGCGCCCTCGCCTTCCTCGCCGTGGTGGTCGTGCCGTTCCTGATGAACACCGGGGTGAGCTTCACCGACTGGCGGGGGGTGGGGACGCCCACCTGGTCGGGGCTCGCCAACTACCGCGAGCTGTGGGGCGACGCCGCCTTCTGGGCGTCGTTCCGGCACAGCCTGTTCATGGTGGTCGCCATGGCCGCCGTACCGACGGCCGTCGGCCTCGTCCTCGCCGCCGCCCTCTTCGACGTCGCCGGTCGGCCCGGCGGCGGCCGGATCACCGCGATCCTGCGGGCCTGCTTCTACCTCCCCCAGGTGCTGCCGATCGCGGTGGCCGGCATCGTCTGGAGCTGGATCCTCGCCCCGGATAACGGCTCCCTGAACGAGCTGCTGCAGGCGGTCGGGCTGGGCGGCTGGCAGCGGGACTGGCTGGGCGACCCGGACATCGCCCTCTACACCGTCATGGCCGTGATGGTGTGGGTGCAGCTGGGCTTCCCGCTGGTCGTCTTCATGGCGGGCCTGCAACGCGTCGACCCGCAGCTGTACGAGGCCGCCGAGCTGGACGGCGCCGGCTGGTGGCGCCGCTTCCGGCACATCACCCTGCCCCAGATCCGGCCCGAGATCCACGTCGTGCTGCTGTGGTGCACGATCGCCGCGCTGAAGGTGTTCGGCGCGGTGTACGTGCTCACCAAGGGCGGTCCCGGTGGCGCCACCGACGTGCCGTCGTACTTCTCCTTCACCACGTTCTTCGAGAAGACCCAGGTCGGCTACGGCGCCGCCGTCTCCACGGTCCTCACCGTGATCATCCTCGTCCTGACGGTGATCGGGCTGAAGCTCCAGACACGGGCCGAGGACGGCGAGGAGGGGATCGCCCGATGAGGTCGGCCGTACGCCGTTACCCGGTGCTGGTGGCGCTGTGCCTGGCCGCCCTCTTCATGGTCGTCCCGTTCCTGATCGTGGCGATGAACGCGGTCAAGTCCCCCGCCGAGTACTCCGCGAACGGGCCCCTCAGCCTCCCCGAGGGCCTCTACCTGGACGGCCTGAAAAACTTCTGGGAGCGGGTCGACTACAGCCGAAAGCTCCTGAACTCGGTGCTGATCAGCGGCTCGGTCGCCGTCCTGGCCGTCGTTCTGTCCGTCCTCAACGCGTACGCCATCGGCATCGGCCGGGTGCGGGGCCGCGCCTGGGTGCTCGCCTTCTTCGTGCTCGCGAACACCCTGCCGCAGGAGGCACTCGTCTACCCCGTCTACCACCTGTCCAAGGAGGCCGGCCTCTACGACACCCGCCTCAGCGTGATCATCGTCTTCACCGTCCTCCAGGCCGCGTTCGGGACGTACCTCCTCGCCGCGGTGCTCGGCCGCTTCCCCCGCGAGATCGTCGACGCGGCCCGGATCGACGGCGCGAACGCGTGGCAGGTGCTCTGGCGGATCGTCGTGCCCGTCAGCCGCCCCACCCTCGGGGTGCTGCTCGTCTTCTTCTTCATCTGGACGTGGAACGAGTTCCTGCTCCCGCTGGTGATGCTGATCTCCAACGACAACCAGACGGTGTCGGTGGCCCTCGGCGTCCTCCAGGGCCAGCGTCTGATGGACGCCACGATGACCAACGCCGCGGCCCTCCTCGGCGTCCTGCCCGCGCTCGTCTTCTTCCTCGTCTTCCAGCGCACCCTCACCCGCGGCATCGCCGTGGGAGCCGTGAAGTAGGCCGTGACGTAAGGAGAGCCCCCCACATGAAGTTCACCGACGGCTACTGGCTGCTGCGGGAGGGCTTCACCGCGGCCCACCCGGTCCAGGCCCTCGACGTCACCGCCACCGACGCGGGCGCCCTGGAGATCCACGCCACCACCCGGCCCGTCCGCCACCGCGGCGACCTGCTGAAGGGACCGGTCGTGACGATCAGCGCCCACGCCCCGATGCCCGACGTCATCGGCGTCACCCTCACCCACTTCGAGGGCGAGCAGCCCCGCGGCCCCGAGTTCGAGCTCACCACCGAGGAGTTCACCCCGCACACCGCGTACGACGACGAGCACGCCACCCTCACCGCCGGCGCCCTGTCCGTGCGTGTGGCCCGCACCGGCCCCTGGCACGTCGACTTCCTCGCCCACGGCCGCACTCTCACCACCAGCGGCCCCAAGTCCATGGGCATCATGCGGGACGGGTCCGGCGCCCACCATCTGCGCGAGCAGCTGAACCTCGGCGTCGGCACCTCCGTCTACGGCCTCGGCGAACGCTTCGGCCCGCTCGTGAAGAACGGCCAGGTCGTCGACATCTGGAACGCGGACGGCGGCACGGCCACCGAACAGGCCTACAAGAACGTGCCGTTCTACCTGACGGACGCGGGCTACGGCGTCTTCGTCGACCACCCCGGCAAGGTGTCCTTCGAGGTGGCCTCCGAGGTGGTGTCGAGGGTCCAGTTCAGCGCGGAGACCCAGCGGCTGACGTACTACGTCATCTACGGCCCCACCCCGAAGGAGATCCTCCGCAAGTACACGGCCCTCACCGGCCGCCCGGCCCTGCCGCCCGCCTGGTCCTTCGGCCTGTGGCTGTCGACCTCCTTCACCACCTCCTACGACGAGGAGACGGTGACCTCCTTCATCGAGGGCATGCGGGAGCGCCGGCTGCCGCTGTCCGTGTTCCACTTCGACTGCTTCTGGATGCGCGAGTTCCAGTGGTGCGACTTCGCCTGGGACCCGCGGGTCTTCCCCGACCCGGAGGGCATGCTGGCCCGCCTCAAACGCCGGGGCCTGCGGATCTCCGTCTGGATCAACCCGTACATCGCCCAGCGCTCACCGCTGTTCGCCGAGGGCAGGGCGCTCGGCCATCTGCTCCGCAGACCCGACGGCGGCGTCTGGCAGTGGGACCTGTGGCAGCCCGGCATGGCCCTCGTCGACTTCACCAGCCCGGCCGCCCGCCAGTGGTACGCCTCGAAACTGGAGGCGCTGCTCGCCCAGGGCGTCGACTGCTTCAAGACCGACTTCGGCGAGCGGGTCCCGCTCGACGTGACCTGGTCCGACGGCACCGACCCCGAGCGGATGCACAACTACTACACCTACCTCTACAACCGCACCGTCTTCGACGTCCTGCGCAAGCACCGCGGCGAGGGCGACGCGGTCCTCTTCGCCCGCTCCGCGACCACCGGCAGCCAGCGCTTCCCCGTCCACTGGGGCGGCGACTGCGAGTCGACGTACGAGGCGATGGCCGAGTCGCTGCGGGGCGGTCTGTCGCTGGGCCTGTCGGGCTTCGGGTACTGGAGCCATGACATCGGCGGCTTCGAGGGCACCCCGACGCCCGCGCTGTTCAAACGGTGGATCGCCTTCGGGCTGCTGTCCTCCAACAGCAGGCTGCACGGTTCGTCGTCGTACCGGGTCCCCTGGCTCTTCGACGACGAATCGGTGGACGTCCTGCGGACGTTCACCCACCTCAAGCTCGGCCTGATGCCCTACCTGTACGAGGCCGCGCGCACCGCCCACGACGAGGGCGTGCCGATGATGCGCGCGATGGTCCTGGAGTTCCCCGACGACCCCGGCTGCGCCCACCTGGAGCGCCAGTACATGCTCGGCCCCGCCCTCCTCGTGGCGCCCGTCTTCAGCGACGAGGGCGACGTCGCGTACTACGTCCCCGAGGGCGCCTGGACCCACTACCTCACCGGCGGAACGGTCACCGGCCCCCGCTGGGTCCGCGAACGGCACGACTTCCTGAGCCTGCCGCTGCTGGTGCGCCCGGGCGCGGTGATCCCGGTGGGCGCGGTGACGGACCGCCCGGACTACGACCACGCCGACGGCGTGACCCTGCGCGCGTACGGCCTCGCCCACGGCGCCCAGGTGACCGTCCCGGTGGGCGACGTGACGTTCACCGTCGTACGGGAGGGGAACGTCCTGCGGGCGTCCTGCGGCGACCCGAGGGCCCCGTGGGGCCTGTGGGCGGACGGGCGGGAGGTCCGGGCGGAGTCAGGCACGGGCTTCCTGACGATGGACCTGGAGCCGTGCCCGGAAGGCGGGGGATCGCGGTGACGGTGAAGATCACGGATGTGGCCCGGCACGCGGGGGTCTCCCCCAGCACCGTGTCGTACGCGCTGAGCGGGAAGCGCCCGATCTCCGCGGAGACCAGGGCACGGGTGGAGGCGTCCATCCGCGAGCTGGGCTACCGCCCGCACGCGGGTGCCCGTGCCCTGGCCAGCAGCAAGTCGAACGTGCTGGCGATGGTGGTGCCGTTGCGGGCCGGGATCCATGTGCCGGTGGTGATGGGCTTCGCGGTGTCGGTGGTGACGTCGGCCCGCGCGCACGACCACGATGTGCTCCTGGTGACCCAGGAGGAGGGCGAGGAGGGGCTGCGCCGGGTCGCGGACACGGCCCTCGTCGACGCGCTGATCGTGATGGACGTCCAACTCCACGACCCCCGGCTGCCGTTGCTCCGCACCCTGGACCGCCCTTCCGTGCTGATCGGCTTCCCCGCCTCGTCGGACGGACTGACCTGCATCGATCTGGACTTCCGGGCGGCGGGCGAGTTGTGCGTGGACCATCTGGCCGGCCTGGGCCATCGGGTCGTGGGCCTGATCGGCTCACCGCCCGAGGTGTACGTCCGTCAGACGTCGTTCGCGCAGCGGGTCCTCCAGGGCTTCACCGCCGCCGCCACCCGCCACGGCATGACGTCCACGGTCCACCCGTGCGAGGCCACGCCCGCGGCGGCCCGCGAGGTGGCCGAGCGGCTGCTGCGCGAACACCCCGCCCTCACCGGCGTGGTGGTCCACAACGAGGCCGTCCTGGACCCCCTGCTGGACGCCTTCGAGCACCTCGGTCTCCGTATCCCGGCCGACCTCTCGATCACGGCCCTGTGCCCCGAGGACCTGGCCACATCCCTGCGTGTCCCCCTCACGTCGGTCGCCATCCCGTCGACCGAGCTGGGCGAACAGGCCGTCGCCCTGCTGATGAAGAAACTCGACGGCGCCCCCGTCCCCGAGGCCACCCTGCTCCCCGCCCACCTGACCCCACGGGCGAGCACGGCCCGCCGGCCGGCGGGCTGAGGGCGCGGGCCGGGAGCCGACGGCTCGGGAGGCGCACAACGCAGCGGGGCCCGGTGGTCTGGTCGACCACCGGGCCCCACTGTTCATGCGTCACATGGGAATTGTGGAGATGGCGGGAATCGAACCCGCGTCCAACGGTGCGGAACCAGGGCTTCTCCGTGTGCAGTTCGCTATGAGTTTCTCAGCCCCGGCGATCACGCGAACAAGTCGCCGACGGGCTCAGTCACTGTTTGATTTCCCTCTTCACCCCGTGACCGGGATCAAGGTTTAGTCCCCTAGCTGATGCCAGGATCCGGGTCGGGAACAGCCCCGGGCTGACACTCCCTTTAAATGAGAGGCTCGGTCTCGCTACCTGAGATCAGGCGGCGAGAGCGAAGCGCTGCTCGGGAGAATCGCTCTTAACAGTGGCGATTATTTTTTTCGGCCTGTGGTTTACGAGATCATGGCCGCTTCCTCGACACGCTTCCCCTGCTTCGACATCCGCTGTCGAAACCGATCATCCCCATGTTGTGTTTTCAACCCCTCCGAGGAGGGCGCTCGCACCCGCTGTGAGGTGCGGATGCCATCGTACGTGACCAACGCGAGCGCATGCCACCGTATTCCCGGCGATCACGCGCGCGTCACCCCGGCTACGCGCGCTGCTTGCGCTTCGCCGCGGCGATGGCGCGGTCCGACTCCCGCCGGTCCTGCTTCTCCCGCAGGGTCTGCCGCTTGTCGTACTCCTTCTTGCCTCGGGCGAGCGCGATCTCCGCCTTGGCACGGCCGTCCTTGAAGTACAGGGAGAGCGGCACGATCGTGTGACCCGTCTCCTGCGCCTTGGACTCCAGCTTGTCGATCTCCTCGCGGTGCAGCAGCAGCTTGCGCTTGCGGCGCGCGGAGTGGTTGGTCCAGCTGCCCTGGTGGTACTCCGGGATGTGCGCGTTGTGCAGCCACGCCTCTCCCCGGTCGATCTGGACGAAGCCGTCGGTCAGCGAGGTCCGGCCCTCACGCAGCGACTTGACCTCGGTGCCGGTCAGGACGAGCCCGGCCTCGTAGGTGTCGATGATCGCGTAGTCGTGGCGGGCCTTCTTGTTCTGGGCGACGATCTTGCGCTTGCCGCCCTTCTCGCCGTCCCTCGCCTTGGCGGCCGCCCCGCCCTGCTTGGGCTGCGACTCCTTGGGTACGTACATTCCCTTGCTCATAGTGCCGTCCATTTTCGCACTACGCGGGGGTCCCGGGGAAAGCCGATTACTCGTACTCGCCGAGCCCGCTCAGCACCGTCTCGGCCCGCTGGAGGGCGTCGTCGGCGGCGTCCAGGTCGGGGGTGATGCCCCGGCCGTCGACACCGCGGCCCGAGGGGGTGCGGTAGTGGCCGACGGTCAGCTCGGCGACGGACCCGTCGGGGAGGCGGCTCGGCATCTGCACGGAGCCCTTGCCGAAGGTGCGGGAGCCCACGACCACCGCGCGGCCGCGGTCCTGGAGCGCTCCGGTGAGCAGTTCGGCCGCGCTCATCGTGCCGCCGTCGACCAGCGCGACCAGCGGTCTGGTGCTGTCGCCGCCGGCGTCCGCGTGCAGGGCGCGCTGTTCGCCGTTGACGTCGTAGGTGGCGACGAGGCCGCCGTCGAGGAAGGCGGAGGAGGCGGTGACGGCCTCGGCGACCAGGCCGCCGGAGTTGCCGCGGAGGTCGAGCACGAACCCGGTCGCGTCGGCGGCCTGCTCGACGGCCGCGCGCACCATGTCTCCCGAGCCCTTGGTGAAGGCGTCGACCTTGATCACGGTGATCCCGTCGGCGACGCTGCTGACGGTGACGTCCTCGGTGGACAGACGGGCCCTGCGCAGGGTCTCCTGCCAGGTCCGGGGGCCGCGCTGCAGGCCCAGCGACACCTTCGTACCGGCGGCGGCGTCCTCGGCGGTGTCCTCCTCCCCGTCGATCGCGTCGCCGCGCAGTAAGGAGACGACGTCCGTGACGGGGCGGCCGTCGACCTTCTCGCCGTCGACGCTGACGAGCCGGTCCCCGGCGCGGATCCCGGCGCCGGCGGCGGGCGAGCCGTCCTGGACGCGAGTGATCTCGACCCGGCCGTCGCGCTCCAGCCGCGCCCACAGCCCGACGCCGGTGTACTCGCCGTCGAGGGCCTCCTGGAACTCCTCGTACTCGCCCTCGGAGTAGACCGCGCCCCAGCGGTCGCCGCTGCGGCTGACGGCCCGCTCGGCGGCCTCCACGGGGGAGGTGCCCTCGGCCATGGCCTCGGCGGCGGCCTCGGCGACGTCCTGCTGCCGGGCGGCCGGGGCGGAGCGGGGTGCGCCGGCGGCGGCGTCCTTGCGGTACGGGTCGCCGAAGGAGCCGGTCGCGGCGCCGGTGGCGAGCACACTCGCGAAGACCAATGTCAGGGCCGCCCCGCGGCGGATGCGGCGGGGCTGGGAGAACAGGTCGCGGCCTGACATGTCGGCGAGTCTAGGACAACGAAAGGGGCCGTACCGGCCCTTGCCGGTACGGCCCCATTGGCGTGCGTCACACCATCAGATATGCCGTGACGTGCGGCACACTTCTTCCCGCCCGATCACACCAGGTTGTACTCGGCGGCCTTGGCCAGGTTCACCGCGTACGCGCCCCACATGCCCCTGGCGAAGAGCCGGTTGGACTTGTCGGTGATGGGGTGCTTCTGCCAGACGGCCTTGGGGCCGTGGGCCGACACGTCGAGGACGAGGTAGCCGTTCTTCTTCACCAGCTTGAAGGTGATGATCTTGCCGGCCCCCTCCAGGTGCCCGGGGAGGGACTTGAGGGTGAAGTAGGTCTTGCCGACCGCGGTGACGCGCACCGGGTTGCAGTCCTTGACCATCTTCAGACAGATCTTCTGATTCTTCTTGACCGTCTTCGGCATGCCCTTGATCGGGAACACACCGTTCATGATCTTGTTCATCTTCTTGAACGACACCTCGGCGGGCGTCGTCTTGCGGATGACCCGGTACGTGTAGTGGTACTTGTACTCGCCGCCCTTCGCGGCGACGGCCGGAGCCGTGGGCGCCTGGGCCGCCTGGACGGCCACCGCGTTCCCGACACCGGCGACCGGCGTGGCCGGCGCGGCCGAGGCGGGTACGGCGGGCAGCAGCAGGGCCGCCCCGATGGCGGCCGTCACCGCCGTACCGGCCGTCCGCTTGCCTGCGCCCCCGTTGAGTGCGTGCATGATCGCTCGTTCCCCTCGTTCACTGTCATTGCTTCCGGGAACCGGAGGTCCACCGGAAGCGCGATCGGTCGGAACGAGCTTAACGATCAAGATTCGCGCAGGTAATCGCGATCGTGTGCCTAGATCGTCATGATCGTGCAACGAGCGTCAGACCCGGAGGTACTTCCGCAACGCAACGAACGCGGCCATGGCCGGCATGAGCAGTCCGATCGCCAGGACCAGCGGCAGCTTGGTCAGCACGACGTCCCAGCCGATGAAGTTGACCAGCGGGATCTTCTCCGCGAGCCACTGGTCGACCAGGAAGTACTTGCCGCCGACGATCAACGTCCCGGCGAAGCCCGCGCCGATCAGGCCCGCGATCGCGGCCTCCATGATGAACGGCGCCTGGATGTAGAAGCCGGACGCGCCCACGAGCCGCATGATGCCGATCTCCCGCCGACGGCTGAACGCGGAGACACGCACCGTGTTGACGATCAGCAGCAGCGCCACGACCAGCATCAGACCCATCACACCGAGCGCGGCGACGTTCATGCCGCCGAGCAGGTTGAACAGGTTCTCCAGCACGTCCCGCTGGTCCTCGACCGACTGGACACCGGCCCGCCCGGAGAACGCGGTGTCGATCACCTTGTACTTCTCCGGGTCCTTCAGCTTGATCCGGTACGACTCCTGCATCTGGTCCGGGGTGAGCGACGCGGCCAGCGGGGAGTCCTTGAACTGCTCCTTGTAGTGCTTGTAGGCCTGGTCCGCCGACTCGTAGTAGACCTGCTCGACGATGTCGAGCTTGCCCAGGTCGCTCTTGATCTGCTGCTTCTGCTCCGAGGTGACGGCACCCTTGGAGCAGTTGGCGTCCGCCTCCGCGTCCGCCTTGTTGCACAGGAAGATCGACACCTGGACCTTGTCGTACCAGTAGCCCTTCATCGAGCTGACCTGGTCCCGCATCAGCAGGGAGCCGCCGAACAGGGCGAGGGAGAGGGCCACCGAGATGACGACCGCGAAAGTCATCGTGAGATTGCGGCGGAGACCCACACCGATCTCCGACAGGACGAACTGCGCGCGCATGGCGTCTGGTCAAGCCTTTCCGTGGACGGTCGTCGAGCAGTGGTCAGTGCTGGTAGCCGTAGACGCCGCGCGCCTGGTCGCGGACGAGACGACCCTTCTCCAGCTCGATGACGCGCTTGCGCATCTGGTCCACGATGTTCTGGTCGTGGGTGGCCATGACCACGGTCGTCCCCGTCCGGTTGATCCGGTCGAGCAGCTTCATGATGCCGACGGAGGTCTGCGGGTCGAGGTTACCCGTGGGCTCGTCGGCGATCAGCAGCTTGGGCCGGTTCACGAAGGCCCGCGCGATGGCGACGCGCTGCTGCTCACCACCGGACAGCTCGCCCGGCATCCGCTCCTCCTTGCCGCCGAGGCCGACCAGCTCCAGCACCTGCGGCACGGACTTGCGGATCTCGCCGCGCGACTTCCCGATGACCTCCTGCGCGAAGGCGACGTTCTCGCCGACCGTCTTGTTCGGCAGCAGCCGGAAGTCCTGGAACACCGTCCCCAGCTGGCGGCGCATCTGCGGCACCTTCCAGTTGGACAGGCGCGCGAGATCCTTGCCCAGCACATGCACCTGGCCCTGGCTGCACCGCTCCTCCCGGAGGATCAGCCGCAGGAAGGTGGACTTTCCGGAGCCGGAGGACCCCACGAGGAACACGAACTCGCCCTTCTCGACCTCCAGGGACACATCCCTGAGGGCGGGGCGGGTCTGCTTCGGGTAGACCTTGGACACGTTGTCGAATCGGATCACGGATGCACCACAGGCCGTCGGGGAATGGATGGTCGAGACTGTACCGCTACCCGTCCTCGTGAGGGGCGCGGGGAACTGCGCGAGTGACCTCGGCGATCCCGGCGCCGTGCGACGAACGGCACCCGCCCCTTTTCCGGGCGCCCGCGCACGCACCGGAGGAACCTGGCACAGTGGAGGAGGAGGGGACCGGCGAATCAGCGGAACGCACCGGTTCCGCGAAGCGTTGAGGTGTGTGTGAGGCCATTGCAAGGAGGGCGAGGCGCATGACGTACGACCGGTTGGTGTGCGCGAACTGCGCGTCGCCCGTCGCCGAGGGCCGCTGCCATGTGTGCCGGGCCAGTCGCGAGCGACTCCAGCAGGAGAATCCGTTCGCGGGCCTGAGCCCGATGACCCTGATCGCTCTCCTGGCGATCCTGATAACGGCTCTGGCGCTGCTCGCTCACCAGACGACGGCATAGGGCGACGACAGCGGACGCATGAGTGACCGGCGGGTACGCCCCGCCGGCGCGACCGGACACGACGAAGGCCCGGGGCTTGCCGCCCCGGGCCTTCGAACGTGAGTGGTGCCGTGCGTGACCGTGAGGGATCAGGCAGCGGCGCCGCGACCGCCCATCAGGCGCGGCAGCAGCCGGAAGCCGATACCGCCGACGATCATCGTGGCGGCGCCGACCAGCAGGAACGTGGTCTCGGCGGCACCCGTCTCGGCGAGCTCACCGCTCCCGGAGCCCTGCGCCTCGGTCTCGGAACCGGTGTCGGTCAGCTGCGAGGAGCCCTCTTCCTGGACGACCTCGTCGTTGCCGCCGTCGGGCTCGGTACCGCCGGAGGTGGCGTCACCGCCGCCGGTGGTGGAGGAACCGCCACCCGAGGTGGAGTCACCACCGGTGGAGCTGTTGCCACCGGAGTTGCCGTTACCACCCGAGTTGCCGTTACCACCCGAGTTGCCGTTACCACCCGAGTTGCCGTTACCACCCGAGTTGCCGTTACCGCCGGAGTTGCCGTTGCCACCGTCGGTGCCGGTCGTACCGGTGGTGCCGGTCGTGCCGGTCGTGCCCGTGGTGCCGGTGGTGCCGGTGGTACCGGTGGTACCGGTGGTACCGGTCGTGCCCGTGGTGCCGGTGGTACCGGTCGTGCCCGTGGTACCGGTGGTACCAGTGGTGCCCGTGTCACCCGTCGTGCCCGTGGTACCGGTCGTTCCGGTGTCACCGGTCGTACCCGTGGTACCGGTGGTACCGGTGGTACCGGTCGTACCAGTGGTGCCCGTCGTACCGGCGGTGCCGGTGGTGCCCTGCGTGGCACCGATGGACGTGCCGTCCGTGTCACCCTCGGTGTCGACCGAGACACCGACATCGGCGGAGACGCCGTTGCCGGTGTTGACGCCGATACCGACGCCGAGGTCGAGCGCGGAAGCGGCACCCGCGGCGGTCAGCGACGCGCCGGCGGCGATCACGGCACCCGCGGCTATTCGCGCCACGCGGATCCGCGTCTTCTTCGTCATATGGCTGCTACCCCCAGTAGCTCATCAGTAAATGGAGCAGCGCCCGGGGCCGCGATCAGCGGGGGGCAGTCGGTAGCTAGCGATCCCCCCGGTTCACATGCGTCCCAGTAATGCGCATGCCACGCGCCAGCCTTCCCAGTTTTCGAAGCAACGTCAAGGTCGTTGCGTACGCGATGTCCTGTTGATCGGGTTTGACCGCGGTAACGTCGTGTGAGTGTGACGTAAAACCCAGACATCCCCCTACAGACAAGGCAACTGCCATCGCGTGGACGGCAGTTGCCTTATCGACAAAGCGCTGAAATTGTCCGGAGGTTGGGGCGCGATCGCGTCCCTTACTTCTCCTGCTGCTTGCGCCAGCGAATTCCGGCCTCGAGGAAGCCGTCGATCTCGCCGTTGAACACGGCCTCGGGGTTGCCGACTTCGAAGTTGTTCCGCAGGTCCTTGACCATCTGGTACGGGTGCAGGACGTACGAACGCATCTGGTTGCCCCAGGAGTTGCCGCCGTCGCCCTTGAGCGCGTCCATCTTGGCCTGCTCCTCCTGGCGGCGCCGCTCGAGCAGCTTCGCCTGGAGGACGTTCATGGCCGTGGCCTTGTTCTGGATCTGCGACCGCTCGTTCTGGCAGGAGACGACGATGCCGGTGGGGAGGTGGGTGAGGCGCACCGCGGAGTCGGTGGTGTTGACGCCCTGGCCGCCGGGCCCGGAGGAACGGTAGACGTCGACCCGCAGCTCGGACTCGTCGATCTCGATGTGGTCGGTCTGCTCGACGACAGGGAGCACCTCGACACCGGCGAAGGACGTCTGACGGCGCCCCTGGTTGTCGTAGGGCGAGATCCGGACGAGACGGTGCGTGCCCTGCTCGACGGAGAGGGTGCCGTACGCGTACGGCACCTGCACGGCGAAGGTGGTGGACTTGATGCCGGCCTCCTCCGCGTACGAGGTCTCGTAGATCTCCGTCTTGTAGCCGTGCTGCTCGGCCCAGCGCAGATACATCCGCTGGAGCTTCTCCGCGAAGTCGGCGGCGTCGACGCCGCCGGCCTCGGCGCGGATGTTGACGAGCGCCTCACGGGAGTCGTACTCGCCGGAGAGGAGCGTGCGGACCTCCATCTCGTCGAGGGCCTTCTTCACGGAGGCGAGCTCCGCCTCGGCCTCGGCGCGGGTGTCCGGGTCGTCCTCCTCCTCGGCCATCTCGAAGAGGACACCGAGGTCGTCGATACGACCACGGAGCGCCTCCGCCTTCCTGACCTCGGCCTGGAGGTGGCTCAGCTTGCTGGTGATCTTCTGCGCCTCGTCCGGGTTGTCCCACAGGGACGGCGCGGCCGCCTGCTCCTCGAGCACGGCGATCTCTGCCCTCAGCTTGTCGAGGTCCAAAACGGCCTCGATCGACTCCATGGTCGACGAGAGGGACTTCAGCTCTTCGGATACATCGACGACTGCCACGCCCCCAGCGTAACGGCTACGGCAACGTATCCCTCCCGGGTGCCCGCGAGCGCCTCATGGCTCGGGGGTGCGGGGGGTGAGGGCTCGGTGGTTGGAGGGCCGCAGGCCCCTTCAGGGGCGCGGGCAACTGCGCGAGAAACCACAACGCACCCGCACTCGCCACACCACACGCACCCCCGAGCCATGAG
>NZ_LIRK01000454.1 GCF_001419765.1 Streptomyces torulosus
ATGATGCTGGTCTGGCCCAGGTAGAGGGTGTTGCGGACCGGCAACGACAGCATCAGCAACGTCACCGCGACAGGCGCCGCCAGCAGAGCCGTCCGACGCGTGACCGGCTGCGGCAGAGCCCGCGCGGCGACCAGCCCGAGGGCGACGACCAGCAGGAGGGTGCCGAAGGTCCACCCCCAGCCGAGGGCTTGTTCCGTCGCACGGGTGAGGGGCTTGAGGACGAGGCCGCCGAACGGCGTACCGGCGAACCGCGTTGAGTCGTACAGCGAACCCGTGACCTGCAGGACACCGTCCGGTCCGACCCAGGTCTCCAGGTCGGTCAGCCGCTCCCCACTGGGCGTGTGCAGCACGACGGCGATCTGCCGAGCCGCCAGGACCGCGGCGACCAGCCAGAGCACGACGCGAACCGTCCCCAGCCGGGCCGCCGCGCCCGTGCCCACGGAACCGCCCGTTCTGCCCTGCTCCGCCACGCCCTGCCGTCCCTCCTGCTTCGTTCGCCGCCCCATGGAAAGGCTCGCACCGTCCTTGTCGTCAGACGCGGGCAACCCCCGCTTCACTTCACAGCCGCCCAGGTTTGGGGTGCGTCCCCCTTTGAGGGAGAGCCGTCGGTGGATCGGTGCGGGCGCCAGCAGCATGCTGGTGCGCCCGCGATGGTGGAGTCGACCGAGGTGTCCCAGTCGATCTCGCCCGCAGCGTCAGCCTGGGCTTGGACCTGCTGGAGTAGGCGTCAGGGTGGGTTTGGGTATGGCTGGGTGCCCGGTGGCCGTTGGTGGCTGCCGGGTGTCTGGTTCGGGGTGGGTCAGGCCGCGGTTTCCATCGGGTTGAGGGTGACGGTGTAGCCGAGCTGGTTGAGCTGGGTGATCGCGCGGCGGGTGGCCCGTTCGGGGTCGCGCTGGGTGAAATAGGTGCCGCCGAGTTCGTTGTAGGGCTTGTGGTCGGTGAGCATGTGCCAGATCGCGGTGATGATCGAGTGTTCGACGGCGACCAGCGCTCTGAGCGGGCCGCGGCGGGCGGTCAGCCGCCGGTAACGGGCGGCGAGGTAGGTGTCCTTGGTTCTGACCGCGCCGAACGCGGCAAGGCCGAGGGCGCCTTTGAGGTAGGGGTTGCCGGGCCTGACCTTGGTGTTCTTGGTGCGGCCGGCGGACTCGTGGTGGCCGGGGCAGACTCCAGCCCAGGACGCGAGGTGCCTGGCCGAGGCGAAGCGGGTCATGTCTCCGCCGGTCTCCGCGATGATCACTTCGGCGGTTGCCTGATTGATCCCGGGGATGGTGTCGAGCAGGTCGAGGGCGTCACGAAAGGGCGCCATCGCCTCTTCGATGCGTCCGCTGAGCTGGTCGATCATGGTGGTGAGCTGGTCGTACTGGTCGAGGTGCAGCCGGGTCAGGAAGGCGTGATGTTCGCGGAAGCGTCCGGTCAGCGCCTCGGTGAGTTCGGGGGTCTTGCTGCGGAGCCTGCGCTTGGCCATGTCCGCGAGGGTCTGCGGGTCGCGTTCGCCGTTGATGAGGGCTTCGAGCATGGCCCGGCCGGAGACGCCCATGATGTCGGCGGCGACCGCGGAGAGTTTGATGCCGGTGTCCTCCAGCAGCTTCTCCAGGCGCTGGACGACCCGGGAGCGTTCCCGGGTGGCGGTGGTGCGGGCCCGGGTCAGGTCCCGCAGTTCCCGCACCGGCTGCGGCGGGACGAAGGAAGGGCGGACCAGGCCGTGGGCGCCGAGCTGGGCCAGCCAGGCGGCGTCAGAGACGTCGGTCTTGCGGCCGGGCAGGTTCTTGACCTGCCGGGCGTTGACCAGGATCACGTTCAGATCGTCGGCCAGCACGTAGTAGAAGGGCTTCCAGTAGTCCGAGGTTGCCTCGATCACCACCAAGGTGACCTCGGCGGCGAGCAGGTGGTCGAGCAGGGCCAGGACCGCGTTCGCTGTCGAACCCCAGGTCGTGGTCTCGGTGGTGAACGATCCCCGCCGTTTCGTACTGGGGGTCCGGACGCACACCTTGGCGTCCTTCTTGCTGATGTCCAGGCCGGCGCACCGTTCGTGCAGTACGTCCACGCTCCCGCTCCCTCCCAGTCGGTATGCCGTTCCGGGAGGGCCAGGGTGCAGGAATTCTGACGCACGTGCTCACAGCAACACTCCACGGTCCCCGTGGACGGCCCCCAGTACCACGCTGACCTGCGAGCTCACAGGCATCACAGAGGCATCGGTTTCGGCCGGAACGAACCCCACCAGCATCCCGAACCGGCACCAACCCCCGTCAGGGCAGACGGAAGCACCTCCGGCGCGCGCCACGGGATTTACCACGCCCCCGGCGCGCACCGAAGGTGCGCTGGATCGCTGACCTGCGGCGAAGAAGGTAATAGAGGTCGTCGCTCGCCGTCCGGGCGACTGCCCTGAGGCTCGATACCAAGGTCCAGGGACCGGACAGGGACCGGGACGACGCAGTCGGGTCCAGGCCGACGGTGTTTCCACGCCGACTCGCTGTCCCATTTGCGGGTTGCGCGGCACGGGTTGTTGTCCCCAGCGCGGCAGTCGAGTACCGAGCCGACAGTGGAGGCAGTGCGGATACCGGCACGGCGGGTGCGTGGGCGCGGGTAGGGCGACGTCGGCTGTTCATCGTGTTGTGGGGCATTGGCGCCTTCGTGTCGCTCGATCAGTGATGTCGTCCAGGGGTGTCGGCGGCCTGCCTGCCGATGGCGCATCTGGTGTTCGGCGGCGGCAGCTAGCCGCTGGGAGGGCGTCCCGGCGGTGGCTGATGGATATAGGTAACGGCCCGAAGAGGAAACTGCCCCGACGGGTTACGCGACCCTCTTGCGCGGAGCCCTGCGGTTCGACTGGTCAGGCCGGTGCGCCGGTCACCAACAGGCCTTGTTCAACTTGGGTAATGAGCGCCCTGCTGGGAGCCGACGCGCTCGGGATCATCGCCGCGCCGGCCGACTGGCCGGTCACTTGTCGACGAACGCGAACAACGGATGATGGCCGAACGTCTTTTTCCAGGTCTTGGCGGCGTCCTGCTTCTCGGAGTGCGCCAGCACCAGCACGCCGTCGATGTCCACGATGACCTCGCCGCCAGCGTCCGGGGCCGCCTCGCCGGCCAGCCGCCAGACCCGCTCGCGGACTTCGGCCTGTGCCCGACGGACCGCCGCGAGCGCACGGGGCCCGGCCGAGGCCAGGGCGTCGACCAGGCGGGAGACTGTCGGGTCGGAGGCCACCGGCCCGAACACGGCGGGCTCGGCCCGCAGCATCGCGACATCGGCTAGCTAGGCAGCCTCCCCGCCCAGGGCCACGGTAAGCGCGAGGTCCAGCAGAATCTTGCCGGGATCATGGACCGCACGCGCCTTACACCACGGCGCCAGCGCCGCCGATATCGCCGCATCCAGCCCCGCCTTGCGGGCGGTCTCGACCAGCAGCACGGCGCCGGACTGCGAGACCACCCCGCGACCACCGCCTTCGACGCGGACACGCGGGTACGACCCGCCACGCTTACTCACCTGGAAAGTTCCTCCGGCCGGAGCGGGAACAGGGACCTAGGCAATCCTCATTCTCGCTGGTCAGAGGCCCTTTCTGCTTTATGGCCACCAGTCGTCGACATGATGCTGGGTGAGCGCGTCCAGCGATGTCTCCGCCACATGCACAGTGACGCTCATCGCTGCAATGCATCGCCGTCGCGGATCGGGACGGCGACGGAGCGGATACCGCCGGCGAGCTCTTCGTCCGCGACTGCCCATCCGCGCCCTCAGTTCGGTGTCGAGCTCATCAGCGCCGAGCCGCCAGAGGGGGGACGCCGGACCTGCTGGGCTCGGCAAGGACGTCGCAATACGCTGGTGCGTGAGGAAAGACCCCGACCGGCCCGCACAGGCATGCCGCCCGGACCGTTTCGTTGGATCCTGTTAACCCGGCAGCCAAGGGATCAGAAGCAGGACCAGCCAGGCTCATTCTCCCAGGCGGTCACCACGAGCGCGATGTACAACCGCAGCTCGCACCCTCAGGTCCCGAAAAGAGACGCTGCTATCGTGAGGTGGGGTAGCCCAGCTTCGAGAGGGATCCGCTGATGCAGCCATCCCACACCCGAGTCTTGGTCGAGGCGGCCTACGCGGCCGGAGCCGGTGACCGGCGCGAGGCCGCGATGACGGTGCTGAGGCTGCTTGAGCCGGTGACTCATCACGACGCCGGCGCCCTCATGCTCTGGGACCCGATGGCCCGTGCGCACCGCGCGCTCGCTACGGTCACCTACGGTGATGAAACAGTTGCCGCACTGGGTGACCGCTATGCGGCGAGCGCCGAGAACCGGCTGGTCCGGGAGCGGCGCCTGCCGTTGCGGATCGACGACGTGCCGGGCGACTACCGACGGTCCCCGATGTACCGAGAGGTGCTGGGACCTGCCGGCTTCGAGGACGGCATGACCGCGTGTCTCTTCTCGGACAGCGGTGTGTACACGGGCATGCTGCATTTCTCCGCGACGGAGCGCGGCGCGTTCCGGGACGACGCGGCCGAACTCCTCAAGGCCCTGGTGCCCGCGCTTGCTCAGATGTGCGACGTGGCTCGACGGCAGACCACCGGATGCGCCATACCGCCGGGAGCGAACGCCACCCTGATCGACCACACCGGCCGTGCCTGGGCCGTCGAGTCGTGCGCCCCGGCGCTCGCGCCCACGCAGCCCGAGTTCACCGGCTTTCTGCGTCGCTTCATGGCCTCGGCGCAGGTCGCCGCCACTGGGCTGCAGGCGTCGAGTGAAGGGTGGCTCTCGCTGCAGGTCCTGAAGGTGGCCGATCCGCTGGGACGGCCAGAGCCGGCTGTACTGGTGCAGGAGCTTCCGACGGCCGGCTTGCCCTATTCACTCTCGCCGCGCGAGTACGACATCCTGAACGGGATGGCGGCAGGGGTCTCGAACCAGCAGCTGGCATCGCAGCGAGACGTCTCCTTGCGCACGGTGACCACGCACGTGGAGCGGATCCTCCACAAGATGGGGCAGCCGTCGCGAGCCGGCGCGGTGGCGTCGGCGCTGCGCGAAGGCATTCTGCGCCTGGACCGCTGACCGCCGCTGTCGGTAGGAATGCGTATTGAGCCACAAGGTGGCCTAGCACCATATTCGAGGTGAAGAGAAGCCCGCGCTGAAGGCGGCCCCCACTCGCCGAGCTGGCTGCTGCCCGACCCCCGCGTCGTCCTATCCCCCTGTCGCCGCCACGGCATCGACAGCCGACCGGGGCTCGTTCATCCCTCAGGAGGCCCGGCCTTGAACGCTCCAGAAGCTCCGAAAACAGTGTCCGAAAGACCCGACGTTGCGGACGGCGACGGCGGCCGGCTGCACGAGCTCGGTTACGAGCAGGAACTCGCCCGTACGCTCAGCCTGGCCGACGTTGTCATCTACGGCCTGATCTACATGGTGCCGCTCGCCCCCGTCGCGGTGTTCGGCGTCGTCTACAACATGTCCGCCGGCGCCGTCGCCTCGGTCTACGTGGTGGCCGCGATCGCGATGCTGTTCAGTGCCGTCAGCTACAAGGAGATGGCGCTCCGGTTCCCGGTCGCCGGCTCGGTCTACAGCTACGTGCGCATGGGCAGCAACCGCTTCCTCGGGTTTGTCTCAGGGTGGGCCATCCTGCTCGACTACCTGCTGCTGCCCGCGCTGCTGTGCGTCTTCGCGGCCAGCGCGATGACCGGAGTGGTCTCCTGGGTGCCCGCCTGGGTCTGGGTGGTGATCTTCGTCGCCGCGACCGCCCTGATCAACATCATGGGCATCAGCGTCACCGCGGCGATGAACAAGATCTTCCTCTACATCCAGCTGGCCGTTCTGGCCGTGTTCCTGGTCTGGGCAGCCGTGCTCATCTTCCAGGGCAAGGCCCACCTGTCGCTCAACCCGTTCATCCCCGCGGACGGCGGCTCCTGGTCCCTGATCCTCGGTGCGGTCCCCGTCGCCGCGCTCAGCTACATCGGCTTCGACGCGATCTCGACCTTGAACGAGGAGGCCGAGGGCGGCGGCAGAACCGTCTCCAAGGCCACCATGATCGTCCTCTACCAGGTGACCGCGCTGTTCGTCGTGCAGGTCTTCGTGGCGGGCATCCTGGTTCCGACCGGGACGGAATTCGCCGACGGCGACGCGGTCAACAACGCCTTCTACAACGTGGTGGGCACGGCCATGGCGGACTGGTTCAAGACGGTCCTCCTGCTGACCGCCGCCCTGATCGCGATCTTCGCCAACACCATCGCGTCCAACGCCACCTCTTCCCGCCTGGTCTTCAGCATGGCCCGCGACGGGCAGCTGCCGAAGTTCCTGTCGCGGGTCAGCGACAAGCATCAGGTTCCCCTCAACGCGATGATCTTCATCGCAGTCCTGTCGGTGGGAGTCGGCATCCTCGGCGTGGAGCAGGCGGGACTGCTGATCACCCTGGTGACCTTCGGCGCGATCACCGCCTACATCCTCCTCCACGTCAGCGTCTTCACCCACTTCGTCGTCCGAGGCCGCAGCCGCAGCTTCTTCGTCCACTGGGTCTCCCCGATCCTCGGCGCCGGGCTTCTCCTGGTCGCACTGTGGAACGCGAACTCCGACGCCAAGATCGTCGGCTCGTGCTGGCTCCTCATCGGCCTCGGCGTGGCGGCGTACTTCAAGCTCACCGGCCGCTCGCTCAGCGGCTCCGACGCCTGACCTCACTCCCGCTCGCCGCCGGGCAGCACTCGGCATCGGTCCGAGGCACTGTTACCGAAGCGCGAGCCATAGTCGCTGCCCGGCGCCCGCGAGCCCGTCAAGCATGAAAGGCATCCTCAGTGAGCCCATCGTCCCTGTCCCGTCGCAGCGCAACGGTGTCCCAGCAGCAGGAGGTGAACTGATGCGCACCAGTGCAGACCGCTCGGCCGAACTGCTCGAAGTGTTCCGTCTGCGCAGCGAAGAACGCCTGCGCAAGGAGTGCACCGACGAGGTCGCCGCTGCCCATGAAGCGGCTCCCCTGGGACCGCACGACGACCGCACCCAACGCGTGCTGCGGGCGCTGCGCAGCCAGCCCGTCTCGGGCAAGCACATCATCTTCTCCGCAGGCCCCGACGGGCCCTGGCGCGTGTCGAAGATCGCCCTGGGCATGCCGGGCAACCTGCTCCTGACCGAACAGTCCTTCGAGGACTACGAAGACGCCATGCGGTACATCTTCACCGCGCGTGCCGCGGCACTGCAGCAGAACTAGAAAGAAACGAGAAGGTCATGGCACTCGCGAGCGGCCGCACGACGACCCAGAACGTCTTCGGCTACACCGATCGCTTCTCCGCCCGTCCCGGCGAGCAACTGTCGTTCCACATCAGCTGTGAAGGCCCTGCGACCTACGACGCCGCCCTGGTGCGCCTGCGACACGGATACGACGGGCAGGCGGGGCCCGGCTTCCTGGAGACCGAGGTCCCCTCCACCATCGACGGCACGTACCCGGGGCAGTACTACGCCTGCCAGCCCGGCTCCTATGTCGAGGTCCCCGACCCGAACGGTTTGCTGGCGACCCCCGACGCGCTGGTCATCCGCGCCTCCGTCTTCCCGACGCTTCCGCGCGACAACCGCTCAGGGAGCCTGGGCGCCTATCGGGTCAGCCAGAGCTCGGTCGGCTTCACCGGCGAACGCCAGGCGGTCATGGGCACCTGGGACGCGGCGACCATGACCGGCTGGGCCCTGCTGCTCGACGAGGGCAAGCCGTCTTTCGTATGGAGCGAGGGCGGTCAGCGGCGGACCCTCACCTTGGAACAGGAGCTGACGGCCCACCAGTGGTACCGGCTCGAGGTCGAACTTCCACGATCGGCGGGGCAGATCACCCTGCGGCAGACCCCGCTGGACCACTGCGCGGACCGGGTGGCACCGGCAGCCGCAGCCTCCGTACCCGAGCAGGCGAACGCACCCGCCTCGGCGGCCTGGACGGCTTCCTCCATGCCGTTCCGTATCGGCGCGCTGGCTCGCGAGGACGGTGACCGGCTGCTCGCGGCAACCGCGTTCAACGGGAAGATCGGTGGCATCCGCGTCGAACGCGCCACCGACGACGCCTCCAGGACGCGCGAGCCGGTTGCTGCCTGGCACTTCGGCCGCAGCGAGCGCCCCGACGGGCTGCTGCTGTGGGATGTGGTCGACGAGGGCCCGCACATGCTGTACGGGCGCTGCGTCAACGTGCCCGTCCGGGGCGTCACCGGGCCCACGTTCCAAGGTGTCGTGGAGGACTTCCGGCTCGCGCCGGACGAGTTCGACGCCATCCACTTCCATGACGACGACATCGCTGACGCCCAGTGGCCCGCGGCGTTCACCTTCGAGGTGCCCGAGGACCTGCCCAGCGGCGTCTACGCGGTGCGGCTGCGGGCCGAGGGCATCGAGCAGCATGTGCCCTTCCTCGTCGGGCCTGGCCGCCGGCGTAAGGACGTCGCCATCTTGTTCCCCACGGCCACCTACCTGGCTTACGCCAACGACCGGATCGCCTTCGAGGCGGACGGTATGGAGATGCTCCTCGGGCACACGCCCATCGTCCACAAGGAAGACCTTGTCCTGCAGGACCACCCCGAGTTCGGCCGCTCCCTGTACGAAATCCACAATGACGGGTCCGGCGTGGTGTTCGGCAGCGTCCGCCGCCCGCTGATCAGTCTGCAGCCGCGGTACCGGGCCTCGTTCATGAGCGAAGGTCCCTGGGGCCTGCCCGCCGACCTGTCCCTGGTGCACTGGCTGGAGACTGCGGAGTGCGAGTTCGACGCCCTCAGCGACGAGGACCTCGACCGGGAAGGCTACGACCTGCTGCGCGACTACCGCGTTGTGATCACCGGTAGCCACCCCGAATACGTCACGCGGCGCGAGCTCGACGCCCTCGAGGAGTTCACCGCGAACGGCGGCCGGCTGATGTACCTGGGCGGCAACGGGTTCTTCGCGACTGTCTCCTACGACCCCGACGCCCCGCACCTGATGGAGCTGCGCCGGGCCGACGGCGGCACCCGCCCCCACCAGTCCCCCTTCGCCGAGCGTCGCCATACCACCTCGGGCGAGGCCAGCGGCCTGTGGCGCAACAAGGGCAAGGCTCCGCAGCGTCTGGTTGGAATCGGGATGGCGGCCCAGGGTTTCGACCGCTGCACCTACTACGAGCGCCTTGCGGACAGCCGGGATCCGCGGGCGGCCTTCATCTTCGAAGGCGTCGGCGAGAACGAGCTCCTGGGCGACTTCGGCATCATCGGCGGCGGCGCGGCCGGCTCCGAGATCGACTGCTGGAACCCGGCGCTCGGCTCGCCGCCCGGAACCCTCATCCTGGCCACCTCCGGGCCCTTCTCCGACAGCTACCTGCTGGTGACCGAGGAGATCTTCGAGATGCTCCCGGGGATGGGCGGAACCGAGCAGCCGGCGGTCCGCTCGGACATGGTCTACTGCGCGCTGGAGGGCGGTGGCGGCTTCTTCTCGGTCGGATCCATCGCCTGGACCGGGTCGCTGTCCCACAACGGGTACGACAACAACATCGCGAAGATCACAGGCAACGTGCTGCGGCGCTTCAGCGACGAGAAGCCACTGGAGTAGGCCGCCCCTGCTGCCGAAGGTGATCCGCTCCGCCGGCGGAGCGGATCACCTTCCGAAATCCGGCTGCGCCGCCAGCACATGGCGCAGGGGCGCAGGCCACTCTCTGTGGCGGCTTCCGCGCACCCGATACCCGGCACCGCGCTGGTGCCCAGCCGGAGTCGGGGCAAGTGGAAATTTACGGCCCTGGCAGCCGGTCAAAGTCGCCGCCGTGCTGGTGCTGCCGTCCTCATCCCCATCCACGTGGCCCAGCGGTGTCGTCCGACGTCGCCCCCAGGCAGCCGAAGCCAAAGAAGCACGCGAGGAACCACCTATGTGCCGACTGGAGAACCAGTGACCACCGTTCTGCGCACGCTGCGAAACTACATCGGCGGCGAGTCCCTGGACGCCGCCGACGGGCAGACCATCGAGATCGTCAACCCGGTGACCGGTGAGTCCTACGCGACCTCGCCGCTGTCCGGCCGGGAGGACGTCGACGCCGCCATGGCCACGGCCGCGGCCGCGTTCCCGGCGTGGCGCGACACCACCCCGGCCGAGCGACAGCGCCTGCTGCTGAAGATCGCGGACGCTTTCGAGGCGAGGGCCGGAGAACTCGTCGCCGTCGAGTCTGAGAACACCGGCAAGCCCCTGGGGCTGACGGCGAGCGAAGAGGCGCCACCGATGGTGGACCAGATCCGCTTTTTCGCCGGCGCCGCGCGCCTGCTGGAGGGCCGCTCGGCCGGTGAGTACATGGACGGCATGACCTCCATCGTCCGGCGTGAGCCCGTCGGGGTCTGCGCGCAGGTCGCACCGTGGAACTACCCGATGCTGATGGCGGTCTGGAAGTTCGCCCCGGCGCTGGCCGCGGGCAACACGGTGGTCCTGAAGCCGTCGGACACCACCCCGGCCTCTACCCTGCTGATGGCCGCGATCATCGGGTCCATCCTGCCCAAGGGCGTCTTCAACGTAGTCTGCGGTGACCGCGACACCGGCAGCCTGATGGTTGAACACCCCACCCCGGCGATGGTCTCCATCACCGGCTCCGTACGAGCAGGCAGGCAAGTCGCCGGGTCCGCGGCCAGGGACGTCAAGCGTGTCCACCTGGAGCTGGGCGGCAAGGCGCCGGTCGTCGTATTCGCCGACGCCGACATCACCCAGGCCGTCGAGTGCATCTCGGTGGCCGGCTTCTTCAACGCCGGTCAGGACTGCACGGCCGCGACCCGCGTCCTCGTGCAGGAGTCGGTTCACGACGAGTTCGTGACGGCGCTGGCGAGGGCCGCCACCGGCACGAAGACCGGCCGACCCGACGACCCGGACGTTCTGTACGGACCGCTCAACAACGCCAACCAGCTCACGCAGGTCTCCGGCTTCATCGAGCGTCTGCCCGCCCACGCCAAGATCGAGGCAGGCGGCCATCGCGTCGGCAACAAGGGCTATTTCTACGCCCCCACCGTCGTCTCCGGCCTCAAGCAGGACGACGAGATCATCCAAAACGAGGTGTTCGGCCCGGTCATCACCGTCCAGCCCTTTCGCAACGAGGCACAGGCCCTGGAATACGCCAACGGCGTCGACTACGCCCTGGCCTCGTCGGTGTGGACCAAGGACCACGCACGCGCGATGCGCATGTCCAAGACGCTGGACTTCGGCTGTGTGTGGATCAACACCCACATCCCGCTGGTCGCCGAGATGCCCCACGGCGGCTTCAAACAATCCGGCTACGGCAAGGATCTGTCCGCGTACGGCTTCGAGGACTACACCCGTATCAAGCACGTCATGACGTCACTGGACGCGTGACGCCCGCGCCGACGCTGCCAGTGCCAAGCCGGATCGCCTAGCCGGGATCCCGACATCCGCCCGAAGTGAGGAAGGGATCCGCTGCAGAGGAGTTCGAGAACCCCTCTGAACTGGAGCAACGTCCAGGGAGCCGGGTTCTCCTCGTCCATCCTGGACGCGTTCGGGACGCAAGGATAGAAGCAGACCGGGCGGAGCATCTGCGCAAGGGAAGGGGAATCCGCTGCGCCATGCTTCGACCGTGTCCGCTGAGCTGGAGCGACGCCGAGGATTCCGTATCGGGCAGGTCTCCCAATGAGAAGTTTTCATCCTGTTTTCGCAGGTCACGGGGCTGGTGTGGGTCGGGGATGACGGACTCGTGCCGGTCAGCATCATGATCGTCCTGGGGAGATCGTCGGTCACCTCTGGATCTCGGTGTTCGCGAGGACGAGGAGGGCTCGCAGGAGCGTGGTGGCCTGCCGGGTGTCGGTGCGGAGCTTGGTCAGGGTCCGCCATGCCTTGAGGTTCGCGAAGCCGTGTTCGTTGGCGGCGCGTTCGCGGCTGACCAGGCGGTTCGTCTCCTTCTCGGCAGCGGTCAGCTGGTGGGGTTGCGGGTGGCCTTGCGGCCGGTGATGATCACCGGGTCGTCGTCGGGTTTGTCGTCGAGGCCGACGAAGCCGAGGTCGGCCAGGGCGCCGAGGCCGGCTTCGCGCAGGTGTCCGGTGATCTTGTTGTGGCGGGCGGTGGTGATCTCGCTGGACCGGCCGGGCTTGGCCGCGGAGATCCAGATCAGGTTGCCCTTCTCGTCGGTCAGCGCGAGAAACAGCAGGCCATGAGCCTTGTGCTTGCCTGAGTAGTTCTTCCGGTCGTCCTTCCCGGTGCGGCGGTGGGTGCGGATCAGGGTGCCGTCGAGGAGGACCACGACCCCGCCGCTGCGGGCAATCTTCTTCAACGCCCGGTCCAGGCGCGGGGACCGGGCGGCCAGCAGCTTGACGACTTCCTTCACCCATCGGCGAACGGTGGACTCCCCGACACCGTTGGCGCCGGCCATGTCGGCCAGACGCTGGTCGTGGCGCAGGACGGCGAGCACGATGACGGCCTGCCGGCCGGGTTCGGCCTTGCGCCAGGGCGAGCGCATCTGGTTCCGGCGCCGGCTCCGGCGACACGATGCCCGGCGGTCGCCGTCCACCGTCGGTGGCCTCAGCCCATTGCCCGAACACCACCTCGGCGGCCTCCAACCGGGCCACCTCCAGCTCGAGTTCACCCAGCTCCTTGCGCAGCAGTTCGGCACGTTTCGCCAGCTCAAGCCGCCGCTCGATCATCCACGTCAGTACGTCCGTCATGAACATTCCTCCAGACGCGGAACCTACGCAGCAGCCCCCGAACCTCACGCCAGAACCCGCGAGAACGCCCACGCCAGACGATCTCGTGCTAACGATCAGGCCACCTGTCAGCGTGAGTACCTCACCGGCGCATCACACCAGCCTCACTGAACTGCGGAAACGAGCTGGGCGCAGCCTCACTGGAGAAGTTCCAGTGGTACTGCCTCAACTGCGACGCCCTCGTGCACGAGATCGAACTGCAAGTGCGCGACATCGTCGAGGACCTGCCGCCGGTGTTCGAACAGTTCTAGACCGACGAATCTCTGCGCGAGTGCGCGAACTGCGGCACCGTCCACCCGGGAAAGTCCGCCCTGTGACCAGAGTGATCGACGTCCACACCCACTACGTCCCACGCGGCTGGCCACAGCTCGGTGCCCTCGCCACCTCCCCGTGGCTACGGGTCGACAGCGAGCGCGAAGCGACGATCATGGTCGGCTCGGACGAGTTCCGCCGCATCCTCGCCAACTGCTGGGACGCCGACCTGCGGCTTCACGACATGGCCGAAGTCGGCGTCGACGCGCAGGTCGTCTCGCCAACGCCGGTGTTCTTCTCCTACGACCGCACACCCACCGAGGGTGTGAAGATCGCGAAGGTCTTCAACGATCTCGCGCTGGAGATCTGCGCACCGGCGCCGGGCAAGCTGGTGCCGTTCTGCCAGGTGCCCTTGCAGGACCCGGATCTGGCCTGCGCGGAACTCGACCGCTGCCTCGCCGCGGGCCATCGTGGCGTCGAAATCGGCAACCACGTCGGCGACCGCGACCTCGACGACGCCGGCATCGTCACGTTTCTCCAGCACTGCGCCTCGCGCGGCGTGCCGGTGTTCGTGCACCCGTGGGACATGCCGGCCTCACCGCGCTTGAACCGCTGGATGTCGCGGTGGCTCACCGGAATGCCCGCAGAAACCCACTTGTCCGTGCTCGCGATGATTCTCGGCGGTGTGTTCGGCCGCCTGCCCGAGGCGCTGAAGATCTGCTTCGCGCACGGCGGTGGCTCGTTCGCGGTCTGGCTCGGCTGGCTGGAGAACGCATGGCACGGGCGACCGGACGTGATTGGGATGTCGGAGAAGCCGCCGTCGAGCTGCGTCGGCCGGTTCGCCGTGGACTCGGTGGTGTTCGACCCGTCGGCGCTGCGCCTGCTCGTCGACGTGCTCGGCGTGGAAAACGTCCTGCTCGGCAGCGACTACCCGTACCCGCTCGGGGAGCGCCCGGCGGGACAGGTCGTGCGCAAGGCGCAATTCCTCACCGACGCAGACCGCGCCCTGCTGCTGGGCGGCAACGCGGCGAAGTTCCTGTCGCTGCCCACCGGCAGCCGCCTCACCGGCTGATCGGCCACTGGGGCGGACGGCGCCCGCCGAGCTTGTCGAGTGCGGGTCCGGCGGCCTCGTCGACCGCCTCGGCCACCTCCTCGACATCGACCGTCGTGAGCACCCGGTCCCGCATGACCACCCGGCCGTCGATCACCACGGTCGTCGCGTCGGCACCGCTGCCCGCGTAGACGAGGTCAGCGACCGGATTGCCGAACCGGAACGGCCGGTACGCCAGGCTGGACAGGTCGAACAGAGCGAGGTCCGCGGTCTTGCCGGCCTCGACCGAGCCCAGCCGGTCCGACGCTCGCATGGCCTTGGCGGCGTTCACCGTGGCCATCTCGAACACCGAGGTGACCGGCATGACCGAATAGTCGCGGCGGGCGTCCTTGTGGCAGACCGCCGCCAGGTACATCACCCGCACCAGGTCGAGGAACCGGCTGATCGCGGCGGCGTCGGTGCCCAGTACCAGTTCGGTACCGGCTGCGGCCAGGTCCGGGATCGCCCCGTGGGCGACCCACCCCTGGCCGCCCAGCAAGCTGGTCGCCGGGCAGTGGGCGACGAATGCGGGCGTGTCGGCGAGCCGCTTCACGTCGCCCTCCGGCAACCACCCGATGTGCGCGAGCACCGGTGCCAGCTCCAGCACCCCGAAACGTTCGTAGCGCTCAAGTTCGGCGTTGCGCTCGGGCTGCGCGATATCGGACGGCGGCCGCCTGCCGATGAAGTGACCGGCCACTCCCGTGTCGCGGTCGGCGGCGTGTGCGACGACGCCCTGGATCAGTTCGTCGCTGACCGACGTCGGGTCGTCGAGCCCGTACCACACCTGGATGCGGCCACCGGCCGATCCGTTGAACCGATCGTAGACCTCGTCCGCGTGACCGAGTACTTCCCTGACGGTCGCGGGCTCCCGGCCGAGCATGCCGGGCAGGTCGCTCGTACGAGGCACGATGACCCCGCGAATGCCGATCCGCTCGGCCGCCCGCCACGTTTCCGCCGACTGGGGACTGCCCGCGTCGATGAACGTGGTGGTCCCGTGGCGGATCATCTCGGCGTACGTCGCCAGCGAACCGATATAGGCTTCGTGTGGCGTCAGCATCTTCTCGTGAGGAGCCATGACCCCGGCCAGCCGACGCTCGGGAGGCAGCTCGTCGAGAAAGCCGCCACCAACGAGGTATCCGCTGGCCGGGTGCTGGTGGGCGTCGATGAGCCCCGGGGTCAGCAGGCTGCCCGGTTCCTCGATCAGGGTCTCCGGCCGGTAGCGGGCGAGGATGTCCGCCCGCCGGCCGACCGCGACGATCCGGTTGTCGCGGACCGCGACGGCGCCGTCGAGCTGAATCTGTCGCTGAGCGTCCATCGTGGCGATCGCGCCCGCGGTGATCACCAGGTCGGCGGGCTCACCCGTCCCGTTCGTTTCCACCGAGCTGTCCTCCATCGCCGGAATTGCGCGTCATCTGGTCACTGGAGACGCTAACCATTTCGCCGCGCCGCGGCCATAACCCCTGGGTGTTATCGGGCGCTGCCGCTATGACCGGAAAGGCATAGCTATGCCTGGATAGGCATTGGTGCGCGCCGAACTCACGGCGCCGCTGTCGGCGGACACCCCGGTGCACCTCCCGCCGGACATGGCGCCGATTCCCCGGTTCCGCCTGGAGGAGCTGGCGAAGTACGACGAGCGGGGCCGGACGTCATACCAGAACGGCATTCACACCGGCGAGCACGTCGGCACCCACTTCGACGCGCCGCGCCACTGGGTCACCGGCGCCGACCTGGAGGATGTCGCGTCCGTACCGGCGACCCGCCTGGTCGCGCCGGCCGTCGTGATCGACAGGACCCACGCCGGGCAGGCGTTTCGCTTCGATCCCGAGTTCCCCGTCCATTCGCACATCCTCGGCGCCGGCAAGTACGGCATCACCCAGCTGCAGAACCTGCACCTGCTGCCCCGACGGGCGCGTTGCTGATCGTGGCGCCGCTGCGGATCGTCGGCGGCTCCGGCAGCCCGGCCCGCGTCCTGGCACTGGTCGAGAACGGAGCGAAGTGAGCATGCTGGTGCACGAGGCCATCGGTCGCTACCTGACCGAGCAGGGCGTGCGCGCCGCTTTCGGCGTGGTCGGCAGCGGCAACTTCCATTTCACGCAGCGCTGATATTGATCAGAAACTCAAAG
>NZ_LIRK01000455.1 GCF_001419765.1 Streptomyces torulosus
AGCTATTAGATCCACCTGGCCGTCGAGCAGGGACAGAGCCAGCACCTTCCAAGTCAGAACCTACGGCCTGCCGTTTGGATCACGCCTGGGCCGCGGGGCTTGGCACGCGCATCTGCGGCGTTGTCGTCGGTTGCCAACGCTCCGCGTTGACGCCCTCCTCCGCCTTGCAGCTGCACGCACCAAGCCCCGCTCACCGGCAGCCGTCAAGGTGCCGTAGCCCGAAGCCGGCATGATCCAAACGACAGGCCCTAGGAGCGGATGAGCGTGCGGGCCTGCTCGATCCACCCCAACACGGCCTTGGCACCGCAGCTCTCGGCGACCGACTGCGCCACGTCGAGGTAGTGGGATGCCGCGGATGGGTCGCCGGTTTCGACCGCGAGGTAGGCCAGTGCCACCAGGCCGGCCGCTTCCCCGGGCCTGAAGCCGATCTCACGGCGCAGTGTCACCGATTCGGTCAACCGCTCTCGGGCCTCATCGAAGCGGCCTGCATCCTTGTCGGCGAAGCCGAGATGTCGAATCGCATAGGACATAGTCATCCGGTCATCGACGGATTTCGCCAGCGCGTACGACCGCTCGAAGTACGGCCTGCCGGCGACGCCGTCGCCCTTGACCACCTGGTGCCAGCAGCCGACCCAGAACAACGCGTCCGCCTCACCCGATGCATCTCCCAGACGCTCGTACAACTCGGCCGCGCGTTCAAACAGCACCAGTTCCTGGGTGTTCTCTTCGCGGTTGTTGAGGAAGCGGACGTGCAGTACCTTGCCCCGCGCCATGGCAAGCGGCGCTTCGACCGAGTCCAGCACCTCATCGGACCGGTCCAGCGCGGACGTGTCCCCGCGGAACATCGCCGCTTCGAACAGCTCTCCCGCACGTTCGATCCAGTCCTGCCCTTGCATACGCCTGCCCTTCCCCGTCGGATGATGACAGCCGAGGCTATCTCCGCGCTCCCGGCGGGACGCGGGAATTGTGGGACGGCGGCTCTCGAAGACTCCAGTCGCCCACGAGCCGGGAGCGGCAGCAGGCCGACCCTGCGCGTCAGCTCCTCTGAGAAGCCCTTGCCTGGGTGGTCGAGTCCAGGCCGTACGGCTTTCGCAAATGGCCCTACGCCGCCAACTACGGCGCTGTCGTGGCCGACAAGCACCAGATGTTCACCTTCGCCTCTCGCGGCCCTCGTGAGGACGGCGGTTTCACGTCGACCCTCGTAGCCCCCGGCGCCGCGGTCAGCACGATCCCGGCCTGGAGGCCCGGGTCGTCCGTCGCTGAGGCGGGCTGGAAGCTGCCGGCCGGGCGACGGATCTGTCACTGATCAGAAATACCCGCTCAGGACAAGCAACTCGCCAACCACGGCTTCCACTGGGCGACGACGTAGCCGCGTTGGCCGTCTTGCTCGGGTAGCGCAGTACGTTTTGCGCTACCCGAGCGACGTTCCGCCCGTTCGTCCGGGGTTCACCTCAGTCGCAGCTGGCCAGATGCAGTGCAGAGGAGGACCTGGACATGGTCGTGATGTGGGCGGTCCAGCGGCGGCATGCGCGGATGAGTAGCCGCCAGGCTGTTGCCGTGCCGCGAGGGGCTGCGCCGCGTGGTACCGCCCGTTCATCGGCTCAGGCGCACAAGCGCCCACGTCCCCTATATCTGTGACTCAGCGAGCAACTGCAATGCATGCTGTTTCAGTTGCTCGCTGGCGCCTGAGGCGTTGCCGGAAGCGAAGGGGGGCTGCGGGTCGTATTCGAGGGCGAGCTGGATCGCCTTGGCCGTGTCATCGTCCGCGATGAGGGACGCGAGGTGAAGGGCCATGTCCACTCCCGCCGATACCCCGGCCGCGGTGATGATCTTTCCTGAGCGCACGTAGCGCTGCGGCAGGTAGGTGACGTCGAAGGTGGACTGGAGGTAGGCGGCGGAGGCCCAGTAGGTGGTCGCCTCCCGGCCGTCGAGCAGGCCGGCCGCCGCGAGGACGATGCTGCCGGTGCAGACCGAGGTCGTCCACTGGGTGTGGCGATGCATCTCGCGGATCCAGCGCAGGAGCGCCTCATTGTTCATCGCCCCGAGGAGGCCGCGGTTGCCCGCGCCTGGCACCAGCAGGACGTCGAGACGGTCGACTTCGGCGATGGAGCGCTCGGCGACCACGGCGACGTCTCCCGTGTCCGTGCGGACGGCCCCTCGTTTCTCGGCGATCATGGTCACGGTGGCGTCCGGCAGCCGGCACAGGACCTCGGCCGGGCCGGTGGGGTCCAGCAGGCTGTAACCGTCGTACAGCAGGATGCCGATGTTCGGGCCCGCGCCGCCGCCGTGCGGGGCCGCGTACGCCGCTTCGGTCTGGGCGGCTGTAGCCGTGGCCGCGAGCGCGGCGGTGGCCACGGCTCCGCGCAGGACGTTTCTCCGTGTCGTGGAATGGCTCATGGGCAGGGAGTCTTCTGCCCTGGTGCGGCACGTGAGGGTGGCATGTCCGGCATCCTGCGAAGGATGTCCCCCGTGACCCCGTACTGGTTGAGGAACGCCTGCCGCAGCGTCTCCGCGGACCCGAACCCGCAGCGGCGGGCGATCGCCGCCATGGACAGTGCGCTGGATCGCACCAGGTGCGCCGCCGCTTCGGTGCGTGCCGCGCGTACGGCCCGCGCGGGAGTCGTACCGAGGTGCGCGGTGAAGAGGCGGGTCAGGTGCCGGGAGCTGATGCCCACCCGGGCTGCCAAGGCCGCAGGGCTGAGGTCTTCGGACAGGTGGCCGGAGATATGGCCCATCAGGTCCCTCACCAGCCGGTCTTCCGGCGGTGGCCCGGCCAGGAACATGGAGATCTGGGCCTGGTCGGCGGGCCGGTGCAGGTGGGTGACGAGTTCGCGGGCGACGGTCCGGGCGAGTGTCGGACCGTGGTCGTCTTCGATCAGGGCCAGTGTCAGGTCGAGGGCGCTGGTGACCCCGGCCGAGGTGTAGATGTTGCCGTCACGGATGTAGAGGGGGCCGGCGTCCACAGCCACGGTGGGGTGGCGCTCAGCGAGTTGGTCTCCCCATCCCCAGTGGGTCGTCACCCGTCTGTGGTCCAGCAGTCCGGCGGCGGCCAGTACATAGGCGCCGGTGCAGACGGAGGCAACCCGCCGGCTGTGTGCGGCCAGTCGGCGCACCTGCCCCAGTAATCGCCCGTCCGCCGCCGCGTCCTCGCAGCCGATGCCGCCCACGACCATCAGCGTGTCCAGACGCCCCACGACCGCCTCCAGGCTCTGCCCGGCTGCCAGCAGAATCCCGGCCGAGCTCCGGGCGGCCCGGCGGCCGAGAGTGCCCAACTCGACGGCGTAGGGCGGCTGTGCGCCGTACCGGTTGGCGATGTCCAAGGCGCTGCTGGGACAGGCGATGTCGAGGATCTGCGCGTTGTCGTAGGCGACGATGAGAACGCGCCGCTGGTCCCTGTGCTCGCTCTCAGCGTGATTGAAGCGCATACGTCGCACCATTTCTTTTCTCGTCAGGCTCCGTCCGGACACGCCCGCCGCTCAGCCGTCGTGCAAGGCTCGTGTAATCGGCTACCAACTCGTCCGGGGTTATGTGTTGACCGTCTCGACCCGGACGGCTCGGGCGCGGACCACGGAGGGCCGGGAGAAAGCGGTGACGGCGGGGGAGATTGTGGCCACAGCAGCGATGGTGGTGCCGGGAGTGAAGTGCTGGGCAACGCCGCCGGCGATCGCGGCTCCGATACTTTGCCACGTCATCCGACCGGCGGACTCAACTCCCTGGACCTGACCACGGGCCGGGTCGGGTGTCAACTCCAGAAGGGTCCGTCACTGCTGGCCTGCTTCCGCCGCCCGCTGGCCCGTTCCGCCCGCCCGGACCGCGTGTGCGAGGCCGTGCGCGAGGTCGTGAAGGCCACCGGTGTCCTGGGCGGCAAGCACCGCCGGGCGCTGGACTCCACCGTCCTGGACGACGCGGTCGCCGCCCAGGACACCGTCACCCAGATCATCGCCGCCGTCCGCGCGGTGATCCGCGAGGTCCCCGGCGCCGACGTGGTCGCCGCTGCCCAGTGCGGCGCGCACGAGTACACCGACCGGGCAAGCCCCGTATCGCCTGGAACGACGAGCAGGCCCGCGCCGAGCTGGTCGACGCACGGGTCACGGATGCCCCGCGACTGCTGGGCCACCTGCCCGACCAGCGACTCGGCGGTAAAAGGCCGCGAGCGCGGTGGGCATCCTGGCCCTGGTTGCCGGCCAGGACGTCGAGCCCGCCGAGGACTTCGACGGCCACGACGAACGCTGGCCCATCACCCCGGGCACCGCCCATGAGCGGATCGTGTCCACCCTCGACCTCGAAGCCCGCCACATCCACAAAACCCGCTCCCACCGGCAGGACGGATACAAGGCCCACCTGGCCGTCGAGCCCGAGACCGGCTTACTGATCGTTTCAGAATGAGCGTGTGGGTGGCGGAGACAGATGAGGCTGCAGGCCAGTTAGAGGGGGCTTGGACGCCCGGGTCCTAACGCAGGGCGGCGGCGACCAGGCCTTCGAGGGCCTCGCGCGGTACTTCGCCGCCGCTCACCAGCCGGTCGAAGACCAGTCCGTCGATGCAGGTCAGCAGGGTGTGACTGCGATTCTCGACGTCCGTCACGCCGTGCGCGGCGAGGAACAGCCGGACAGCATCGCGGCCGGCGTTCTCGCGGGGTACGAGGATCTCGCGCAGCTCACGGTCACGCACGCTCTCGACGGCGCAGGCGTAGCGAGCGAGCGAGCGGCGGCGGCCCTCGCCGGTGAGTCGCTGTCGGGTGAGCAGCACCATGCCGTCCACCAGTTCCTCGACGGTGCGAAGGGGTGGAAGCTCTTCGGCCATCGCTTGCAGTTCCGCCTGGTCGCG
The DNA here is from genome assembly GCF_001419765.1 of Streptomyces torulosus. Taxonomy (GTDB): domain Bacteria; phylum Actinomycetota; class Actinomycetes; order Streptomycetales; family Streptomycetaceae; genus Streptomyces; species Streptomyces torulosus. The sequence continues at coordinate 4,826 of NZ_LIRK01000455.1, forward strand.
TTGGACCAGGCGTGTGACAAGTCCGGTGAGCAGCGCGGCCCGGGTGCGGAAGTAGGCCGACGTGGTGCCGGGCGGCATGGCCGCTTTGCGGTCGACTGCACGGTGGGTCAGGCCGCGGACGCCTTCGTCGGCAAGTACGTCGAGAGCCGCGTCCGCGAGGAGGGTACGCCGATCCGAAACCATGACTCCTTTCTACACCTGTAGAGCCTCATATAGAGTCACCCTTCTACAGGTGTAGAAGGGTGAGGGCTTCGGCATGGGCAACACGGCAGTGGTGGTCGGAGGGGGTATCGGCGGGCTGGCCGCCGCGATCGGACTGCGCCGCATCGGATGGGAAGTAACGGTCGTCGAGCGTGCCTCCATGCTTGAGGACGCGGGGGCGGGCATCTCACTGGCCGCCAACGGCCTGCGGGCACTGGATGCACTCGGCGTCGGCGACGCGGTACGGGATGCCTCGCGAGGCCAGTACAACGGCGGCACTCGCACACCACAGGGTGGTTGGCTGGCCCGGATGGACGGCTCGGCGCTGGAGAAGGCGGTGGGCACACCGATCATGGGCATCCCCCGCTCCACCTTGCACCGACTGCTTCGCGACTCCCTGCCCGCCGAGGCACTGCTGATCGGCTCCGAGGCGGACTCGGTCGAGCAGCCCGGCCCTGGGTCGGTTCGAGTCGGCTGCGGCGAGACCGTCCTGGACGCCGATCTGGTGGTGGCGGCCGACGGCATCGGCAGCAAAGTACGCAGCCATCTCTTCCCAGCCCACCCCGGTCCGGTCTACAGCGGCTCGACGGTGTTGCGCGCCATCACCGAGCAGGCGGTCGACCTGCGCACCGACTTCGAGCTGACCTGGGGGCACGGCGCCGAGTTCGGGCACATCGCCTTCCACGACGGGCGGGCCGAGTGGCACGCCGTCCTCAACCTCCCCGCCGGGACGCGGTTCGCCGACCCACTGGACGAACTGCGCAGACGATTCCATACCTGGCACGACCCGATCCCCGCCCTGCTCGACGCGACCCGGCCCGCCGCCGTGCTGCACCACGACGTCAACGAACTCCGCACACCGCTCCCCTCGTACACGGTCGGCCGGACCGCGCTGCTCGGCGACGCGGCACACGCGATGACCCCCAACCTCGGACAGGGCGCCTGCCAGGCGCTGGAGGACGCAGTCACCCTGGCCGCCGCGCTAGCCACCGAGGCCACCGTGAAGGCCGCGCTCGCTCGCTACGACGCCGAGCGCCGACCGCGCAGCCAGGCCGTCGCGAGGGCCGCGCGGCAGGCCGGGCGGATGGGCCAGCAGCTCTCCCACCCACTGGCCGTCGTCCTGCGGAACACGGCGATGCGGCTGACACCCTCCCGCGCCGCCACGCACATGATCCTTCGGCACCACGCCTGGGCCCCACCACAACTGAGCTGATCCGATTCGCGTCCCGCCAACTCACCACCAGACGCCTTCCGAGACAGAGTCGAGCTGCGGGTCTTGCCGTTGGCGGTCACGGTGGGCAGGGTCTCCGGGTGCGTGCTGATCTTGTTCCGGACGACCTGTGGGAGCGGGTGGCTCCGCTGTTGCCGTGTACTCCCGAGCGCGGTTACCGCTGTCCCGGGCGACTGCGTGTTCCCGACCGGGTGGGCCTCGCTGGCCTCCAAGCCGTTCGACCCGTGGGTGCTGCGCGCGAAGGTCTCCGTCTTCGTCGAGCTGTACGACAAGGGCCGGCAGTTGCAGGAGCAGGCGGCCCTGATGCTTCTCCAGTTGGAGAGCGGTGACGGCAAGTCCGCAGTGGGACAGGCCAAGAAGCCGACCGGGCTTCTCGCCGAACTCTCGGCGCGGCTCCAAGCGGTTGAGGAGACGGCCGAAGCGCTGTCCAAACGGCTCAACGACATGTCCGCAGCCCCGGGGCCAGTGGCGGCGGCAACCCACCTCGAACACAAACTGACGGGCCTGCGCCGGGCGCTGGACGCGTTGGAGCCAGGCGCGGGGGAGGGGCACCACCGGTGCCGTCACAGAACTGAACGGTTACGCGGACTGGCGGTCTGGGGGAGTGCTCCGGTGGAACGCCGTCGTCTGGGTATCAGTGGCGTCGGCGCGCTGACCTGGTGGTCGAGAGCGTCGGCTTCTTGTGCCAGGCGAGGAGGAGTTCGGCGAAGAAGTCTCCCAAGGAACTCTCCGCCGCCAGGTTTGCTCAGTTCCCATCCGCCGAAGCGGTAGATCTCGTATCCGGCAGCCGCAGCCGCCGGTCTTCGGCAACCATCTCCGCATACAGCCGCGGCAGGCAGTGTGGGTGACTCGATCCGGCGTCGTCGGCTGGGTGCGGGCGGCCGTGGTGCTGCACTCCGTCGACCCCGATGACGCTGCGATGGCCCGGGGCCAGCAGCAGGAAGTCCATGCCTGACCGACTGACTGAAAGCTCTAAGACCGTGTCCTATGTGGTGAGGCGGATGAGTCGCTTGTAGCAGCACAGGGCGGCTGCCAGGCCGAGAAAGGCCAGGTAGTTGCGGGGATTTCGCTCGTAGCGTGGGCTGAGCCTTCGGTAGCCGGACAGCCACGACATCGTGCGTTCGATCACCCATCTGCGGCGGCCGAGTCGTTCGCTGGACTCAATGCCTTTGCGGGCGATCCGGACTCCGATGCGCTTGCCGCGTAACCATTTCCGCAGGTCCGGGCGGTCGTAAGCCTTGTCCGCATGTAGGCGCTCAGGCTTGAAGTAGCGGCCGCGGTGGGGGTCGTGTCTCGTTTGGTGACCCGCCACCATGGGCTTCAGCCCTTCGCTGTCGTGGGTGTTGCCGGCGGAGACGCCGACGAGAAGGGGCAGTCCGTTCGCGTCCGACAGGATGTGCATCTTGGAACCCGGCTTGCCTCGGTCCACGGGGCTCGGACCTGTGTGTTGGCCCCCTATTTCGCCCTGACGTGGGCGGTGTCGAGGACGACGCGGGTGACGTCGATCAGGCCGGCGTCGTCGAGCCGGTGCAGCACGGCCTCGTGCAAGCGGCCCCAGACACCGGCTCTGGACCAGATCAGGAACCGGCGGTGCGCGGTCGACTTCGATATGCCGAAGCAGGGTGGCAGAGCCCGCCAGGCGCAACCACTGACCAGCACGTAGATGATCGCCGCGAACAACGTCTCATCAGCCGTGTCCTGCGTCCCGCCGCCCTGCGGCCGCACCTTCGACGGCGGGATCAGCGGCTTCGCGATCTCCCACAGCCCGTCCGGAACAATCCAACTCCATGTACCCCGCCCCATACCGAGGGCAACGAGGCCTCACCACATAGGACACGGTCTAAAGACGTGGTCTCATTTGGTGAGTCTGCGGTAGCAGATGAGGCTGCAGGCGATGGCACCGGAGGCCATCAAGACAATGCGGGCGGCGGCAGGCCGATTAGCCTGACCGGGCCCTGTGCCGATGCCCCGTACGAGGCACCTCCCCATCCACCCCGGTAGCCCGCGCCTTCTCCCGGGAACCTCTCTGCCGCACCCGGCTGACGGAGAGAGGAGTTCCCATGTCGCAGGAGGCTGCCGAGGCGGTCGATCCGAAAACCGATGCGGACGAAGAGGCACTGGAGCGGGCCGTCGCAGCGGGCCGGTCCGGCGCTCCCCCCGGCGGGACGGACAATGCGAGCCCGCAAAACGCTCTGACCCGGCCCGACGGAAGCCCGGCTGCCCGCAGGCAGCCGAGCGGGGAGTAGGAGGGGCGCCGTGGCGCTGAGGTTCAAGAACAACTACGAGCGCGAAATCTGGGCGATGGTCGAGCGATACCAGCCCAACTGCTCTGCCAGCAGCAACTGGCGAAAGGAGGGCTGGTGGAGGATCGGCCCCGGGGAGACCGCCGTCGTCTACGGCGGTGACGCAAAAGCCGTCAACCCGATCTGGTACTGCTACGCCTACGCGGGCGACGGCACCGAGTGGCGGGACAAATTCCAGGAGACGGTCCCGCACAGTGCCTTCGAGTGGTGTTCGAACGTCTCGGACGGGAACTCGCGGACGATCCTCATGCGCGAGTTCACCGTGACCGCCCCGAACTTCACGTTCAACTTCAACCCGTAGCCGGCAGACTAGGGCGACCGACCGACCGACCGACCGATCCGGGCCGTCCGCCCGCCTCAGGCGGGGCGGGCGGACGGTCTAGTACCGCGACGGTGCTTGCCGTGACTGCTGGCCAGGTCAGGGGCTGTGTCCGCGTCGTTTGTAGTGGCTGGTGCGGGTTTGGTGCTGACGTCGTCGGCGCCAGTGTGCCCGGTGCAGGATGTCCTCATGGGTCGGGGGTTGGCTCACGCGCACCAGCGTACTGAGGTCGCTGACGCTCCGTGCCTCCTTCAACTGTCCCAAGTTGAACGGCATTCGCCTACATCCCGGGATGCGAGCACGCAACCGAAGGCGGATGATGGAGTGGTCGGGAGCCTGGGGCCCACCCGGAGTGGAGTGTGTGGCAGTGGCCGGCCGGCGCGGGACCCTTGGGGAGGGCCGCGCGCAGCGTGCCGATATTGCCGGCCGGGTGGTCGGGATCGACAGCGGTCTTCTGGCTGACCAGCAGGTGGGCGGGGTTGGGGAAGAGCACTCGTTCGCGGCGACGACTGGCCCCGCGCGACGACCGGTGCCGCAGTTGCCGGCCCTACCGCCTCATCGACGCGCTGCTCGCGCATGACTTCCACCCAGGTGCCCCCCTCGCTCGCGACCGGCTCCGGCCAGGATGGTGAGGGTTGACTCGATCCGCACCAGATCCGCGGCCGGGACGTTCACTCAGTCACGTGCTGATTCCCGGTTCACTCGGAGGCATCGAAATGCCCGTTCTCTTCTTCGACATAGGAGCGACCCTGGCGGATGCACGGGAGGAGGCGGACGGCTCGCTGACGTTGGTGCCCCGACCCCGCGTCCTCGCCGTGCTCGACGCCTTCCTCGACGTACGCAAGGGCGTCATCTCCAACCCGGGTTCGAGTGAAGGCGCCGCGGAACGGGCCGCGACGGCTCTGCGGGAGGCGTTTCCCGGCCGGTTCACGGACGACGCGCTCATCCATTGGGGCCCCAAGAACACCTGGGAGATCTTCGAGGAGGCGGTCGCCGGCACGGCGGGCGAGGGGATCCCGGCCTCCGCGGCCGGCGAGTGCGTCTTCGTGGGCGAGGACCACCAGGAGCGCGCGTTCGCCCGACAAGCCGGGCTGCGTACGGCGGCCCACCCCGTGTTCACCGCCGCCGCCCTGGAGAACCGTCCTGTCCTCTGGGCGCGGATCGGGCTCCCCGAGGACCGGGGCCTGCCCGCACTGGAGACGGTCGCGAACCGGACCGAGGTCGTTCCCGTGCATATTGCCTCCGTGCGGCTCGTGCTGGCCATGGCGAGCATGCGCGGTGCCGAGGCGCTCGAACAGGCCGGGTTCACGGTCGACCTGCGAGGGCCGGTGGAGGACACGGCGGCCTTCCTGATCCGCGACGACCGCCCCCTCACCCTCGCCCAGGGCTTCGCGGACGCCCCGGAAAGGACGACGACACGCGCCACGTCCGCTTTCGGCGCCCTAGCCGGCGAACTCGCCGGCGTCGCGGCCCCGCCGCTCCTCCCGCTGGGCCCCGCGCCTGGCGGCGTGTACGTCGCCGCACCCGCCGGCGCCCCGATCGAGGACGTCCACCTTCCGGGCGCGAAGCCCGGTCACACCGAGCGACTGCTTCCGGACCCCGCGCTCCTCTCGCGCCCCGGCGAGGCATGGGCCCAAGGACTCGCCGCAGGCCCTGCGGAAGGCATGGCAGGCGCTACGGAAGTTTCGGCGGAGCCGGGACCACGGGCGTCGGCGGCCGGTGACGGCCGCCCCTCCGCGGAGACCATCGCCGCGGTACGGGCGGCCGTCACCCCCGAGGTACTGCGCGGCCATGTGGCGCGCCTCTCCGGTGTCGAACCGCTCGGAGACGGCGAGGGGATGCTGGTGCGTAGCCGTGACGTGTCCGCCGCGGACAACCCCCGAGTCGTCGAGACGCTCGCGGACCGCTTCCAGAATCTCGGCCTGGATGTACGACTGCACCGGTTCCGGTGGCGTGGACGCCGGTTGTCCAACGTGGAGGCCGAGCACCGTGTGGCCGGTGCGGACTCCACGGTTCTCATCACCGCGCATCTGGACTCCACTGCCTCGAGCGGTGAATTCGTCGACGAGAACGGCGACCCGCGCCCCTACGACCCCACCGTGGACCCCGCACCGGGCGCCGACGACGACGGCAGCGGAACCGCCGCCGTCATGGCTGCGGCCGAGTGCCTGCACCACGTGCTGGCGGCGGGCAGGACGCCGACTCGGAGCGTGCGCTTCGTGCTCTTCAACGCCGAGGAACAGGGCCTGGTCGGCAGCAAGTTCTACGCGCGGGCCGCCGCCGCGGCCGACGACCGTATCGCCGGTGTCTTCCAGATGGACATGATCGCGGGGCGTCAGCAGGGCAGTACACCCACCGTCGAGATCCACGCCGGTTCCTCGGTGCCGGGTCCGGTCGCCGGCGCATCCGACATGCTGGGCGCTCTCGTCGCGGACACCGTCCCCGCCATCGACCCCGCGGTGACGGTCCAACAGCTCACGGGCCCCTCCGATCCGGCGATCGGACGGAGCGACCACGCCAGCTTCCACGAGCGGGGGTGGGGGGCCATCGCCGTCTCCGAGGACATCTTCGCTCCGGACGGCGGGCCCGGCACGGGCACCCGGCAGTATCACACACCGGGAGACACCCTCCTCGACCAGGATCACAGCCCGGAGTTCGCGGCCACGGTCGCCCGCTCCGTCACGGCGACCGCCCTCACCCTCGCGGGCCTGTAACTCACTAGAGCGCCGAAGAGCTCACAAGGGAGCCAAAAGCGCACCAGACGCTGAAGAGCACAGAAGACAGCCGACGCCGGGCGCCACGCCCGTGGCAGGAGCACGTCATGACACAGCTGATCGACAAGCGAGATCTGCAGTACGACCGGCTCGCTCGGGTCCGGGGCGCCGAGGCGTTCCTCGCCGAGACCGATCGTGTAGCGGAGTCGGTGCACCATACCCTCATCGCCGACGACAGCAAGGTGAACCGCTTCACCGGGCACCTGACCGAGCTACGGGTGGAGGGCGCACCGGCCGGCCTCCCCGAACGGGCGGGGGCTGAGGCCGCCGACGGCGACTACATCGTCCGCGCCAAGGAGTACCTTTCCTCGGTCTCGCGGGCGATCGGCTTCGCCGCCGGAGAGCCCGCAGAGTTCGAGGCCGATCCGAAGGTGACGTCCACGAGCGGCGGCATGCGCGTGGTCAGCCTTCAGCAGACACTCAACGGCATCGACGTGTGGGGCATGGCTCCCAAGGTGTGGCTGAGCGAGGACGGCACGGTGGACAGGGTCGTCGGCGACACGGCGAGCGTGCCGGGCAACGTGCCCACGATGCCCGCGGTGCCGGTCGAGACGGCTCTGGCCGCCGGCGCCGCGAAGGCCGCCGAACCGGTCACGATCGACGGCCTCTTCGGCACCGACGAACTGCCGGCTCTGGACGTCTCGGAAGGCTTCCGCCGGCTGAGTTCCCAGGCACGGAACGACCAGCCGATGACGTTCGGCAAAGGCGCCTTCGACGAGGTGATTCCTGCGCGGCTTGTGTACTTCTACATGGGCGACGACGTCCGTCTCACCTGGTCGTTCAGGTTCTCTCGCGCGAACGGTGCCGTGCAGTACCACGCGCTCGTGGAGGCCGACGAGAAGACGGCGGACGCGGCGGCACCCCAGGTTCTCTACCTCCAGGACCTGACCAATCACGTCGTCGGAGGACTGGTGGTCCGGCAGAACCCGGCCAAGACGGAGCCCGCCCTGGCCTCCTTCCCGCTGCCGCTGACCGACTATCCGGTCGAACGCCCGGCAACGCCGTTGCCCGGGTTCCCCGGGCCCTGGGTCACGCAGCAGAACGGGCACGTGGCGACCGTCGGGAACAACGTGCAAGCCGTCCACGCGGACACCGGCAAAACCTTCCGGGTCGATGTCGACGCGGCGGGCAACGCGCTGTTCGCCCCGAACGCCGGCACGCCTGAACAACTCGTCACGAACATCTTCTTCCTGTGCAACGAACTGCACGACCTCCTCATGATGCTCGGCTTCACGGAGGAGCACGGCAACTTCCAGACCGCCAATTTCTCGGGACTCGGCGTGGGAGCCGACCCCGTCGTGGCCCGCGCCCATCCTGGGCCGGTCTTCGGCACAGCCAATATGCTCACGCGCGCCGACGGTTTGGCAGCGGAGATGAACATGGGTCTGGTCGCCGGAACCAATAGGCACACGGCCATGGACGCGGCAGTCGTACGCCACGAGTACGCGCACGGTCTGACCAACCGGCTGGTCGGCGGCCTGCACGATGCAAACGGTCTACGCGAGGACCAGTCCCGGGCGATGGGGGAGGGCTGGTCGGACTACTTCGCACTCACCATCCCCAACTTCTTCCGGGAGCGGGAGCACACCGTCGTCGGAGACTGGGTCGTCGACGACCCGGGCGGCATCCGCCAGCGGCCGTACGACGACAACTACCCCGGTGACTTCGGGGACATCGGGCACGCCACGGGCGGGCTCGACTACACGAGGATCCACAACGTCGGCGAGATCTGGTGCGCCGCGCTCATGGAGATGACCCGCCGGATCAGCGCGGAACTCGGCAGCAGGGAGCGCGGCTACCGGGTCGCCTGGCAGGCCGTCGTCGACGGGCTGAAACTCACCCCGAAGAACCCGTCGTTCCTCACCGCGCGTGGCGCGTTCCTGCGGGGCCTGAAGGACCTCAAAGGCAGGGCGTTCACCGAGGCCGAGTACCCCGAGGTCCGCAAGGCGGCCTGGGGATCCTTCGCCCGCTACGGCATGGGCTTCGACGCCTTCTGCCCCAACGCGTCCTTCATCGGCTGCCGGGCTGGTATCCAGCTGCCCCCGGCCGGACATGAGGACTGAGTCGGGCGGCCGTACAACGAGGACCCGAGGCGCTTCAGCTGGCCCGCTCCACCATGTAGTACGGCAGGTCGAGCAGGAATTGGCTTGTCCTCGGAGTCGGGGCGGAGCTGTCGTCGAACTCCTTGAGCGCCTCCCAGTGGGCCTCGTCGGCGAGGGTCCTCGTCCTCGCCCGTACGGTCTCGACGCAGCCCGACGTGAGCAGCTCGTCGCGCACCCACTGGACGGCCCTTGACCCCAAGTCCTGGGCACGGGACATGCGGCTGGCGCCAGCGTAGTTGATGTTGTTTCGGACGCTGTCTCGTGAGCGATCGGGCTGCGATGTCCGGTCGGGTGTTGTAGCGGTGCAGCCAGCGGAAGGCGTCGAGGCGGGCTTCGCGCTCGCTGGAGCTGTGCTTGCGATCCTGGAGCGTCTCGCGTGTGAACGTTGCGTTGAAGGACCGGGGACGCGGGAGGAGTGGGTCCATACTGGCAGGGCGCGCGGGTCCGTGATCGACGGTGCGGGGTACAGCGTGCAAGTCGTCACCGCGGTGGCCCTGATCATGTTCACCGTCTTCGCCGGGTTCTTTCCCCTCGACGATGCTCTGATCAAGCCCATCGCCTTCGCGCTGGCCGTCGGCGTGGCCATCGATGCCTGCGCCGTCCGCATGACCCTCGTACCGGCAGTCCTTGCCCTCGCCGGACGACACGCCTGGTGGCTCCCTGCTTGGCTGGGCCGTGTCCTGCCCGATCTCGACGTCGAGGGCACGAGTCTCCGGGAGGCCCCCGAGGTGGAGCCCAAGGAGCCTGAGCGAGTCTGCTGACTGGCGCCCATCTGTCGGCATCTGCCCCATCAGGCCCCGGCTGGGTGGCACAGCTTCCAGCCGGGGCCTCGGTCTGTTCCTGGCCTGTGGTCGAATGCCGAATACGCCGCCGGCCGCTACGACCCCTACGCGAGCGTCCGGTGGGCGGGGCAGAAGTGCCAGGGGAGTGGGACGTAGGCCGCTGCGACACCACGGCCCAGCATCTGCCCCCGAGCGCTTGCGCCAGAACATGCGCATCCGGAAAGCGAAGGCGCCGGTGCGACCGGATTGATCTTGTCGATCGCCTCGTCCGTCAGTGCCACGAGGGTGCCTCTCTGGGTGGGGGATGTGCCGAGCCGGGGGCTCCGCCGGGCCTGGCTCGGGGCCGGCGGAACCGCTCGCGGGACGTGGCTACTCCTGCTTCTCGCCGGAGGCGAAGCGGGAGATGATCAGGGCGACGATGATGATGGCGCCGTTGAGGAACTGGTTCCACAGGGGTGGCACGCCCGCGAGTGTCATGACGTTGACGACGAGTTGCAGGGTGAGGACACCGGTGAGGGCGCCGAAGATGGAGCCCTTGCCGCCGTTGAGGCTGACGCCGCCGATGACGGTCGCGGCGAACACCTGGAAGATCCAGCCGCTGCCCTGGGTGGCGGAGATGGAGCCGTAGTGGCCGCTGTAGAGGATTCCGGCGAACGCGGCGAGCACGCTGCCGAGGATGAGTACCGCCCATACGATGCGGTCGACGCGGATGCCGGCGGTGCGGGCGGCCTCCGGGTTGCCGCCGATGGCGTAGAGGGCGCGGCCGTGCCGTAGCCAGGCCAGCGCGCTGCCGCCGAGGGCGAAGAGCACCACGCAGATCCAGATCGCGGCGGGGACGCCCAGCCAGGAGGCCTTGCCGAGGTAGCTGAAGGAGGAGGGCAGTTCGACGATGGACTGGCCTTCGGAGAGGGCGACCTGGAGTCCGCGCAGCATGGTGAGCATGCCGAGGGTGACGATGAACCCGTTGAGGCGGAGCTTCAGGATGAGGAAGCCGTTGACGGCCCCGATCACCACGCCCACCAGCAGGCAGAGCGGGACGGCCGTCCATTCCGGGAGCAGTCCGAGCCCCGTGAACCGGGCGCCGCTGGTCGGCAGGACCAGCCAGACGGCGATGACGGGCGCGACGCCGATGGTGGACTCCAGGGACAGGTCCATCCGTCCGGAGATGAGGATCAGCGCGGTGGCCAGGACCAGCAGGCTGAGTTCGGTGGACTGCTGGGCCACACCGATGAGGTTGTCGGCGGTCAGGAAGGCCGGCGAGACGATGAACCCGATCAGGCCCAGGACGAGGATCGCCGGGACCAGGGACAGCTCACGGAAGCGACCGAGGTCGAACCCGCGGCGGGTGGCGTCCGCGGCGGTCGGCTCAGCCGTGCTCACTGCGGGCTCGGTGAGTTCTGTGGTGGCGGGCATGACTACCTTCCGTGCTCGTATGCGCCGGTTGAGGCGGGTACGGCGGATGCGGGAGACGCGGTGGCGGGGGCCGTGTCGCCGGTGACGCCCTCGATGGCGGCGACGAGGTGTTCGTCCTTCCAACCGCGGTCGAACTCGGCGACCACGCGCCCGTGGAACATGACGACGACCCGGTCACAGACCTTCAGGTCGTCCAGTTCGTCGGAGACGATCAGCGCGGCCCTGCCGCCGTCCGCGACGTCGCGGATCCGATCCAGGAGGAACTCCTTGGACTTGACGTCCACCCCGTTGGTGGGGCGGATGGCCACCAGCACATGGGGATCGGTGGCCAGGGCCCGGGCGACGACGACCTTCTGCTGGTTGCCGCCCGAGAGGGCGGACACCGGGGTGCCGGCTCCCGGGGTCTTGATGTCGAGATCCCTGATCATGCGTCCGGCGAACGCCTTGGTGCGGGCGGGCAGCACCAGGCCGAACGGACCGAGCTGATCGGTGACGGTGAGCGTCGCGTTCTCCGCCACGCTGCGGTTGTTGACCAGGCCCTGGAGGTGGCGGTCCTCGGGGACCAGACCGACTCCGACGCTGAGCGCGGAGGGCACGCTGCCGGTGCGCACGGTCCTGCCGCCGACGGTGATCCGGCCGTCCTTGGCCCGGTGCAGACCGGCGATCGTCTCGCCCACCTGCACATTGCCGCTGGCGGTGGCTCCGGCGAGCCCGACGACCTCGCCGGAGCGGACCGAGAGGGAGATGTCCTCGCAGACGCCGGGCAGTGTCAGGCCGTCGATCGCCAGCAGTTCCGGGGCGTCTTCCCGCGCGAGGGCAGACCGGCCGGCGGTGGCGACCGTGGAGGCCGACTCGCCGGTCATGGCCTCCACCAGCGCCCGGTGGCCGAGGTCGGCGACGGGCGCGGTGAGGATGTGGGCCGCGTCGCGGTAGACGGTGACGGTGGTGCAGAGGTCGTACACCTCCTGCAAGTGATGGGAGATGAAGAGGAAGGCGACGCCCTGCCGTTGGAGGTCGCGGAGCTTGTCGAAGAGGCGGTTGATGCCGCGGGCGTCGAGCTTCGCGGTCGGCTCGTCCAGGATGATGAAGCGCGCGCCGAACGACAGGGCCCGGGCTATCTCGACGAACTGCCGCTGTTCGACCGTGAGGTCCTCGGCCCGCGCGGTCGGGTCGACGGCCACGCCGTACTCGCCGAGCAACTCCTCGGCCCGCCGACGCAGTTGCTTCCAGCGGATGGGCTGCACCACCCCGGCGCTCTGCCGGTTCAGGAAGAGGTTCTCGGCGACGGTCAGGTCGCCGATGATGGTGGAGCGCTGGTAGACGCAGGCGACCTTGGAGCGCCAGGCGTCGATGTCGCCGAAGGAGGGCGCCGCCTCACCGGAGAAGCTCAGGGTTCCGGTGTCGGGTTGCTGGAGGCCGGTGAGGATGGACACGAGCGTCGACTTGCCGGCGCCGTTGCGGCCGACCAGGGCGTGCGCCTCGCCGGGGGCGACGGTGATACGGGCGTCGCGCAGCGCGACGGTGGCGCCGAACCGTTTGCTGATGCCGGTCGCCTCGGCCACAGGGGCCGGAGCGCCGGGGCCGGTCGCCGGGGCGGTCGCGGTGTCCGCCATGGTGGATACCGTCCTTCGTGTACGGAGGCTGGAGCCGTGGGGCGCGGGCGGGTACCCGCGCCGGCGGGGCGGGCGTCGGGGGACGGTAGCTGTGCGTCCCCCGACGCGGCGGGCAGGATGTGCGGGTCGTCAGCCGACGCTGTTGCCCCACAGGGTCTTGTCGTCCACGTTGTCCTTGGTCACCAGCGGCGCGGGCAGCTGGTCCTCCAGCCCGTTCGGCAGCTTGATGATGGTGGAGTCGTGGTCGGTCGGGCCCGGCTTGAAGGTCTTCCCTTCGGCGGCGGCCTTGGCGTAGTACAGCGCGTACTTGGCGTAGAGGTCGGCGGGCTGGGAGACGGTGGCGTCGATCTGGCCCTTGCGGATGGCGTCGAACTCCTGCGGGATGCCGTCGTTGGAGACGATCGAGATGTGGCCCTTCTGGCCGGCCGGCTTCAGCAGGCCCTTCTGCTCCAGCAGGGCCAGCGTCGGCTGGAGGAAGACACCGCCGGCCTGCATGTAGA
>NZ_LIRK01000456.1 GCF_001419765.1 Streptomyces torulosus
AGATGGGTATAAGAGCCAGCGGGGGATCGGGTAGGCTGGGCGTAGCCCCTCACGCGGCGCTATCTGACTGAACTCCCCCAGGGCCGGAAGGCAGCAAGGGTAGGTCGGCTCTGGCGGGTGCGTGGGGGGTCTTTCGTTGTCTTGCCGAGCCCGCCCAGCACTGGGGGGCCTGAGAGCAAGCCGGGTCGTCGTCCCGGGAGACGGTCCGCTCGGCGTCCGGTCCCGCTTCGGCCGCGTCCGGGTTGTCAGTGGGCGCCTATAACCTCGTAGGCGTGTCGTCTCTCGCGCTGTACCGCCGCTATCGCCCGGAGTCGTTCGCCGAGGTCATCGGGCAGGAGCATGTCACCGACCCGCTGCAGCAGGCGCTGCGGAACAACCGGGTCAATCACGCGTACCTGTTCAGCGGGCCGCGCGGCTGCGGCAAGACGACCAGCGCGCGCATCCTCGCGCGCTGCCTGAACTGCGAGAACGGGCCCACGCCCACCCCGTGCGGCGAGTGCCAGTCGTGCCAGGACCTGGCGCGGAACGGCCCGGGCTCGATCGACGTGATCGAGATCGACGCCGCCTCGCACGGTGGTGTCGACGACGCCCGTGAGCTGCGCGAGAAGGCGTTCTTCGGACCGGCTGCCAGCCGGTACAAGATCTACATCATCGACGAGGCCCACATGGTCACGTCGGCCGGTTTCAACGCGCTGCTGAAGGTGGTCGAGGAGCCCCCGGAGCACCTCAAGTTCATCTTCGCCACGACCGAGCCCGAGAAGGTCATCGGGACGATCCGTTCGCGTACGCACCACTACCCGTTCCGGCTCGTCCCGCCGGGCACGCTCCGCGACTACCTCGGCGAGGTCTGCGGCAAGGAGAAGATCCCCATCGAGGAGGGCGTCCTCCCGCTGGTGGTGCGCGCGGGCGCCGGTTCCGTGCGTGACTCGATGTCCGTCATGGACCAGCTGCTGGCCGGCGCGACGGACGAGGGTGTGACATACGCCATGGCCACGTCCCTGCTGGGCTACACGGACGGGTCGCTGCTCGACTCGGTCGTCGAGTCCTTCGCCTCGGGCGACGGGGCCGCCGCCTTCGAGGTCGTCGACCGTGTCATCGAGGGCGGCAACGACCCGCGGAGGTTCGTCGCCGACCTGCTGGAGCGGCTGCGTGACCTGGTGATCCTGGCCGCCGTCCCCGACGCCGTCGAGAAGGGGCTCATCGACGCCCCCGCGGACGTCCTGGAGCGGATGCAGGCCCAGGCGGGCGTCTTCGGCGCCGCCGAGCTGAGCCGCGCCGCCGACCTCGTCAACGAGGGCCTCACGGAGATGCGGGGCGCCAACTCCCCCCGCCTCCAGCTGGAACTGATCTGCGCCCGCGTCCTCCTCCCCGCGACCTACGGCGACGAGCGCTCCGTCATGGCCCGCCTGGACCGGCTGGAGCGCGGCGTGAACTTCTCCGCGTCCGGCCCCGGCCCGGCCATGGGGTACGCCCCCGGGCCCGACGTCCACGGGGCGGCGGGCGCGCCGATGGGCATGGCCCCGCCGGTCGCTCCCGGCCCGCCGGTGCCGCCGGGGGGCGGGGCGGCCGCGGCTCGGGCCGC
>NZ_LIRK01000457.1:0-528 GCF_001419765.1 Streptomyces torulosus
GTGCCCCGCGGCTTCTGACCCGCCCTCGGACGGGTCCGGGCCTCTTCTGATCAGCCGGCCCTGGAACGAGTCCGCGCGCCCCTCCGGGATCGGCCCGCCTCCGGACACGGGTCTGCGCCCCCTTCGGATCCCCCGCCGACGGACGAGTTCGCGCGCGCCCCCTCTGGAATCACCGCGCCCCTCCGGACGGATCCGCGCGCCCTCCCGGGATCAGCCCGCCTTCGCCGCCCGCATCGCCGCGCCCACGATGCCCGCGTTGTTCTGGAGCTGGGCCGGGACGATCTCGGCCTGGATGCCCTCGATCAGGTGCAGGAACTTGTGGGACTTGCGGCTGACGCCGCCGCCGATGATGAACAGCTCCGGGGAGAAGAGCATCTCCACATGAGCGAGGTACTTGGTGACGCGCTTGGCCCAGTGCTCCCAGGTCAGCTCGTGGTCGTCCTTGGCCTTCGTGGAGGCGCGGGTCTCCGCGTCATGGCCGCCCAGCTCCAGATGGCCCAGCTCCGTGTTGGGCACGAGGACGCCGTC
>NZ_LIRK01000457.1:581-26893 GCF_001419765.1 Streptomyces torulosus
CCGAGCCGGTCGCCGAGCAGGGCGCGCGCGTCGACGTCGATCCAGCCCTTGTCGACGTTGGCCGCCGTACGGATCGTGGCGCCGCCCGTGACCACGCCGGGGAAGGTGATGCCGACCGGGCCGGTCCAGCCGAAGTGGTCGACGACCTCCTTCACCCCGTCGGCCACCGCGTCCGGCGTCGCCGGGTGCGGGGTCAGCACCTTGTACCGCTCGTCCGCCAGGTCGCCCAGGTCCAGGTCCACGGGAGCGCCCTTGATCCCGGATCCACCGATGTCCACGCCGAAGATGTGCATGGCCCTACGTTACGTCGTACGACTGACAGTCACGGCCAGGGGCCACCAGGCCGCCGCCCGGCCCCGGAACCCACACGTCGTCGTACGCGTACGGCCCCGGAACCTTCACGTTCCGGGGCCGTACGGAGGCAGTGGGGCTCAGGCGCCCGCGGCGCCCTGTCCGGTGCGCTCGGCGACCAGGGCGGCCGCCTCCTCGCGCAGATCGCGGCGCAGCTCCTTCGGCAGCGAGAAGGTGATCGACTCCTCGGCGGCCTTGACCAGCTCGACGTCCTCGTAGCCCCGCTGGGAGAGCCACTCCAGGACCTCCTCGACGAGGACCTCCGGCACGGAGGCTCCCGAGGTGACGCCGACGGTCTCCACGCCCTCCAGCCAGGCCTCCTCGATCTCGCTCGCGAAGTCCACGAGGTAGGCCTCGCGGGAGCCGGCGAGCTTGGCGACCTCGACGAGGCGCTTGGAGTTGGAGGAGTTGCGGGAGCCGACGACGATGACCAGCTCGGCCTCCGCGCCCATCTGCTTCACGGCGAGCTGACGGTTCTGCGTGGCGTAGCAGATGTCGTCGCTCGGCGGGGAGACGAGCAGCGGGAACTTCTCCTTGAGGGCGCCGACGGTCTCCATCGTCTCGTCGACGGAGAGCGTGGTCTGGGAGAGCCAGACGACCTTCGACGGGTCGCGGACCTCGACCTTCTCGACGTCACCGGGGCCGTCGACGAGCTGGATGTGGTCCGGGGCCTCGCCGGAGGTGCCGATGACCTCCTCGTGGCCCTCGTGCCCGATCAGCAGGATGTCGAAGTCCTCGCCCGCGTAGCGGATCGCTTCCTTGTGGACCTTGGTGACCAGCGGGCAGGTCGCGTCGATGGTGGCGAGCCTGCCGCGCTGCGCCTCCTCGTGGACGGTGGGGGCCACGCCGTGCGCCGAGAACATCACGATGTTGCCCTCGGGGACCTCTTCCGTCTGCTCGACGAAGATGGCGCCCTTCTTCTCCAGGGTCTGCACGACGTACTTGTTGTGGACGATCTCGTGGCGGACGTAGATCGGGGCCCCGTACTGCTCGAGGGCCTTCTCGACGGCGATCACGGCACGGTCGACACCCGCGCAGTAGCCGCGCGGAGCGGCGAGGAGGACACGGCGGCGGCCAGGCGAAGCGGTCATGCACCCCATCGTAGGGGGTTCCCCGCGGGGGGCTCCGCCGTGGGAGCGGGGGTGCGCGTGGGTGTGCCGGGTGCGGGTGGTGTGTGCTTTCTCGCGCAGTTCCCCGCGCCCATGAAGGGACGGGCCTGCGGCCCGCCCCTTCATGAAAGGCACGGGGCCCAGCCCCGAGCGCCTTTCAGGGGCGCGGGGCGGTGACATACGCGGCTCCGCCACGTGGGCGCGCGAACAACCCTCACCCACCCGCACCCGCCGAACAAACAGCGGACCCCCGAGCTATAAGGCGCTGTCGGCACCCCCCGATACGCTCCCCACATGGCTCTCAACACATCCGCCGACGCCCCCCTGCCCGTCGGTGAGGTCTCCCGGCTCATCGGCGGCTGGATCGACCGGCTCGGCACGGTGTGGGTCGAGGGGCAGATCACGCAGCTGTCACGGCGCCCCGGCGCCGGCGTCGTCTTCCTCACGCTGCGGGACCCGTCGCACGACATCTCCGTCAGCGTCACCTGCTACCGACAGGTGTTCGACGCGATCGCGGACGTCGTCAGCGAGGGCGCCCGGGTCGTCGTGCACGCCAAGCCCGAGTGGTACGCGCCGCGCGGCCAGCTGTCCCTGCGGGCCACCGAGATAAAGCCGGTCGGGGTGGGCGAACTGCTCGCCCGGCTGGAGCAGTTGAAGAAGTCGCTGGCGGCGGAGGGGCTGTTCGCGCCGGAGCGGAAGAAGGCGCTGCCGTTCCTGCCGCAGCTGATCGGGCTGGTGTGCGGCCGGGCCTCCGCGGCCGAGCGGGACGTGCTGGAGAACGCCCGGCACCGCTGGCCGGCCGTCCGCTTCGAGGTGCGCAACGTCGCCGTGCAGGGCGTGCACGCCGTGCCGCAGGTGGTGCAGGCGGTGAAGGAGCTGGACGCGATGGAGGGCGTGGACGTCATCGTCGTGGCCCGCGGCGGCGGCAGCGTGGAGGACCTGCTGCCGTTCTCCGACGAGCAGCTCGTCCGGGCCGTCGCGTCCTGCCGTACGCCGGTGGTGTCGGCGATCGGGCACGAGCCGGACACCCCGCTGCTGGACTACGTCGCGGACCTGCGGGCGTCCACGCCGACCGACGCGGCCAAGAAGGTCGTCCCGGACGTCGGCGAGGAGTACGAGCGGGTGCGGTGGCTGCGGGACCGGGCGCGGCGGTGCGTGGAGGCGCTCGTGGAGCGGGAGGAGCGGGGGCTCGCGCACGCCCTGGCGCGCCCCTCGATAGAGGATCCGCACCGCATGATCGACGAGCGGGCCGACCAGGTGGCCTCCCTGCTCGACCGGGGTCGCCGCTGCCTCGGCCACCATCTGGACCGGGCGGTCTCGGAGCTGACGCACACACACGCGCGTGTGGTGGCCCTCTCCCCCGCCGCGACCCTGAAGCGGGGGTACGCGGTGCTGCAGAAGGCGGACGGGCACGTGGTGCGCGCGCCCGGGGAGGTCACGGCCGAGGAGCCGTTGCGGGCGCGGGTCGCGGAGGGCGAGTTCGCCGTCCGGGTCGACGGCACTGTCGGAGGGGACGCATAAGGTGGGCCGCATGACCAGCAACGTGAGCGAGGCCGAGGAGACGACCGTGACGGGCGGGGCGGCCGAAGCGTCCGAGGCCGACCGGGCCCTCGGCTACGAGCAGGCGCGTGACGAGCTGATCGAGGTCGTCCGGCGGCTGGAGGCGGGCGGTACGACGCTGGAGGAGTCCCTCGCGCTGTGGGAGCGCGGCGAGGAGCTGGCCAAGGTGTGCCGCCGCTGGCTGGACGGCGCCCGGGCCCGACTGGACGCGGCCCTGGCGGAGGACGAGGAGACCGACGCCTCCGGCGACGGCCGGGGCTGACCCCGCCGTTCCGGGTACGACACCGGCGCTCCCCTTCCGGGTGGGGCGCCGGCGCCCCCTTCCGGGTACGGCGAAGATCACTGGTTCCTGTGAAGCGGATCACCCCACCGCGTTTTTGGTTGAACCTTGAACTTCCATTGCGTACCTTCGATGTCGTCAGCGCACGTCTTTACGAAGGTTGTTCCATGTCTCTCGTTCTCGACCCCGCCGCCCAGGACCTGCTGTTCCGCGAGGCGCACACCGCGAACGCGTTCACCGACGAGCCGGTCACCGAGGAGCAGGTGCAGGCGATCTACGACCTGGTCAAGTACGGCCCCACCGCCTTCAACCAGACCCCGCTGCGTATCGTCCTGGTCCGCTCCGCCGAGGCCCGCGAGCGTCTGGTGGCGCACATGGCCGAGGGCAACCAGGCCAAGACCGCCACCGCCCCGCTGGTCGCGATCCTCGCCGCGGACAACGAGTTCCACGAGGAGCTGCCGACCCTGTTCCCGGCGTTCCCGCAGGCCAAGGACCTCTTCTTCGCCGAGCGTCCGGCCCGTGAGGCCGCCGCCGGGCTGAACGCCGCCCTCCAGGCCGCGTACTTCATCATCGGCGTCCGTGCCGCGGGTCTCGCCGCCGGCCCGATGACCGGCTTCGACGCCGCCGGCGTCCAGAAGGAGTTCCTGGACGACGACCACACCCCGCTGATGGTCGTCAACATCGGCAAGCCGGGCGAGGGCGCCTCCTACCCGCGCTCCCCGCGCCTCGCCTACGACGACGTCATCACGACCGTCTGACACTCGGCACCACACGGAAGGGGCCCCCGGCACGACTGCCGGGGGCCCCTTCCGCGTCCCTGTCCGCGGGCGCGTCACTCCGCACCGTCCGGAGGCGCGGCCCTCCGCGCTCTCCGGAGCGCGTCACTCCGTGCTCAGCGCCTTCGCCATCTTCGTCAGCTCCTCGAACGACGCGCTGCCCGCGACCACGGTGGTCGCCTCCTCGCCCCGCAGGACGAGGGCGTCGTAGCGGTCGCCCTCGTAGCGGGTCCAGGTCTCGCCGCCGATCTCCTGCGTGGTGCCGGTCCTCTTCGCGTCCTGGGTGGCGTCCGGGATGAACCGGGACGGCTTCCCGGCGGACTGCTCGACGGCCACGTACTGGCCGTCGGGGGCGTGGAACCCGAGGTGCCAGTGGTCGGAGTCGGCGCCGCTGAAGCGGACGGAGGTCGCCTTCCATGTGTCGGGCAGGCCGACGGGCGCGGCCACCGGGTAGGAGGCGGCGCGGCGTGCCGTGAGCAGCTCGACGCGGTAGTCGACGCGCTTGAGCTCCTGCTCGGTCTCGTCGTGCGGGATGAAGAGATAGATGACCCAGGCCGCGAGCACGATGAGCCCCAGGGAGAGGACCATGTCGCGAACGGTCTGCTTGCCTTTCGTACCTGCCACGCCCTCATCGTCGCAGGTGCACCGGTCTGCTCATCCGTGGGGTCCCCTGCTCAATTTGTCAGCCTGACGATAGAGTCGGGCCGAACCCTCATCCGGCCGTCGTCGTATCAGAAAGGTGCGCTCCGATGACCGAGAATCATCATTTGCCGTCCGAGCTCGAAGTCCCCTCCGAGGCCCCCGACCGCAACCTCGCCCTGGAACTCGTCCGGGTGACCGAGGCGGCCGCGATGGCCGCGGGCCGCTGGGTCGGCCGCGGGGACAAGAACGGCGCCGACGGCGCCGCCGTACGCGCCATGCGGACCCTCGTCTCCACCGTCTCGATGAACGGCGTCGTCGTCATCGGGGAGGGTGAGAAGGACGAGGCCCCGATGCTCTTCAACGGGGAGCGCGTCGGTGACGGGACCGGCCCGGAGTGCGACATCGCCGTGGACCCGATCGACGGCACCACGCTGACGGCCAAGGGCATGACCAACGCGATCGCCGTGCTCGCGGCCGCCGACCGGGGCACGATGTTCGACCCGTCGGCCGTCTTCTACATGGACAAGCTCGTGACCGGCCCCGAGGCCGCCGACTTCGTCGACATCGACGCGCCGATCTCGGTGAACATCCGCCGGGTGGCGAAGGCGAAGCGGTCCACGCCCGAGGACGTCACCGTCGTCATCCTCGACCGGCCGCGGCACGAGGGCATCATCAACGAGATCCGGGAGACCGGGGCACGCATCAAGCTGATCTCGGACGGTGATGTCGCGGGCTCGATCCTGGCGCTGCGGGAAGGCACCGGGGTCGACATGCTGCTCGGCATCGGCGGTACGCCCGAGGGCATCATCTCGGCCTGCGCGGTGAAGTGCCTCGGCGGCACGATCCAGGGCAAGTTGTGGCCGAAGGACGACGAGGAGCGCCGGCGCGCGATCGACGCCGGGCACGACCTCGACCGGGTGCTGACCACGGACGACCTGGTCTCCGGGGAGAACGTGTTCTTCGTCGCCACGGGGATCACCGACGGCGAGCTGCTGCGGGGTGTGCGGTACCGGTCGGAGACCGCGACGACCGACTCGATCGTGATGCGGTCGAAGTCGGGGACGGTGCGGCGGATCGACTCGGTGCACCGGCTGAGCAAGCTGCGGGCCTACAGCTCGATCGACTTCGAAAAGGCCAAGTAGTTCCGGGGGTTGCTGCCCCCTGTCGGCCGCGGCCCGCGTCAGAAAGGCGCCCTCTTGTGCGGAAGAGGGCGCCTTTCGCGCGTGTGGTGCGGCTAGCCGGCCGCCGCTATCGTCCCCGCCGCCCGCGCCGCCTTCTTCAACTCCAGGTCGCGACGGCGCCGTCGGGCGAGCACCACGCGGCGTTCCGCCGCGGTCAGGCCGCCCCAGACGCCGTACGGCTCCGGTTGCAGGAGTGCGTGTTCCCGGCACTCGACCATCACGGGACAGCGGGCGCAGACGCGCTTGGCGGCCTCCTCGCGGGAGAGCCGGGCCGCGGTGGGCTCCTTGGAGGGGGCGAAGAACAGGCCGGCCTCGTCACGCCGGCACACGGCCTCCGTATGCCACGGGGCTTCCTGATCCCTGTCTCGCACTGGCACCCGCTGGGGCGGAACGGCAGCGACCTGCAGGGACGAATGCGGCGGTTGCAGCACGGTCTACTCCTGACGACGGCTTCGCGAGCGAGAGACGATGCAGCAAGCCCTACCCGCTGTGCGCGGGCCTATGCACTGAGTCCCCAACCGCCGGAATTCCGGGCTCTCACCAAGCGGTCACAAGTGGACCGAACCCCTTCGGGAACGGTCCGGAAGTGATCCACTTCACAAGCGTCAACGGTCCAGGTGTTTGCGCAAACTGCCGTCGACCTTGCGGGCGACATGATCGGTGACCCGGCCGAGGAGGTCGGCGATCATCTTGCCGCGCCGGGGCTTCGCCTCGACGCTGCCGAGCACGGCGAAGCCGTCCACATAGACCACCGGCGCGTCCGGTTCGCCGGAATCGAGGTTGTCCACCTCGAAGGAGCCGAGGACACCGCCGCCGCTGCCGCGCAGGGAGACGTTCTCCGGGACGCGGATCTCCACGCTGCCGAAGAGGGAGACGGCCCTGATCATCACCTGACGGTGCTCGAAGAGGGCCTCGCTGAGGTCTATCTCGACGCTGCCGAACACGGCGTACGCGTGGATGCGGCGGCCCGCGCGCCAGCGGCCCTTGCGGACCGAGGAGCTGAAGACCGCGAGCAGACGCTCGTCCGCGTCGATCGGGATCGCGCCCGGGGTGGGGCGGTGCGGCACGAAGGACGGCGGCGCGTACGCCGACGGCTTGTGCGCCGCGGGCAGATCCCGGATGAACACGTCCAGTTCGCCGACCGTCTTGGCGGCCAGCACGCCCTCGACCCGCTCGGCGTGCTCCTCGGCGGTGAGGCGCCCCTCGGCGAGGGCGTCCCGAAGGATGTCGGTGATGCGGTCACGGTCGGCGTCCGAGGCACGCAACTCGGCGGCGGCGACGCGCGCCCCGGTCTGCTTCTGAAGGTCCACGGCAGCAGCGTACCCACACACGATAGATCGCGATAGACCCCGCAGGTGTGGAACTGAGCCTTACCTCACAAGCCCGCCGCCGACCGCAGGTTCTACGCTGGTGGACGCCGCCGATGGAGGCCGGCCGCCGGTGTGAGCCACAGGCTTCGGCGCCCCGGAGGCGAGCCGCGCCTGAATCAGCCTGTCTAGTGAGGAATGGGCACCGATGCCTGAGTTCGAGTACACCGATCTGCTCCCCATGGGAGAGGACACCACTCCGTACCGGCTGGTGACCTCCGAGGGTGTCTCCACCTTCGAGGCCGACGGACGCACCTTCCTCAAGGTGGAGCCGGAGGCGCTGCGCAAGCTGGCGGCCGAGGCCATCCACGACATCCAGCACTACCTGCGCCCGGCCCACCTGGCGCAGCTGCGCCGGATCATCGACGACCCCGAGGCGTCGAGCAACGACAAGTTCGTCGCCCTGGACCTGCTGAAGAACGCGAACATCGCGGCGGCGGGCGTCCTGCCGATGTGCCAGGACACCGGCACGGCGATCGTCATGGGCAAGCGCGGCCAGAACGTCCTCACCGAGGGCGGCGACGAGCAGGCGCTCTCCCGGGGCATCTACGACGCGTACACCAAGCTGAATCTGCGCTACTCGCAGATGGCTCCGCTCACCATGTGGGAGGAGAAGAACACCGGCTCCAACCTCCCGGCGCAGATCGAGCTGTACGCGACGGACGGCGGCGCGTACAAGTTCCTGTTCATGGCGAAGGGCGGCGGCTCCGCCAACAAGTCGTTCCTGTACCAGGAGACGAAGGCCGTCCTGAACGAGGCCTCCATGATGAAGTTCCTGGAGGAGAAGATCCGTTCGCTGGGCACGGCCGCCTGCCCGCCGTACCACCTCGCGATCGTCGTGGGCGGCACGTCCGCCGAGTACGCGCTCAAGACCGCCAAGTACGCCTCCGCGCACTACCTGGACGAGATCCCCGCCGAGGGTTCGCCGCTCGGGCACGGCTTCCGCGACAAGGAGCTGGAGGAGAAGGTCTTCGAGCTGACGCAGAAGATCGGTATCGGCGCGCAGTTCGGCGGCAAGTACTTCTGCCACGACGTGCGTGTGGTGCGGCTCCCCCGGCACGGCGCGTCCTGCCCGGTAGCGATCGCCGTGTCCTGCTCCGCCGACCGCCAGGCCGTCGCGAAGATCACCGCCGAGGGCGTCTTCCTGGAGCAGCTGGAGACGGACCCGGCGCGGTTCCTGCCGGACACCACGGACGAGCACCTCGACGAGGCCGGCGACGTCGTGCGGATCGACCTCAACCAGCCGATGGACGACATCCTCGCGGAGCTGACCAAGTACCCGGTCAAGACCCGGCTGTCGCTCTCCGGTCCGCTGGTCGTGGCCCGCGACATCGCGCACGCCAAGATCAAGGAGCGGCTCGACGCGGGCGAGGAGATGCCGCAGTACCTGAAGGACCACCCGGTGTACTACGCCGGCCCGGCGAAGACCCCCGAGGGGTACGCCTCCGGTTCCTTCGGCCCGACGACGGCCGGCCGCATGGACTCCTACGTCGAGCAGTTCCAGGCGGCGGGCGGCTCCAAGGTGATGCTGGCGAAGGGCAACCGCTCCCAGCAGGTCACCGACGCCTGCGGCAGCCACGGCGGCTTCTACCTGGGCTCCATCGGCGGCCCCGCGGCCCGCCTCGCGCAGGACTGCATCAAGAAGGTCGAGGTCGTCGAGTACGAGGAGCTCGGCATGGAGGCCGTCTGGAAGATCGAGGTCGAGGACTTCCCGGCGTTCATCGTCGTCGACGACAAGGGCAACGACTTCTTCAAGGACCCGGCGCCCGCACCGACGTTCACCACCATCCCGGTCCGCGGCCCGGGCCTGGCCTAGGCCGGACGATGCCCGCGCCCCCGGAGGGCGAAGCCTCCGGGGGCGCGGGCATCCGTACGAGCCGTGGTCGCCCGGCGGGCCGTCAGGCCAGCTTGGCGATCTGCGCGTCGGCGATCTCGGTCGGGAAGTCGAAGTCCTTGCCCGTGGCGAGGGATCCGATGTTCAGCGCGGTGAAGTACGCCACCGTGGCGCCCTTGCGGACCACGACGACCTTCATCGGGACCTTGGCCTCCTCGGCCTCGGACACGATGTCGAGGGCCACCGCCTCGTCGGCGCCACCGGGAGCCTCGGTCTTCGCGACCTTGGTGACCTGCTGGTCCGTGCCGTCGGCGGTCACCTTGAAGCCCTTGGCGCAGGCATCCACGGACTTGGTCAGGGAGGCCAGCGCGGCCTCGGCACCGTCGCCCTCGTAGGAGGACAGACGGATCAGGGTGCGGGTGACGTCGAGGCTCTTGGGGTCCGCGGGGTTCGGCACGCTCGCCGTCTCACGCTGCACGGTGGCGCCGGGCCGGTCGACGACCGAGCCGATCGTCGCGTACGCCAGCGGGGCGCACGCCTTGTCCTCGGTGGTGATGTCCTTCTGCTCGACGGTGACGGTGGGGGCGGTGACCTTGTGCCCCTTGACGTCGCCGTCCTTCAGCACGACCTTCTCCAGGTCCGCGGCGGACAGGGCGGGCGTCTTCTTCTCGGCGGAGCCGGAGCCGCCCTTGCCCGCCTCCTTCCCGTCCTCGCCGGAGTCCGAGCAGCCGGCCAGCAGGGTCAGCGACAGGACGGCGACACCGGCCGCGCAGGACCGGCGTATGACAGCGCTTCTCAATGCACGTTCTTTCGTCGAGGTTCGTTCGACCGTTGGGTCAACGGGGCGACGCTACTGCACACCGCCGACAAGGGCCGCGGAATTCCGCCCTCACTCGTCCGAGGGAAACCGGGAACATCGGGACGGGCCCGGACGCTGTACCGGTCATGAGTGACTACCGCGTCGAACACGACTCCATGGGCGAGGTCCGGGTCCCCGCGGACGCCAAGTGGCGGGCGCAGACCCAACGGGCGGTGGAGAACTTCCCGGTCTCGGGGCAGCGCCTGGAGCGCGCCCACATCGAGGCCCTGGCGAGGATCAAGGGCGCCGCGGCGAAGGTCAACGCCGAGCTGGGGGTCCTCGACAAGGACATCGCCGAGGCCGTCCAGGAAGCGGCGGCGGAGGTCGCGGAGGGCCGCTGGGACGAGCACTTCCCGGTGGACGTGTTCCAGACCGGCTCCGGTACGTCGTCGAACATGAACACCAACGAGGTCATCGCCACCCTGGCGACGGAGCGGCTCGGCCGGCCCGTCCACCCCAACGACCATGTCAACGCCTCGCAGTCGTCCAACGACGTGTTCCCCTCCTCCCTCCACATCGCCGCGACCGCCGCCGTCACCCACGATCTGATCCCGGCGCTCGACCACCTCGCGGCGGCGCTCTCCCGCAAGGCGGAGGAGTTCACGGACGTCGTGAAGTCCGGCCGTACGCACCTGATGGACGCCACCCCGGTCACACTCGGCCAGGAGTTCGGTGGATACGCGGCCCAGGTGCGGTACGGCGTGGAGCGGCTGCGGGCGTCGCTGCCCCGGCTCGCCGAACTGCCCCTGGGCGGTACGGCGGTGGGCACCGGCATCAACACCCCGCCCGGGTTCTCCGCCGCCGTGATCGCCGAGGTCGCGCGGGCCACCGGGCTGCCGCTGACCGAGGCGCGGGACCACTTCGAGGCGCAGGGCGCGCGGGACGGCGTCGTCGAGACGTCCGGGCAGCTCCGTACGATCGCCGTGTCCCTCACCAAGATCGCCAACGATCTGCGGTGGATGGCGTCCGGGCCGCGCACCGGGCTCGCGGAGATCTCCCTGCCGGACCTCCAGCCGGGCTCCTCGATCATGCCGGGCAAGGTCAACCCGGTGGTCCCGGAGGCCGTCCTCATGGTCGCCGCCCAGGTCACGGGCAACGACACGACGGTCGCCGTCGCCGGCGCCTCCGGCAACTTCGAACTGAACGTCATGCTGCCGGTCATCGCGAAGAACGTCCTGGAGTCGATCCGGCTCCTGGCGAACGTCTCCCGGCTGCTGGCCGACCGGACGGTGGACGGGATCGTCGCCGACCGGGAGCGGGCCCGGGAGTACGCCGAGTCGTCGCCGTCGGTGGTCACCCCGCTCAACAAGTACATCGGCTACGAGGAGGCGGCGAAGGTCGTCAAGAGGTCGCTGGCCGAGCGGAAGACCATTCGCGAGGTCGTCCTGGAGAGCGGTTACGTCGACCGCGGCGATCTGACGGTGGAACAGCTCGACGAGGCGCTCGATGTCCTCAGGATGACGCGGCCGTGACCGGGCGGCGCACGGCGGCCGTCCCGGATGACACAGGGGTAACCGATTCCCGCCCAGGCGTGAACCATCACCGGCGCCGCAGCGTCATATGCGCATGACACCTAATATCTGTGCATGGCGGATGGTGGAGCGGTGAGACGAGTGGAAGCGGGCGGCCCGACGGCGTTCTGGGAGCCGGGACGTCACATCCTGTGGCGCTACCGGGAGAACGCGGGCGAGCGCTTCCACATCGCGCGGCCCGTCACCGTGGTCCGTGACGACGAGGAACTGCTGGCCGTGTGGATGGCACCCGGCACCGAGTGCGTCAAGCCCGTCCTCGCGGACGGGACCCCGCTGCACGCGGAGCCGCTCGCCACCCGCTACAAGAAGCCGCGCGAGGTCCAGCGCGACCGCTGGTTCGGCACGGGTGTGCTGAAGCTGGCCCGGCCGGGCCAGCCATGGTCGGTGTGGCTGTTCTGGGAGCCGGGTTGGCTTTTCAAGAACTGGTACGTCAACCTGGAGACACCACTGGCCCGTTGGGACGGTGGTGTGGACTCCGTGGATCACTTCCTGGACATCTGCGTGTATCCGGACCGGTCCTGGGACTGGCGCGACGAGGACGAGTTCGCGCAGGCCCAGCAGGACGGACTGATGGACGGTCACGCGGCGGAAAGGGTGCGGGCGGCGGGGCGTTCGGCGGTGGAGACGATCCGTGCCTGGGGCCCGCCGTTCTCGGACGGATGGCAGCACTGGCGCCCGAATCCCGCATGGGGAGTACCGTCTCTCCCTGACGACTGGGACCGTACGCCTGCGCACTTGTCCTCATGAGACCCTTGATGCGCCCCCGGTCCACAACCGTAGGATCGTCCTCCGCGAGGATTCACAGGGGCAAGTCCCGCAGTTCGCGCAGTGCTTGACCATACGTCACCGAGGGGCGGCAGGACGTGATCAAGGGGTACGAGGGCCACACCGGCAGAAACCGGAGAAGGCCAGACGGACGGTCAGTACTGTCGTTCGGCGGGTCCGCCGGTACCGTGTGTGGCACAGGAACTGCCTCTGACCACGCGGGAAATCCGTTCCTGGGACACGTAATCCGGGTATCGGCCTTTCTGCGGGACGAAGTATCGGGTTTGCTGCGGGACGAACTGCGCGTAGCTCGCGCAGTCCCGGACGGATGGATTCGACACGCGTGACGGAGCACCCCACCTCCCACGAGCGCCCTCAGAGCGGCGCCGGCCCCGCGGATGCCCGCGGGGCGGTTCTGCGTACCCAGGAGCCGCTGCGCGCGGCGCCCGCCGGGGCCTTACCCGCACAGGCGCGCATGAGTGACGCGCAGGCCCGTACGGGCGACGCGGCCGCCGAGCCGGGCACGGCGACCCCGTGCCCGAAGAACGGCGAAGCCCCCTCGGAGCACGCCCAGCCGGCGCTCTCCGAGCATTCGCAGCCCGCGGCCACCGAGCCCGACCCGCACCGCCCGCGCCCGGCACCGGAGACCATTCCGGCGCAGCCCGGCGGCGAGGCGGAGCGGTCCGCGGGCGCGGTCGGCGGTCTGGAGCGGCGCAGCGGGCAGGGTGTCCCGCCGGGCGCCCCCATGCCGATGCGGCGCGACGGCGACCGGCTGCGGTTCGTCGGCGCCGCGACCCGGCGGATCGCCCGCGGCATCGACCTGGACGAGATCGTCATGGGTCTGTGCCGGGCGACCGTGCCGACGTTCTCCGACGCGATCCTCGTCTATCTGCGCGAGCCGCTGCCCGTGGGTGACGAACGGCCCACCGGGCCCATGCTGCTGCGGCTGCGCCGCACCGACCGGATCCCCGAGGAGCGGGACACCGAGGGCGGCTTCATGCCCGCGCTCCAGCCCGAGCCCGTCGATCTGGCGGTCGTCACCGCCGAGCAGTGCGAGGTGCGGCCCGGCGGGGCGCTCGCCGAGGTGCTGCGCGGGGTGCGGCCGGTCTTCGCGGACGCTCCCGCCGCGCACGACGCGCTGCCGGAACTGCTCGGCCCGGACGCGCAACTGACGGTGCCGACGGGGCAGCGGGCGATCCTCGCGCCGCTGCGCGGGCGGCGCCGGGTGATCGGCGCGGCCGTGTTCCTGCGCCGCCCCGAGCGGATGGCGTTCGAGCAGGACGACCTGCTGGTCGCCGCGCAGCTCGCCACCCACAGCGCGCTCGGCATCGACAAGGCCGTGCTGTACGGGCGTGAGGCGTACATCGCCGACGAGTTGCAGCGCACGATGCTCCCGGAGGCGCTGCCGAAGTGCACCGGCGTCCGGCTCGCGCACCGGTATCTGCCGGCCGCGGAGACGGCCCGGGTCGGCGGCGACTGGTACGACGCGATTCCCCTGCCGGGGAGCCGGGTCGCGCTGGTCGTGGGCGATGTCATGGGCCACTCGATGACATCCGCCGCGATCATGGGCCAGCTGCGGACGACCGCGCAGACGCTGGCGGGTCTCGACCTTCCTCCGCAGGAGGTGCTGCACCACCTCGACGAGCAGGCGCAGCGGCTGGGCACGGACCGGATGGCGACGTGTCTGTACGCGGTCTACGACCCGGTCTCGCACCGCATCACCATCGCCAACGCCGGGCATCCGCCGCCGGTCCTGCTGCATCTGGGCGGGCGTGCCGAGGTGCTGCGGGTGCCGCCGGGCGCCCCGATCGGTGTGGGCGGGGTGGACTTCGAGGCGGTGGAGCTGGACGCGCCGGCCGGGGGCACGCTGCTGCTGTACACCGACGGGCTGGTGGAGTCCCGGCTCCGGGACGTGTGGACGGGGATAGAGCAGCTCCGCGAGAAGCTCGCCGCGACCGCGCAGTTGACCGGGCCGGACCATCCGCCGCCGCTCGAGGCGTTGTGCGACGAGGTGCTCGACATGCTCGGTCCGGGTGACCGGGACGACGACATCGCGCTGCTCGCCGCACGGTTCGATGGGATCGCTCCCAGTGATGTCGCCTACTGGTTCCTGGAACCGGAGGAGATGGCTCCGGGGCGGGCCCGTCGTCTCGCTCGTCATGCCCTGTCCCGCTGGGGGCTGGAGGAACTGACCGACTCGGTCGAGTTGCTGATCAGTGAGGTCGTGACGAACGCGGTGCGGTACGCGACGCGGCCGGTGACGCTGCGGCTGCTGCGGACCGATGTGCTGCGGTGCGAGGTCACCGACGACGTGCCTCAGCTGCCGCGGCTGCGGCAGGCCCGGGCGACCGACGAGGGCGGGCGTGGGCTCTATCTCGTCAACCGGTTGGCGAAGCGGTGGGGAGCGACGCGGTTGAGTGCGGGGAAGGTGGTCTGGTTCGAGCTGAACCAGGCCTGAGCGCTCCGCTGGGTTGGGCCGATCATGACCCGGGGCCGGCTCGGAGGCGGCCGTGGTCTGCGGGCTGCGGGTTTCGTGTGGTTGATCGCGCAGTTCCCCGCGCCCCTGGACTACGGAGGGGGCGCCCGGTTTTCACCGGGCGCCCCCTCTGTGTGTTGCCTTTGGCTAGCCGCCTGACTGTGGGTCGTTCGGGTCCGGTGGCAGGTCGATCTCGCCGTCGCTGGGGGTCTCCTCCGGCGTCGTCTCCGGGGTCTCCTCCGGCGTCGTCTCGGGAGTCTCCTCCGGCGTCGTCTCCGGGGACTCGGACGGGGTCGTCTCCGGGGACTCGGACGGGGTCGTCTCCGGGGACTTGGACGGGGTCGGGCTCTGGCTCGGGGACTCCGTCGGTTCGACCGCGGCGCCCTGGGTGGTCTCCAGGTTGAACTCGGTCTTCTGGCCCATCACACCGAAGGTGTACGTGGCCCAGATCTGGGCGGGGAAGCCACCGCCGTTGACGCGTTCGACGCCGGCCGCCCCGTACATCGGGACGTGCTTGCCGTTCTTGCTCATGTCCTCGCCGAAGAGGCCGACCGAGGTCACCAGCTTCGGGGTGTAGCCGGTGAACCAGGCGGAGCGGTTCTCGTCGGAGGTACCCGTCTTGCCTGCGACCTGCTGGCCGCCGCGGGCGGGGTTGTCCCGGACGGAGATCTTGGCCGTACCGTCGTCGACCACGCCCGTGAGGACCGAGGTGACGGTGTCGGCCGCCTCGCGGGTGATGACCTGCTCACCGATCGGATCGGCCATCTGGAGCTCGCCGTCCCGGTGCGTGGCCGAGGCGAGGATGGTCGGGGTGACCTTCTTGCCGTGGTTGTCGAGGGTGGCGTAGATGCCGGCCATCTCCAGCGGGCTCGCGCCCATGGAGCCGAGGGTCTGGGCGGGCACCGCCTCCATGCCCTCGGTGTCCATGCCGAGCTTCCCTGCGACCTCCATGACCTTCTCCATCCCGACGTCGACACCCATCTGGGCGAAGACGGAGTTGATGGACTTGTTCATGGCGGCCTGCACGGTGACCTCGCCGTAGTCGACGTCGTCCTCGTTGGGCGGGGCGAAGCCGACCTTGGTGCCGTTGTCGAGGACCTGGTGCCTGCTGTCACCGTCGTAGAGGGTGTTCGCGGCGATCGGGTCGCCGTCCTGGGTCTCGGCGGCTCCGTCCACGGCGGCGGCGAGGATCACCGGCTTGAAGGTGGAGGCGGGCTGGTAGTCCCGGCGCGTGGCGTTGTTCTGGTAGTGCTTCACATAGTCGATGCCGCCGTACATGGCGAGGACCTTGCCGGACTTCGGGTCGACCGAGACGGCACCGGCCTGGATGTGTGCGTCGACCTTGCGCTTCTTGGGGTCGAGCTTGCTCGTGAGGCGCTGCTTGACGGCCTTCTCCAGTGCCGCCTGCTTCTTCCGGTCGATGTTGAGCTTGATGGTCCAGCCGCCCTTGTCGATGAGCGCCGTGGCCTGCTCACGGTTGTCCACCCTGCCGCTGGCGACGAGCTGGCGGGCCAGCTCGCTGTTGGCGGCCTCCACCAGATAACCGGTCTGACCGGCCATGTCGGGCGTGGCCTGC
The DNA here is from genome assembly GCF_001419765.1 of Streptomyces torulosus. Classification (GTDB taxonomy): domain Bacteria; phylum Actinomycetota; class Actinomycetes; order Streptomycetales; family Streptomycetaceae; genus Streptomyces; species Streptomyces torulosus. The sequence continues at coordinate 16,890 of NZ_LIRK01000457.1, forward strand.
GGCGGCTTCAGCTTGGGGAACTTCATGCCCTCGCGCTCGGATGCCTTCAGCCACTTCATCTCGACCATGTTGTCGAGGACGTAGTTCCAGCGCGCCATGACCAGCTTCTTGCCGGTCGGGGTGGCGACGGCCAGGTCGTACTGGCTGGGGGCCTGGAGGAGGGCGGCGAGGTAGGCGCCCTCGGCGACGGTGAGCTTCTTGGCGTCCTTGCGGTAGTACGCCTGGGCGGCGGCCTGGATGCCGGAGGCGCCGCGGCCGTAGTAGCTGGTGTTGATGTAGCCCGCGAGGATGTAGTCCTTGGATTCCTCGCGTTCCAGCTTCAAGGAGATGACCAGCTCCTTGAGCTTGCGGGTCACCGTCTGGTCGGGCTTCAGGTAGAAGTTCTTGACGTACTGCTGGGTGATGGTCGAGCCACCCTGCTTGCCCTTGCCGGACAGCGTGTTGATCACACCGCGGGTCATGCCCTTGAGGTCGACGCCGGGGTCGTCATAGAAGGTCTTGTTCTCGGCGGCGACGAAGGTCTTCTGAACGGCCGGGGGAACCTGGTCGAGTCCGACGATCTCGCGAGCGGTCGTGCCCTTGCCCGTGCGCGCGAGGAGGTCGCCGTTCGTGAACTCGTAGACGTTGCTTTCCTTGGTCGCGTCCGGGTTCCCCTCGGGGATGGGGATCACCAGGTACAGCACGACGAACGCGCCCATGACGAGCAGGCACAGACCGAAGAAGGTGCCGAGGATCTTCTTCCAGGTGAAGAAGCGGCGTATTCCGGTCTTCTTCTTGGCACCACCCTTTCCGCCCTTGGCAGCGGCCCGGGCGGCAGCCCGTCCGCCGCCCGCGGGCGGCTCTATGACCGCGGTCGTCCCTGCCTCACCGCCGGACGAGCGCTTGGGCGCCGCGCGGCGACCGCCGCGTTGCCGCGCTCGTCTTTCTTCCGCTCGTCCCATGGCTCCGGTCCGCTCCGCCTCTGCTCGGTCTCGTACGTCACTCAGGTCAATGCCAGCTCAGCAAGCTAACACCGAGGACTGCGACAAAGAGGAGTCGATAGGGCCTCGTCCGGCGTGACAATGCGCACGCGCAACGGACGGTCACATACCTCGTCCCACCGGAACGGACGTTTCAGCAGCCCCGATGGTTGCCCCAGCAGGCCCACGAGTTGCGGGGCGCAGCGGTGACAGAACCGTGACATTCGCGTGTGACCTGCGGCGGATCCACCGCCCGTCGCGACCTATACACGGCAGGTATACGCGGTGTGTATACGCGGTGTGTACAGTCGTGTCATGTCCATCGGTCACACACTCCTGGGACTCCTGGAGTCCGGGCCCCGACACGGTTACGACCTGAAGCGGGCCTTCGACGAGAAGTTCGGTCATGACCGGCCCCTGCACTACGGCCAGGTCTACTCGACGATGTCGCGGCTGCTGAAGAACGGCCTGGTCGAGGTCGACGGCATCGAGCCCGGCGGCGGTCCCGAGCGCAAGCGGTACGCGATCACCGAGGCGGGCATCACCGATGTCCAGCGGTGGCTCGCGACGCCGGAGAAGCCGGAGCCGTACCTGCAGTCGACCCTCTACACGAAGGTCGTGCTCGCCCTGCTCACCCACCGGGACGCGGCGGACATCCTCGACACCCAGCGCTCCGAGCACCTGCGCATGATGCGCATCCTCACCGACCGCAAACGCAAGGGCGACCTCGCCGATCAACTGATCTGCGACCACGCCCTGTTCCATCTGGAGGCCGACCTGCGATGGCTGGAGCTGACCGCCGCCCGACTGGGCAAGCTGGCCGAGGTGGTGACCCGATGACCCCGCCGCCCGCCGGCTCCCTGCTCGTCGCGACCGATCTGCGCAAGGCGTACGGTCCGACCACCGCGCTGGACGGCGCGGCGTTCTCCATCCACCCCGGCGAGGTCGTCGCGGTGATGGGGCCCTCCGGCTCCGGCAAGTCGACCCTGCTGCACTGTCTCGCCGGGATCGTGCCGCCCGACTCCGGGTCGATCACCTACAACGGCCGCGAGATGGCCACCATGAACGACGCCCAGCGCAGCGCGCTCCGCCGCAGCGACTTCGGGTTCGTCTTCCAGTTCGGCCAGCTGGTGCCCGAGCTGACCTGTGTGGAGAACGTGGCGCTGCCGCTGCGGCTGAACGGCACCTCCCGCAAGGAGGCCGAGCGGACGGCACTGTCCTGGATGGCACGTCTGGAGGTCGACGACCTCGCCCGCAAGCGCCCCGGCGAGGTTTCCGGCGGTCAGGGCCAGCGGGTCGCCGTCTCCCGGGCGCTGGTCACCGGCCCGCGGGTGCTGTTCGCGGACGAACCCACCGGCGCGCTCGACTCGCTGAACGGCGAGCGGGTGATGGAGCTGCTCACGGAGGCCGCCCGCTCCACCAACGCGGCGGTCGTCCTGGTCACGCACGAGGCGCGGGTGGCCGCGTACTCCGACCGCGAGATCGTCGTACGGGACGGGAAGTCGCGGGACATGGAGCGCGTCATATGAGGTCCGCCGTGGTCGGCCAGTGGTACCGGGACCTGGCGATGGGCGTGCGGTTCACCTTCACCGGGGGCCGTGAGGGATGGGTGCGCGCCGTGCTCACCGCGTTCGGTGTGGGCCTCGGGGTGGCGCTGCTCCTGCTCACCGCGGCCGTGCCGAACGTGCTGTCCGGGCGGCACACCCGCGAGGAGGCCCGACAGGACCAGGGCATCGGCTACCTCGAGAACAACACCGAGTCCAAGCCGACCGACAGAAGTCTGCTCATCGCCGACACGGACACCGAGTACCGGTACCAGGAGATCCGCGGACGGCTCCTCGAACCCGAGGGCGCCGACGCGCCACTGCCGCCGGGGGTCGCGAAGTTCCCCGCTCCCGGCGAGATGGTCGTCTCCCCCGCCCTCTCCGAACTGCTGGGCTCCGACGCCGGGAAACTGCTGCGCGAGCGGCTGCCGTACAAGACGGTGGGGACCATCGGCCAGGCCGGGCTCATCGACTCGGGCGACCTCACCTACTACGCCGGCGGCAAGGGGCTCGCCGAGCGGCTCGACGGCTCGGTGGTGGCCCGCATCGACCGGTTCGGTTCGTCGACGGACCAGCCCGAGCAGGAGGTCGACCCGATCCTGCTGCTGCTCATCGTGGTCGTCTTCGTGGTGCTGCTGATGCCGGTCGCCGTCTTCATCGCCACGGCCGTACGGTTCGGCGGCGAGCGGCGCGACCGCAGGCTCGCGGCGCTCCGGCTGGTCGGCTCCGACAGCCGGATGACCCGTCGGATCGCGGCGGGCGAGGCCCTCGCCGGGTCCGTGCTGGGGCTGCTCTTCGGGACCGGGTTCTTCCTGATCGGCAGGGAGGTCGCCGGTTCGGTCGAGGTGTTCGACGTCAGCGTGTTCCCCAGCGACCTCAACCCCTCCCCCGGTCTGGCGCTGCTGGTCGCGCTCGCCGTGCCGGCCGCCGCCGTCCTCGTCACCCTGTTCGCGCTGCGCGGCGTCGTCATCGAACCCCTCGGTGTGGTGCGCACGGCCAAGCCGGCCCGCCGCAGGCTCTGGTGGCGGCTGCTGCTGCCGCTCGGCGGCCTCGCCCTGCTCTACCCGATGCTCGGCCAGGGCTCGGAGAACGGTGAGTTCAACGAATACCTGGTGATCAGTGGTGTCGTCCTGCTGCTGTTCGGTATCACGGCGCTGCTGCCCTGGGCCGTCGAGGCGTTCGTCGCCCGGCTCGGCTCCGGCGCGGTCTCCTGGCAACTCGCCGTCCGCCGACTCCAGCTGAGCAGCGGCTCGGCGGCCCGCATGGTCAATGGCATCGCGGTGGCGGTGGCCGGCGCGATCGCCCTGCAGATGCTGTTCGCCGGGGTCGAGGGCCGGTTCACGGCGTCGACCGGCAAGGACACCTCACGCGCCCAGCTGGAGCTGACCCTCCCGCAGGACGGTTCGATGATCGCCGTAGGGGAGAAACTGAGGGGGGCCAAGGGCGCGGCGGCCACCGCGGCACTGTCCACGACGGAGGTGTCCGCCACGGCCAAGGACCCCGAGCAGTGGCTGGGTGTGACCGTCGGCGACTGCGCCGCGCTGCGCGAGCTCGCGAGGATCCCCTCGTGCCGCGACGGCGACGTCTTCGTGGCGCCCGACCCGGCCGACCCGACCGCGACGAGCCTCGCCACCGCGGGCCGCACCGTGTACTTCGGACCGTCCTTCAGCGGGGAGGAACCGGGCGCCGAGGTCGCCTGGAAGCTGCCGTCCGGGATGAGGAAGGTGACCGGGCGCGCCGACTCGCTGCGGCCCGGGGCGTCAGGGCTGATGGTGACCCCGGGCGCCCTGCCGGCGAAGACCGAGTCGGGCTTCTCCAGCACCGTGTACGTACGGACCGACCCGGCGGTCCCGGATGCGCTCGACGAGGTGCGCAACGCGGCCGTGGCGATCGATCCGCTCATCCGGACCTGGGAGTGGGAGTCGACCCAGCAGGCGGAGCAGTTCACGGAGATCCGCACCGGGCTGCTGGTCGGCGCGACCGCCGTACTCCTTCTGATCGGCGCGAGCCTCCTCGTCTCCCAGCTGGAGCAACTCCGGGAACGCAGGAAGCTGCTGTCCGCGCTGGTCGCGTTCGGCACCCGCCGCCGCACCCTCGGGCTGTCCGTGCTGTGGCAGACGGCGATCCCGATCACCCTCGGCCTCGTCCTCGCCCTGACGGTCGGCCTGACCCTGGGCGCCGTCCTGCTGAAGATGACGAACGTCGACGTGGGCGTCGACTGGGCGAGCGTGCTGTCGATGACCGGCATCGGCGCGGGTGTGGTCGTCCTGGTCACAGCCCTGAGCATGCCGCCGCTGCTGAGGATGATGCGGCCGGAGGGGCTCCGCACGGAGTAGTCGGGCCCGTGTCCGCGGGGGCGGCCACGGCACCCGTGCCTTCGCGGGATGCGGTTACAGCACCCGGACCTTCGCGCGGTGCGGCTAAAGCACCCGGACCGGCAACGGCCGCAGCGCTTCCCTCAGCGCTGCGGCCAGTTCCTCGTACTCGGCCCCCCGCGCCGCCCCCGTCCGCATGGCCAGGGCGACGCGGCGGCTCGGTGCCGGGTGCGCGAAGCGTCCCGTCAGCAGCTGGGGGTTCCGGCTGGTCTCCACCGTCACGGCGGTGCGCGGCAGCAGGGTCACCCCGAGTCCGCCGGCGACGAGTTGGACGAGGGTGGAGAGACCGGCCGCGGTCGTGGTGACGGGGACGTCGTCGCGGCCGGCCTCCCGACAGATGTCGAGGGCCTGGTCGCGCAGGCAGTGGCCCTCGTCGAGCAGCAACAGGTTGAGTGCGCGCAGCGCCTCGCGGGGGATGCCCTGCTGGCCGCCCAGTCCATGGCCGAGCGGGGTGACGAGCACGAAGTCCTCGTCGAACAGAGGCAGTTCGGTGACGCCGGGGACGCCCAGCGGCACGGCGAGGAGCAGCAGGTCGAGACGGCCGGTGGTGAGGCCGTCGAGCAGGTTCGCGGTCTGCTCCTCGTGGACCTGGAGGTCGAGGTCCGGGTAGCGCTCGTGGACGAGGTTGAGGACCGTCGGCAGCAGATACGGCGCCACCGTGGGGATCACCCCCAGGCGCAGCGCCCCGGTGAAGGGCGCCCGCACCGCCTCGGCCTCCTCCATCAGCGCCGCCACCTCCGCCAGCACCGCCCGCGCCCGTACGGCCAGTCGCTCGCCGGCGGGCGAGAGCAGCACCTTGCGGGTGGTCCGCTCGACCAGGGTCACGCCCAGCGTCTCCTCGAGCGCGGAGACGGCGCCGGAGAGGGCGGGCTGGCTCATCCCTATCGCGGTCGCGGCGTCCCGGAAGTGCAGATGCTCGGCGACGGCCGCGAAGGCCCGCAACTGGGAGAGGCTGGGCCGGCGACGGACGGCACCGTTCACGGGAGGCCGCACCTAGGACCCCACCTTTCACTGACAGTCACTGATAACTACATTCGATCAACCCGACCGAGTGTAGCTATTTCATTGATCAATGCACCCTGTGCCACCATCGTGATCGTCCAACCCGTCGGAAACCCCTGGTCCAAGGGGTGTTTTCGCGTTGCAAGGAGAGCCTGTGCTCACTGTCGGTGACAAGTTCCCCGAGTTCGATCTGATGGCCTGCGTCTCGCTGGAGAAGGGCAAGGAGTTCGAACGGATCAACCACAAGACCTACGAGGGTCAGTGGAAGATCGTGTTCGCGTGGCCCAAGGACTTCACCTTCGTGTGTCCCACCGAGATCGCCGCGTTCGGCAAGCTGAACGACGAGTTCGCCGACCGCGACGCCCAGGTCCTCGGCTTCTCCGGCGACTCCGAGTTCGTCCACCACGCCTGGCGCAAGGACCACGACGACCTGCGCGAACTGCCGTTCCCGATGATGGCCGACTCCCGGCACGAGCTGATGCGGGACCTCGGCATCGAGGACGAGGAGGGCTTCGCCAAGCGCGCGGTGTTCATCGTGGACCAGAACAACGAGATCCAGTTCGCCATGGTGACCGCGGGATCGGTGGGCCGTAACCCCAAGGAGGTCCTGCGGGTCCTGGACGCCCTGCAGACCGACGAGCTCTGCCCGTGCAACTGGAGCAAGGGCGACGAGACACTGGACCCCGTCAAGCTGCTGGCCGGGGAGTGAGGCTGCCATGTCCCTCGACGCTCTGAAGTCCGCGATACCGGACTACGCCAAGGACCTCCGTCTCAACCTGGGGTCCGTCATCGGCAACTCCGAGCTGCCCACGCAGCAGCTGTGGGGCACCGTGCTCGCCACGGCGATCGCCTCGCGGTCGGCCGTGGTGCTGCGGGAACTCGCGCCGGAGGCCAGGGCGAACCTGTCGCCCGAGGCCTACACGGCGGCGAAGTCCGCGGCGGCGGTGATGGCGATGAACAACGTCTTCTACCGGACGCGGCATCTGCTCTCGGACCACGAGTACGGCAATCTGCGGGCCGGGCTGCGGATGAACGTGCTCGGCAACCCCGGGGTCGACAAGGTCGACTTCGAGCTGTGGTCCTTCGCGGTGTCCGCGATCAACGGGTGCGGGCTCTGTCTCGACTCGCACGAGCAGGTCCTGCGGAAGGCCGGGGTCGACCGGGAGACCGTGCAGGAGGCGTTCAAGATCGCGTCGGTGATCGAGGCGGTGGGGGTCACGCTGGAGGCGGAGTCGATTCTCTGCGATTAGGTCGTCGGCCGCCTTGCGGGTGGGGAGCGCGGGTGGTGTCGGCGACTGCGGGTGGGGGTTGTTCGCGCAGTTCCCCGCGCCCCTGAAAAGCGCCCGGGGCTACGCCCCGTGCTTTTCAGCCGAAGGCCGGGCCGCAGGCCCAAGCCTTCAGGGGCGCCGGGAACTGCGCGACAAGCCACATCCGACCGGCAGTCTCACGACAACCGATCCACCCCCTCTTCTCAAAGAAGGGGGCCCGGGGGCGGCAGCCCCCGGAAAACGGCCACACCGGCCGGCGGTGCCATCGCACCCCCGGCCGGCATGAACCTCGGGCTTACGCCCGCGGCTTCTCCCGCATCTCGTACGTCGCGATGACGTCGTCCACCTTGATGTCGTTGAAGTTTCCGAGGTTGATACCACCCTCGAAGCCCTCGCGGATCTCGGTGACGTCGTCCTTGAAGCGACGCAGCCCCTCGATGTTGAGGTTCTCCGCGACGACCTTGCCGTCGCGGATGAGGCGGGCCTTGGTGTTCCGCTTGACCTCGCCGGAGCGGATGAGAACACCCGCGATGTTGCCCAGCTTGGACGACTTGAAGACCTCGCGGATCTCCGCCGTACCGAGCTCGACCTCTTCGTACTCCGGCTTGAGCATGCCCTTGAGGGCCGCCTCGATCTCCTCGATCGCCTGGTAGATGACCGAGTAGTAGCGGACGTCCACACCCTCGCGCTCGGCCATCTGCTGCGCACGCCCGGCGGCGCGCACGTTGAAGCCGATCACGATGGCGTCGGAGCCCATCGCCAGGTCGATGTCGGACTCCGTGACCGCACCGACGCCGCGGTGCAGGACGCGGATGTCGACCTCTTCGCCGACGTCCAGCTGGAGCAGGGAGGACTCCAGGGCCTCGACGGAACCAGAAGCGTCACCCTTGATGATGAGGTTGAGCTGCTGGACCTCGCCGGCCTTGAGCACCTTGTCCAGGTCCTCGAGCGAGACGCGGCGCGTGCGCTTGGCGAACGCGGCGTTGCGCTCACGGGCGGCGCGCTTCTCGGCGATCTGACGGGCCGTACGGTCCTCGTCCACGACGATGAAGTTGTCGCCCGCACCCGGGACGTTGGTCAGACCCAGGACCTGCACCGGCGTCGCCGGGCCCGCCTCGAGCACGTTGTTGCCGTTGTCGTCGTGCATGGCACGGACGCGGCCGTACGCGTCGCCGACCACCATCGTGTCGCCGACCCGCAGCGTGCCTCGCTGGACGAGGACCGTCGCCACGGCACCACGGCCGCGGTCGAGGCGGGACTCGATGGAAATACCCTGCGCGTCCTGGTTCGGGTTGGCCCGCAGGTCGAGCGAGGCGTCGGCGGTCAGGATGACCGCCTCGAGCAGCGAGTCGATGTGCAGACCCTGCTTGGCGGAGATGTCGACGAACATCGTGTCGCCGCCGTACTCCTCGGCCACCAGGCCGTACTCGGTCAGCTGACCGCGCACCTTGGTCGGGTCGGCGCCCTCGACGTCGATCTTGTTGACCGCGACGACGATCGGCACGCCGGCCGCCTTCGCGTGGTTGAGCGCCTCGACCGTCTGCGGCATGACACCGTCGTTGGCCGCGACGACCAGGATCGCGATGTCGGTCGACTTCGCACCACGGGCACGCATGGCGGTGAACGCCTCGTGACCCGGGGTGTCGATGAAGGTGATCTTGCGCTCTTCTTCGTTGACCTCGGTGGAGACCTGGTAGGCACCGATGTGCTGGGTGATGCCGCCGGCCTCGCCCGCGATGACGTTCGTCTTGCGGATGGCGTCGAGCAGTCGGGTCTTACCGTGGTCGACGTGACCCATGACGGTGACGACCGGCGGGCGGACGACCAGGTCGTCCTCGTCGCCCTCGTCCTCGCCGAACTCCAGGTCGAAGGACTCGAGCAGCTCGCGGTCCTCCTCCTCCGGGCTGACGATCTGAACCGTGTAGTTCATCTCGTCGGCGAGGAGCTGGAGCGTCTCGTCGGAGACGGACTGCGTCGCGGTGACCATCTCGCCGAGGTTCATCATGACCGCGACGAGGGACGCCGGGTTGGCGTTGATCTTCTCCGCGAAGTCGGTGAGGGACGCACCGCGCGACAGGCGAATGGACTCGCCGTTGCCGCGAGGCAGCATCACGCCGCCGACCGACGGGGCCTGCATGGCCTCGTACTCCTGGCGCCTCTGCCGCTTCGACTTACGGCCACGACGCGCCGGACCGCCGGGACGACCGAAGGCGCCCTGCGTGCCACCACGGGCACCCGGACCACCGGGACGGCCACCGAAGCCGGGACGACCGCCGCCGCCCGCACCCGGACCACCGGGACGACCGGCGAAGCCGCCGCCACCACCGGGAGCACCGGGACGACCGGCGAAACCGCCACCGCCGCCACCGGGGCCACGACCGCCGGGACCGCCACCACCGGGACGCGGGCCGGCAGCGGGACGCTGCGGCATCATGCCGGGGTTCGGACGCGGGCCGCCGGGGCCGCCGCCGGGACGGGGACCGCCCTGCGGACGGGGCATGCCACCGGGCGTCGGACGGGCACCGCCCGGAGCCTGGGGACGCGGACCGCCACCGGCCGCACCCTGCGGACGGGGGGCCTGACCGGGAGCCTGCGGACGCGGGCCGGGGGCACCGGGGCCACCGGGACGCGGCGCACCGCCGGGACGGGGCGCCTGCGGGCGGCCCATGCCGGTGGAGCCACCGGAGGTGAAGGGGTTGTTACCGGGACGCGGACCGGCCGGACGGGCACCGCCGGGCTTGGGCCCACCGGCACCGCCGGGACGCTGACCGCCGGGGCGGGGCGCCTGACGCTCGCCGCGCTCCTGGCCGGGACCGGCCGGACGCTGCTGGCCACCGGGGCGCGGGGCACCGGGGC
>NZ_LIRK01000458.1 GCF_001419765.1 Streptomyces torulosus
GACGAACGGCAAGGTCGAACGCTTCCACCGCACCCTGCTCGACGAATGGGCCTACCAGCGGCCCTACACCTCAGAGGCCGAACGGCAGGCCGCGTTTCCCGACTGGCTGGACTGGTACAACTACCACCGACCCCACACCGGCATCAGCGGCCAAACCCCAGCCAGCCGCGTCACCAACCTCTCCGAACAGCACACCTAGGGCCCTAAGTGCTGCGACCGGGCCCGTGTTCGGGTGGACGGCGGGAATGTGACGACAGGGCCTAGGAAGCGGCGGCCCGGGGAAGGCACAGACGGGGGACGAAGGGAGATGGGGGACAAGGTGCAGACCCTGGCGTACGGTTCATGGCCCTCTCCGATCGACGCGGAGCTCGCGGCCGCCCACGACGGGCACCCCGAGTTCGCGGGGTTCGTCGGCGACGAGGCGTGGTGGACCGAACCACGGCCCACCGAGGGCGGCAGACGCACCCTCGTACGGCGGACCTCCGACGGCACGGAGGAGTCGGTGCTGCCCGCACCGTGGAACGTGCGCAGCCGCGTCATGGAGTACGGCGGGCACCCGTGGGCCGGCGTCCCGCGTGACACCGGGCCCCTCCTGGTGTTCGTGAACTTCGCCGACCAGCGCCTCTACCGGTACGAGCCCGGCGGGGAGCCCGTGGCCCTCACGCCCGTGTCCCCGGTGGGCGGCGGGCTGCGCTGGGCGGATCCGCAGCTCCACCCCGAGCGGGACGAGGTGTGGTGCGTCCTGGAGGAGTTCACCGGGGAGGGGCCCGCCGACGTACGGCGGGTCGTCGCCGCGGTGCCGCTGGACGGTTCGGCGGCCGAGGACCGCGGCGCCGTCCGCGAGCTCTCCGACGGGGCCCACCGCTTCGTCACCGGGCCCCGGATCTCACCCGACGGCCGACGCGCCGCGTGGCTCGCCTGGGACCACCCGCGCATGCCCTGGGACGGCACCGAACTGATCGTCGCCGATGTCGCCGACGACGGCACGCTGCGCGGCGCGCGGACCGTCGAGGGCGGCCCCGACGAGTCGATCGCCCAGGTCGAGTGGGCCGCCGACGGCACCCTCGTGCACTCCAGCGACCGCACCGGCTACTGGAACCTGTACCGGCGCGAGCACGACGGCCGCAACACGCCGCTGTGCGCCCGCGAGGAGGAGTTCGGCGGGCCGCTGTGGAGGATCGGCCTGCGCTGGTTCGCCCTGCTGGAGAGCGGACTCATCGCCGTCGTGCACGGCCGGGGCGCCACCGCGCTCGGCATCCTCGACCCCGAGACCGGCCAGATCACGGACGCGGCCGGCCCCTGGACCGAGTTCGCCCCGTCGCTCGCCACCCACGGCGGCCGGGTGATCGGCATCGGCGCCAGCCCGCGCAGCGCCTACGAGGTCGTCGAACTCGACACCGGCCCCGCGGACTCCGGCTCCGCCGGCACCCTCGCCGGCCGCGCCCGGGTCGTCGGGGCCGCGCACGACGACCCCGTCGACCCCGCCCACTACCCCGAACCCCAGATCCGCACCTTCCTCGGCCCCGCCGGACGCGAGATCCACGCGCACGTCTACCCGCCCCACAACCCCGGCTGCCTCGCCCCCGGCACCGAACTGCCGCCGTACGTCGTCTGGGCGCACGGCGGACCCACCAGCCGCGCGCCCCTGGTCCTCGNNCGCGCGGCATCGGCGTCGCCGAGGTCAACTACGGGGGGTCCACCGGCTACGGGCGGGAGTACCGCAACCGGCTGCGCGAGCAGTGGGGCGTCGTCGACGTCGAGGACTGCGCGGCCGTCGCCCTCGCCCTCGCCGACGAGGGCACCGCCGACCGCTCCCGGCTCGCCATCCGGGGCGGCAGCGCGGGCGGCTGGACCACGGCCGTCTCCCTCACCACGACCGACGTCTACGCCTGCGGAACCATCCTGTACCCGGTGCTGGACCTCACCCAGTGGGGGTCGGGAGAGACCCACGACTTCGAGTCGCGGTATCTGGAGAGCCTCGTCGGGCCGTTCGCCGAGGAGCCGATGCGGTACGCGGAGCGGTCGCCCGCCGAGCACGCCGACCGGATCACCGCGCCCTTCCTGCTGCTCCAGGGCCTCGACGACGTGATCTGCCCGCCCACGCAGTGCGAGCGGTTCCTGGCCAGGATGGAGGGACGGCCGGTGCCGCACGCGTACATCGCCTTCGAGGGCGAGGG
>NZ_LIRK01000459.1 GCF_001419765.1 Streptomyces torulosus
GTACCGGATCGTCGCGCGGCTGGGCGCGGGCGGGATGGGCCGGGTGTATCTGGGACGCTCGCCCGGCGGCCGGGCGGTGGCGGTGAAGGTGGTGCGCGCGGAACTGGCCGAGGACGCCGAGTTCCGGCGCCGGTTCGCCCGGGAGGTGGCCGCGGCCCGACGCGTCAACGGGGTGTTCACCGCCGGTGTCGTGGACGCCGACCCGGAGGGGTCGCCGCCCTGGCTGGCGACGGCGTACGTACCGGGCGTCGCGCTGAGCGAGGCCGTCACCGCGCACGGGCCCTGGCCGCAGGGGCCGGTGCTGGCGCTCGGCGCCGGCCTGGCCGAGGCGCTGGAGGCGATCCACGCGGTCGACGTGGTCCACCGGGACCTCAAACCGTCGAACATCCTCCTCGCCACGGACGGACCTCGGGTGATCGACTTCGGTATCTCGGTGGCTCACGAGGCCAGCGCGTTGACCCGTACCGGCATGGTGGTGGGCACACCGGGGTTCATGTCGCCCGAGCAGTTGACCGGGAAGCCGATCGGGCCCGCCAGTGATGTCTTCTCCTTGGGGGCGGTGCTGACGTTCGCCGCGACGGGATCGGGGCCCTTCGGGACGGGCTCGGGGCATGCCCTGGGGTTCCGCGTCGTCTACGAGGAACCGAATCTGAGCCGACTGCCGCCCCGGCTACGGCTTTTGGTGGCGAGCTGTCTGGCCAAGCAGCCCGACCGCCGCCCCACGGTGGCGACCCTGCTCGAACAACTGGCGGAGGCTGCCGCCGAGACGCCGGGGGGGGACCGAGACCGCCGACAGGGGCACGGTTGCAGAGGCCGACGCCGGAGAGGCGGTCGCCGGAGGTCGCGTCGCAGGGGAGGCGGTCGCGGGACAGGCCGACGCCGGAGGGGCCTCCATCGGAGAGGCGGTCGTCGGAGGCCGCATCGCGGGGGAGGCGGGCCCGCATCCGCCCACCCGGCCCGGCTGGCTCCCCGCGCCGGTCGCCGCGAGCGTGCACGCCCGCACCACCGTGCAGGGCCCCGCAGTCCCCCCTCCACCGGCGGCACCCCTCGCACCGACACCAGCACCGGATCCAGCCCCGTCCCGGAACCTTCCCGAGAACCCGGAACCGGTGGCATCCGGCCCGGCCCAGGCCCTGGCGCCGCGGGCCGCCGGCCCGACCCGCCGACGGGCCCTGGTCGGTGGCCTCGGCGTTGCCGCCGCCGCAGGGCTCGGCTTCGCCGGCTGGAAGCTCAGCGACCGGGACTCCACCGAGGAACCCAAGGGCTTACCCGACCCCAGCCGAAGGACCGATGCCTCCCCCACACCCACACCTTCGCCCTCACCCGCAGCCCCGTCCGGCGTCGAGAAGTGGAAGTTCATCACGGGCGGCCTCGTCTACGCGTCGCCGATCGTCGCCGACGGCGTCGTGTACGTCGGCAGTGAGACCGACTTCCTGTACGCGCTGGACGCCGGCACCGGCGAACTGCGTTGGGCGTTCGAGACCGGCGGGAACGTGAACGCGGAGCCGGCTGTCGCCGACGGGACGGTCTACGTGGGCAGTGAGGACGGCAACCTGTACGCGGTGGACGCGGACACCGGCAGGCAGCGGTGGAAGTTCCGCACCGGCAAGGGCAGAAGTTCGCCGCCGACGGTCGCCGACGGCCTGGTGTACGTCGGCGGCGGGGGCAGGCTCCCGAAGGGCATCGGCGGAGCGTACCGCGACAACCAGGACGGCCATGTGTACGCCGTCGACAGCGGCACCGGCGCACAGCGGTGGAAATCCACCACCAGCAGCCGAGTGGAGGAGGCGCCGATCGTCGCCGACGGGGCTGTCTACGCGTGCGCTCTGCGAGGCACCGCGTACGCGCTGGACGCCGCCACGGGCAAGCGGCGGTGGGAATTCACCACCGGTGGTCTGCTCGGCTCAGCCGTGGCCGTCGCCGACGGAGCGGTGTACCTCAGCAGCGAGGACGGGCACGTCTACGCGCTGGACGCCGCAACCGGCGACCGGCGGTGGAAGTTCGCGGCCGAGAGATACGTGAGCGCGCCGACCGTCGTCGACGGGACGCTCTACCTGGGCGGCGGGGACGGCGCGTTGAACGCCGTGGACGCGCGCACGGGCAAGCGGCGGTGGAGGACCCGCATCGGCAAGGAACCGTTCGTGGGCGCGCCGACGGTCGTCGACGGGGTGGCCTACACGGCCAGCGGGGACGGCAACCTGTACGCCGTGGACGCCGACACCGGCGGGAAGCGGTGGACGTTCACCACAGGCAGCCCCGTGAACGCGGCACCCGCCTTCGCCGACGGGGTGCTCTACCTCAGCAGCGTCAACGGCATCGTGTACGCGGTGACATAGCGGCACCGAAGCCCGCCCCGGCCGTCGGGGTTCTCGGCGCCGCCCGCATCAACTCAGCGGCATGCGTGGGAACTTGCGTTCCTTCCGGTCCTTCGCCGCGGCCTCGGCCTCCTGGGCCTTCACGACGGCCGCGTACTGGTCCACGTACTCCTGCTCGGAGAGCGAGAGGATCGCGTACATGATCTCGTCGGTGATGGCACGCAGGACGGCCTTCTCGTTCTCCATGCCCTCGTAGCGGGAGAAGTCGAGGGGCTTGCCGAAGCGGATCACGACGGGGTGGATGTTCGGGATGACCTTGCCCGGCGGCTGCGCCTCGAACGTGCCGATCATCGCGCACGGGATCACGGGCACCCTGGCCTTCAGCGCCATGACCGCCACGCCGACCTTGCCCTTGTAGAGGCGGCCGTCGTGTGAGCGCGTGCCCTCCGGATAGATGCCGAGCAGTTCGTCCTTGCTGAGCACCCCGAGCCCCTCGCGGATCGCGGCCTGACCGGCCTCCTTTCCGGAGCGGTCGACGGGGATCTGCCCCGCGCTGCGGAAGAAGAACGCCGTCAGCCGGCCCTTGACGCCAGGCCCGGTGAAGTACTCGGCCTTCGCCAGGAAGGTGATGCGCCGCTTGAGGATCGCCGGCATCAGGAAGTGGTCCGAGAAGGACAGGTGGTTCCCGGCGACGATGGCCGCGCCCGACGACGGCACGTGTTCGAGACCCTCGATGCGGGGCCGGAAGACCAGCCGCAGCAGCGGACCCAGAAGCACATACTTGAGCAGGTAATAGAACACGGCGTCCCCTTCGCTCTACCGGATCGGCTCTATGGACGTGTTCCGCCAGGTCACAGCAGACATCCGCGGACGCGATCGTGCTGAGCCCGTCGCCATGTGAGGGCAGGTCCGATCGGCCTCATGCCGACTCCTCGCTGACTGTACTGACGTTGCGTCAGGCGCTTGCGCGCTGGTGAGCCTCGTCCTGCGGTGCCGAGGATTGATCGTAGCCCGTAGTACCGGAGGTAAGGAGGGCCCCGACCTGCCCCAAACGGCAAAGACGATCAGCCGGGCACGGTCGGTGTACGACAGGGTGCGAGGGCGTGCCGACGTACGTCCCGACGGCGGAGCGCCCGGCGTAGGGTCGAGATGGCTCGACGGAGGGGAACGGACATGGCGTTGGTACTGGTGACCGGGGCGGCCGGAGGGCTAGGGCGCAACGCGGCGGACGCGTTGGCCGAGGCAGGGCACGACGTGGTGGTGCATGCCCGTGCCGCGGCGCGTCTCGCCGGTGCGGAGGGCGGCGGACGGTGGAAGGGCGTCGTCGCCGGGGATCTCGCCGTCGCCGACGAGGTCCGGTCCGTCGCCCGCCAGGCCGCAGGGTTCGGCCGTTTCGACGCCGTCATCCACAACGCCGGCGTCCTTGATTCCCCCGACGAGATCGCCGTCAACATCGTCGCGCCGTATCTGCTGACGGCCCTGATGGAGAAGCCGGCCAGGCTGATCTACCTCAGCAGCTCCATGCACCGAACGGGCTCCACCGATCTGGGGCGGCTGACCGCGGGCACGGCCTCCTACGACGACACCAAGCTGTGGGTGACCGCCCTCGCCCTGGCCTGCGCGGCCCGCTGGGAGGGAACCTCCAGCCATGCGGTCGACCCCGGCTGGGTCCCCACCCGCATGGGTGGGCCGGCGGCCTCGGACGACCTGGCCGCCGGTCACCGCACCCAGGTCTGGCTGGCCACCCACCCCGACGCCACCCCCACCACCGGCGGCTACTGGTACCACCGGCGGACGCAGACCCCGCACCCCGCGGCCCGGGACGAGCAGTTCCAGGCCCGCCTGATCCGAACCCTGGAGCAGCACACGGGCGTCCCACTCGGCTGACGGCGGGACGCGGGGACGCCGCCCAGCCGCGGCAGGCCGGGTCGGGTCGGGTCGGTCCCGTGCACCGGTGCGCGGCCGGAGGCCGGAGACGCTCAGGGGGCGATGACCGCCGACGGTCGCGCCGTGATCGAAGGCGACCTGGTTGACGACCTCGGGGATCACCGGTTGACCTTCCCGGGCATGATCGACGACCCCGCCTGCACCGGCGGCAGATTGATCTCGCCGAGCCCGGCCGTGGGGCCCGACGACGTGAGGCGCAGGTCGTCGCAGGCCTTGGCGAGTCTCACGGCCACGCGCGTGAGGACACCGGACAGCTGGACGAACGTGCCGATGGCCGTGCGGCCGAGGTTGGACTCCAGCAACAGGGCGGCCGCCTCCGTGAGCCGCTGACGGTCCTCCTCGATCATGACGGCGTACGTGGTGAACTCCTGCCCCAGCGTCATGGGGACGGCTTCCTGGAGCTGGGTGCGACCCATCTTCAGCACGTCCCCGAACTCCTCGGCCTTCCCGGCGAAGGCCGTGGCCAGCGCCCCCGGGGAGTCGCCGAGGCGACGCAGTGACGTGACCAGGGCCAGGCGTACGGCGGTGGAGTAGACGTCGTTGGTGCTGTGGTCGAGATGGACGTGGTCCAGCGGATGGATCACCTCGTAGCGGCCGCGCGGGTGGCCGAGGATCTCCAGGGCGCGGTCGGCGATGACCTCGTTCGCGTTCATGTTCGTGGACGCCGTAGTAGGCGTCGGCCGGGACCTCCCTGTCTCCCGCCAGGTCGTGCTCCCTGCGTGTGGCCTGAGCCATCTGCTGCTCCTCGTCGCTTGCCGCCGGGCGTGGGCCGGGGCTTCGGCACGGGACCCCTTGACAGGTCACCGCCTGCGGCCTCAGTGTTGCCGACCAACATGCAGAACGCAATATATTGCGTACCCGAGGAGGTCCCCATGGGCACCGCTCATCCCCGTCTCGACCCCGGCACGGACACCC
>NZ_LIRK01000046.1 GCF_001419765.1 Streptomyces torulosus
AGGCCGAGCACCGTGAACCCCCTCTCACCACCCGTCGCCCTGCCCGGGGTCTACACCCCCCAGGACGACACCGAGCTGCTGGTGCACGCCCTGGGGCGGGAGTCGCTCGCACCGCGGGCCCGGGTCCTCGACGTCGGTACGGGCACGGGCGCCGTGGCGCTGGCCGCGGCCCGGCGGGGGGCGCGGGTGACCGCCGTGGACATCTCATGGCGTGCGGTGATCAACGCCAAGGTCAACGCCGTACTCGCCGGGCTGCCGCTGAGCGTCGTCCGGGGGAATCTGCTGGCCCCGGTGTCGGGCCGGTCCTTCGACCTGATCCTGTCCAACCCGCCGTACGTACCGGGGCCGGAACCGGAGCCCGGCGACGGCGGCACCGGGCGGGCGGCGGCCGTACGGGGCGCCGCGCGGGCCTGGGACGCGGGGTGGGACGGGCGGCTCGCCCTGGACCGGATCTGCCGGGACGCGCCCGCGCTGCTCGCGCCCGGCGGGGTGCTGCTGCTCGTGCAGTCGACGCTGAGCGACGCGGAGCGGACACTCGCGCAGGTGCGGGCGGCGGGCCTGTGGGCCGAGGTCGTGGACCGCCGGTACGTCGCCTTCGGGCCCGTGCTGCGGTCGCGGACCACCTGGTTGCGCGACCGGGGGCTGCTGGGGGACGAGGGGGACGACGAGAAGGAAGAGCTGGTGGTCATCCGTGCCGAACGACCCTGCTGAGCGCCGTCGCATCACCCTCCAGCGCCCCGGCCCGCTGCTGGTCGAGGGCCCCGTCGAGGTCACCACGGAGGACGGGACGACCGTGTCCTCGGACCGCTTCCGCGTGGCCCTGTGCACCTGCCGCCGCAGCCGGATCTACCCCTGGTGCGACACCAGCCACCGGCAGCGCATCGGGGGCGGCGCCGACACCGGCCGCGGGCGCCGCACACCCGACAGCCCACCCGACCCCCGCTGAGCCGTCCGTCCGAAGGGAACCCGGCCGCCATGCACACCTACACGGGCAAGCAGAAGTCGTACTGGATCGACACCGCGCCCGAGGCGAGCCCGCACCCGGCGCTCGACGGGGACCTCGTCGTCGACGTCGCCGTGGTGGGCGCCGGCATCGCCGGGATCAGCACGGCGTGGGAACTCGCCAGGACCGGCCGCACCGTGGCGCTGCTGGAGGCCGACCGGGTCGCCGCCGGGGTGACGGGCCACACCACGGCGAAGGTGAGCGCCCTGCACACACTCATCTACGACCGGCTGCGGCGCCACCGGGGCGCGGAGGCCGCGCACCTGTACGCGCGGTCGCAGACGGCGGCGATCCGGCACGCCGCCGCGGTGGTGGAGGAACTGGGCATCGCCTGCGACTGGGAGGAGACGGAGGCGTACACGTACGCCGAGGACGAGGGCCGTGTCGACGAGCTGAGGGCCGAGGCGGAGGCAGCACGGGAGGCCGGACTGCCGGCGTCGTTCGTGACGGAGACGGGGCTGCCGTTCCCGGTGGCGGGGGCGGTGCGGGTGGCGGAGCAGGCGCAGTTCCATCCGCGCGCCTATCTCCTCGCGCTCGTCGACGACCTCGTGCGCCGGGGTGGTGCGGTCCATGAGCAGACGCGGGTGACGCGGCTCAAGGAGGGCTCCCCCTGCCGGCTGACGACGGAGGCGGGGTACACGGTGACCGCCGGGGACGTCGTGGTCGCCACGCACTACCCGGTGTTCGACCGGGCGCTGCTGTTCTCCCGGCTCTCCCCGCGCCGTGAGCTGGTCCTGGCAGCGCCGATCCCGGCGGACGCCGACCCGCACGGCATGTACATCACGCAGGAGCAGCGCACCCGGTCCGCGCGCACCGCCCCGTACGGGGACGGGCGGCGGCTGCTGATCGTCACCGGGGAGCACTTCACACCGGGCACCGGCAATGTGGAGGAGCGGTTCGAACTGCTCGCCGAGTGGGCCGTCGAACGGTTCGGGACGCTCGACTTCACGCACCGCTGGGCTACCCAGGACAACGACTCCACCGATTCCGTGCCGCTGGTCGGCCCCTTCCACGCGGGCAGCCGGCACACCTGGGTGGCGACCGGGTTCGGCGGCTGGGGCATGAGCACCGGCATCATGGCGGGCCGGCTCCTCGCCGACGGGATCACCGGGCGGAAGGCGCCGTGGAGCGATCTGTACGACCCGCGCCGCATCCTCAGCGCGGTCCGGGAGGCGCCGAGCTTCCTCAAGCACCAGGCGCGGGTCGCCCGGCACTTCGTCGGCGACCGGCTCTCCCCTGCCTCCGACACGTCCTTCGACGCGATCGCACCGGGCGACGGGGCGATCGTCCGGGTGGGCGGCCACCACTGCGCGGTCCACCGCGACGACGACGGCGTCCTGCACACCCTGTCCGCCCGCTGCACCCACCTGGGCTGCCTCGTCGCCTTCAACCGCGCCGAACGCGCCTGGGAGTGCCCCTGCCACGGCTCCCGTTTCGACCCGGACGGCCGCGTCCTCCAGGGTCCGGCGACGAAGCCGCTGGAACAGCGGGACATCTGAGGAGCGCCGTGTTCCCGCCGGGGACGACCCGCGTGACCACCCCCGGCGGCGGGCAGCCGCAGGACGTACCGATCGACGAGCGACGAGTAGGGTCCGAAGACATGAAGCTTGCGTTTTCCACTCTTGGTGTGCCCGGTGTTCCCGTGTCCGAGGTCGTGCGGCTCGCCGCCGGGCACGGCTACCACGGTGTCGAGTTGCGCGCCCATCCCGAGGAACCGGTGCATCCGGGGATCGGGAGCGCGGAACGGGACCGGGTGGCCGCCGAGTTCAAGGCGGCCGGCGTGGAGATCCTGGGGATCGCCGGGTACGCGAAGGTCGCGGCGCCGGGGGACGACGGGCCCGTGCTCGACGAGATCCGGGACCTGCTCGACCTGGCGCGGGACCTGGGCGCGCCCTTCGTCCGCGTCTTCCCCGGCGGCGACCCGGACGGCGGGCAGAGCACGGAGGAGGCCGACGCCGTCGCGGCCCGGCGGCTCGGCACGGCGGCGGAGGACGCGGCCGACCGTGGGGTGCGCGTCCTGCTGGAGACCCACGACTCGCACCGCACCGGCGCCGACGCCATCCGCGTCCTCGGCCCCGTCGGCCACCGCAACGTCGGCGCGGTGTGGGACGTCATGCACACCTGGCTGGGCGGCGAGGAGCCCGCCGAGTCGTACGCCGCCCTCTCCCCCTTCCTCGGCTACGTCCAGGTCAAGGACATCGCCTCGGCGGAGGACACCACCCCGCTGCCGCTCGGCGCGGGTGCCCTCCCGCTCGGCGAGTGCCTGGACGTGCTCACCCGCAGGGAGTGGGACGGCTGGCTGTGCTGGGAGTACGAGAAGCGGTGGTACGAGACCGCCGCCCCGCTGCCGGAGCTGCTGGCGGCGGGCAGGGAACACCTCACGCGGCTGCTCAACGACGCGGCTTGAGCGCGGCGTGGGCTCGTGACCGGGTGGGGTCCGGTCACGAGCCCGTGGTGCCGCTCTACTTCCGCAGCGCCACGGCCATCTGGGCGTCGATCGCCGCCATCGTGGTGAACCGCCCGTCGCCGATCGCGAAGTTCGGGTTCGTGTGGTTCTGCGTGGAGTTCCTGGCGGTGGTGGACAGGTTCTCCCAGTTGTTCTCCAACTGCAGGCCCGACACGTGGAACTCGTTCTGGCCCGAGCCGTTGCCGCTGACGGCGGACGAGGACCCCGCGAAGAAGATGCCGCTGTTGCGCATCGCCTGGCCGACACGGTAGGAGATGAAGTCGAAACGGGCGCCCTCGGCGAAGGCCTGGACGAGGATGAGCAGGGCCCGAGCCTGGTCCCGGCTGTTGTTGGTGTTGGACAGGTCACTGACCGCGCCCTGGATCGACCCCATGGTGATGCCCATGGAACCGCGGTCGATCTGACCGGCGCGCTCCATGTCGCTGTAGTTGAGCCAGTTCCTGTTCTGCGTGGCGCCGTTCTGCCCCGGGAGCGTCGTGGGTCCGGCACCCATCCGGTAGTACACGCCGGTCCGGTTGTTGCGCCAGCCGGTCACGTACAGGTTCCGCGCGTTGAAGACCAGAGTGATGTTGCTCTGCCCCACCGCCAGCGTCACGTCGAAGAAGTCGTTGCCCCCCTGCGTCAGGACGATGTTGTTGTACAGGCGGGTGCCGCGCAGCCGGCCGCGGATGTCGTTGATGATCCCGTCGTACCTGCCGGCGGCGGCGCCGCCGGCGAGGCCGGTCAGGTCGTAGCTGAAGCCGTCGGTCGGTACCAGGGCGTTGGCCAGCTGGACGTTCCCGCCGAGCGACGTGTGCTGTGCCCCCGTGGTGAGGTCGCCGCCCGTCCCGGCGACGAGGACGGCTCCGGCGAGCGCGGCCGGGATGACGGCCGAGGTGCTGATCCTGCGGATGAGGTGTGCACGGGACATTGCTGTGCTCTCCCTTGCGTGGTCGGTGCGGACCGGGTGTCGGCCCCGCTGACCTCGACACTGGCAAGGGAAAAGTTGATCCGAAGGCCCCTTCCGCGGCCGGATCAATCATGTGGGGTTGATCGCACCCGTCGCTCGTCACCCGTAATTAACGCGGCCTTCATGACGGGCCTCCTATGGTCATCGCTGCCGGTGTCACTCGATGTCGCATTCACCCGATGCGCGGAGGTACGAGCCCATGGGGCGCCCCGAAAGACCACTGGACCCGTCGTCCGGGCCCATCGCGCGGTTCGCGCACGAACTGCGGCAGTTGCGCGGCGCCGCGGGCAGCCCCGCGTACCGGACGATGGCCCGGGCGGTCGGCTGCGGCGCGACAACGCTGTCACAGGCCGCCGCCGGTGAGCGGCTGCCCGTGCTCGCCGTGGTCGAGGCGTACGTCCGTGCCTGTGGAGGCGATCCGGACGAGTGGCGGGAGCGCTGGGAGGAGGCCGAGCGGGAGGTCGCCGGGGCCGAGGTCGAACCCTCCGAGGCGGGCCCGGCGCCCTACCGCGGTCTCGCCCGGTTCGAACCGGACGACCGGCATCTGTTCTTCGGCCGGGACCGGATGCTGGACGAACTGGGGAAACTGGTGTGCGAGCACCGGTTCGCGGTGCTGTTCGGGCCCTCGGGCAGCGGCAAGTCCTCCCTGCTGCGGGCCGGCCTGGTGCCACGGCTGCGGGAGCGGCTCGCCGGACAGCACTCCCCTGCCGTGCTGCGCATCCTCACCCCCGGGGCGCGACCCGCCACCACGTACGGGCATCTGCTGAGCCCGGCACCGGGTGAGCCCGAGAGCTGGGTCCTCGTGGACCAGTTCGAAGAGGTCTTCACCCTCTGTTCCGACTCGTGGGAGCGCTCCCGGTTCATCGAGCTGCTGCTCGCCGCGCGCGCCCCCGACAGCGGGCTGCGTGTGCTCGTCGCCGTGCGCGCCGACTTCTACGCGCGGTGCGGTGAGCACCCCGACCTGGCGCGCACCCTGAACGAGGCCGGTCTGCTGCTGTGCCCGATGAACGGCGAGGAGCTCCGCGAGGCCGTCGTCGGTCCGGCGCGGGCCGCCGGGCATCTGGTGGAGCGGAGGCTGACCGCGCGTCTGGTGGAGGAGGTCCTGGCCGAGCCGGGCGGGCTGCCGATGCTCGGGCACGTCCTGCTGGAGACCTGGGGCCGCCGCAAGGGCCGGATGCTCACCGTCGCCGGGTACGAGGCGGCGGGCGGGCTGCGCGGCGCGATCGCGGCGACCGCCGAGGAGGTGTACGGGACCCTGTCGCCCGGCCAGGCGCGTGCGGCCCGGCACCTGCTGCTGCGGATGGTCGTACCGGGGCAGGGGACCCCTGACACCCGGCGTCCGCTCCCCCATGAGGAGCTGTCGCAGTGCCCGGACGGGCAGGTGGTGGCGGAACGGCTGACCCGCGCCCGGCTGCTGACCGCCGACGAGGACGGGGTGCACCTGGCCCACGAGGCCCTGATCAGCTGCTGGCCCCGGCTGCACGGCTGGATCGAGGAGGACCGGGAGCGGCTGCGCCACCACCGGGCCCTGTCGGAGGCGGCCCGCGCCTGGCGGGAGGACGGCCGGTGCCCCGGCGCCCTGTACCGGGGCGCCCAACTGGCGCGTGCGCAGGAGCTGTTCACGGACCCGGCCGCCGATGCGGCGCTGACCGGGTCGGAGGGGGACTTCCTCACCGCCTCGCTGGAGGCGCGCCGCGCGGAACGGCGGGCCGCGGCCCGCATCAGCCGCAGGCACCGCATCCTCACCGGGTCGCTGTCCGCCGTGCTGGCGATCGCCCTGCTGACGGCGTTCGCCGTGTGGCGGGAACACGACGACAACGTACGCCGGCGCACCCAGGACGCGGCCCGCCGTGTCGCCGAGGTCGCCGACACCCTGCGGACCACCGACCCCCGCACCGCGCTGCTGCTGGGCGCCGCCGCCTGGCGGATCGCCCGGCTGCCCGAGACCCGCCGGGCGCTGCTCGGCTCCCTCACCCAGCCGGAGTCGGCCATCTTTTCGGACCCGACTCCCGGTGACGACCCCCGGCGGCTGCTGACGGACGCCGGGCGCACCCTGGTCAGCGCCGGCGACGGCACATGGCGGAGCTGGGACGCGGTCACCCACCGCCGCACCGGCGCCGGGCGGCTGCCGCAGGGCCGGGTGACCGTGGCGGGCCCGCACGCGCGCGTACTCGCCGTCAGCGGGCCCGGCGGCACCCGGCTGTGGGACACGGCACGTGGCCGCTGGGCCGCCGGCTCCGCGGTGCTCCCCTCCATGTTCGACGTGCGCTTCACCGACGACGGCCGCGCCTATCTGGCCGCCGACGAGCACCGGTTGTGGCTGGGCTCGGTCGCGGACGGCCGGGTGCTGTTCGAGGCCCGGGTCGCGGGCACGACGGCCACTGCCGTCAGCGCGGACGGGCGGTACGCGGCGGCCTGCCCCGACGGGCGGGCGCCGCGGCTGTGGGACACGGCGACGGGCCGCGAGCTGACCGGCGACTGGGGACGGGCCCGGCTGTGCCGTCCGGGCATGGCCCCCTTCGCGCTCGGCGCCGGCCGGATGGCCGCCGTCGCCGACGGCGAGGTCCAGGTCTGGGACCTGAGGACCGGCCGCCTCGTCGCCGACCTGGACGACCCCGGCACGCACGACGTCGCCCTCAGCGCGGACGGCGCCTTCCTGGCCGGGGCCGGCGTCGCCGAACTGCGGGTGTGGCGGCTCTCCGCGCCCGACGCGCCCGTGCTGCGGTACTCACTGCACAACCAGAGCGTCCTCGGTGCCCCGTACTTCGCCCCGGACGGCCGCACACTGCGCTACCTGGAGAGCCGCACGGTCCACACCCTCGAACTCGGCGCCGCCGTCACCCACGACTGGCGCCCGGTCGCCCAGGACGACGTGCGGCTCAGCCCCGACGGCCGCACCTACGCCACCGCCGAGCGGACCGGCGGCCACTACGTCGTCCGGCTGCGCGCCACCTCCGACGGCCGCGTGCTGCACACGTTCCCCCCGGCTCCCGTCCCGGTCTCCACCGAGCCGGACCAGCCCGTCACCCCGACCGACGTCCGCCCGCTGCTCGTGTTCAGCACGGACGGCACCCGGTTCGGGTACGGCGTCTCGGCGGCCGGGCACGACCTGACCGGCCAGTCGTTCACCGTGTGGGACGTACGGCAGGAGCGGGCCGTGAGCACCCTCGACCTGCCGGGCGCGTCCGTGACCGCCGCCGCGCTCGGCCCGCGGGGCCGCAGCCTCCACCTGATCCGCCTGGCGGGCGGCGACGACCCCGAGACGGCCGAGGTCTGGGACACCGCCACACGGCGGCGTACCGCGCTGCCCGGCGGACCGACCGGAAACGCCCCGCTGCTCCGCGGCGACGGACGGCTGCTCGTCGACGGCGGCACCGTGGCCCGGCCCCCGTCCTGGCGGGCGACCGGGCGGGACCTCGTCGAGGGCGGCCCGGTCGCGGCGCTGGCCTTCGCTCCCGACGGCTCACGGCTGGCGGCCGGGGACCTGACCGGCCGGGTCGCCCTGTGGGACGGCGAGGCGCGCCACCGCGCCGGTACGCTGCCCAACATCTTCCCGCCGCCGGTCGAGGGCCACCCCGAGGGGGAGGCGGTGACGGCCCTCGCGTTCAGCCCCGACGGGCGCACCCTGGCGGTCGGCGGGGACGACGGCAGCCTGCGACTGTGGGACGTGCCCACCGGCCAGCCGATCGGCGGACCGCTCACCACGCCCGGGGAGGCCGTCTACACCCTCGCGTTCGGCCCGGACGGCACGACGCTGTACGCGGGCAGCGCCCATGTCCCGTTGCAGCGGTACGACCTCGACACCACCCGAGCCCTGGCACGGGTGTGCGCCCGCGCGGGCGGATCCGGCCCGAGCCGCTCCCAGTGGCACACGTACGTACCGGACGCCCCGTACCGGCGGGTGTGCGGAACCGCGTGAAGCGCGCGAGAAAAGGGCCGCGACGGAACGTAAAACACTGGCCTGAGCTTGAAGAATCAATGTTCACGGGGATTTTGACCGCGAATCAACACCGAGCCAGACAAAGCCGATCACCCTACGAGCCGATACCGACAGTAACTCGCGGAAAACAGAGCGCCTCGGCCTTTCCTTATCGCAGACTTACCTCCCGCACTCAGCCGCCTCAACTGGCCAAGCACCGGGGGGATTTGGCATATGCAAGGCACGGTCGACGGATTCAGTTACGGCGCGGTCACTCCGGTGGCCGCCTACATCATGGCGTGCCTCGGCGCGGCGCTGGGACTGCGCTGCGTCGTCAGGTCCGTCTACAACGAGCGTTCCTGGAAGCCCGGTTGGCTGGCCCTCGGCGCGGCCTCGATCGGCTGCGGCATCTGGACGATGCA
This sequence comes from Streptomyces torulosus, assembly GCF_001419765.1. Taxonomy (GTDB): domain Bacteria; phylum Actinomycetota; class Actinomycetes; order Streptomycetales; family Streptomycetaceae; genus Streptomyces; species Streptomyces torulosus. The sequence continues at coordinate 8,761 of NZ_LIRK01000046.1, forward strand.
CTTCATCGCGATGATCGGCTTCCGGGTCGAGGAGAGCCGGATCCACTACGACGTCACCCTGACCGTCCTGAGCCTCGCCGTGGCGATCGTGGTCGTCGGCATCGGCGTCTTCGCCGTCGGCTACCGGGGCGTCAGCACCACCACCCTGTGCACGGCCGGCGGCGTCACCGGGCTCGGCGTCGCCGCCATGCACTACCTCGGCATGGCCGCCATCCAGCTCAACGGCTACATCGAGTACGACATCGCCGTCGTCGCCCTGTCGGTCCTCATCGCCATCGTCGCCGCGACCGCCGCGCTCTGGGCGGCCGTGTCCATCAGCGGCTTCCTCACCAGCCTCGGCGCGAGCCTGGTCATGGGCGTCGCGGTGTCCGGCATGCACTACACGGGCATGG
>NZ_LIRK01000460.1 GCF_001419765.1 Streptomyces torulosus
CGCGCCCGCGGCCGTTGACCCTCAGGACCGTGGTCGACGCCGAGCGCGACCCACGGCCGCTGATCGACCCGGCCGACCCCCGCCGTACGGACCGGGGGCCAGGGCGGTTGCTCCCAACCGCCGCTGACCCCCACACGACCGACACGCCGCCGACATGCCTCGGGGGCCGGTCGGCAACATGGCGTCACCGACCGGCCCCGGACACGAACAAGCCCTCTCGCGGAGCGCTGGCGCCGACGCACCGCCGCAACGCCTCGCCACCGCTCCGCTCTCAAGGACGCGGCGCCCGTCACAGCACCCGCCCCCAGCCGGCTCCTACTCTCGTTCTCAAGGGCCCGGTGCCCGTCACGGCACCCACACCACCCTTCAGCCGGCTCCTGCACTCGCTCTCAAGGGCGGGGCGCCCGTGACGGCACCCGCACCCCCAGCCGGCGGCTCCTCCCCCCGCCCCCGACTGTCGGCTTCTACTTCGACAGCTCCCACACCGCGTACGCCAGCGCGTCCGAGTTCCGGTCCAGGGCCGTGTCGTTGATGTTGGACGTCGTGTCGCAGGACGAGTGGTAGCAGCGGTCGAACGCCTGCCCGGACGTGCCGCCCCACTTGGTGGCCTGCGCGGCGGTCTTCGCGCGGCTCGCGCCCGTGAAGAGGCCGCCCACCGGGACGCCCGCGCTCTTGAACGGCGCGTGGTCGGAGCGGCCGTCGCCCTCGGTCTCTATCTCCGTGGGGACGCCGATGCCCGCGAAGTAGTCCTTGAAGGTCTTCTCGATGGTGGGGTCGTCGTCGTAGACGAAGTACCCGGGGTTCGGCGACCCGATCATGTCGAAGTTGAGGTAGCCGCTGATCCGGGCGCGGTTCGCGGAGGACAGGTTGTTGACGTAGTAACGCGAGCCGACCAGGCCCAGCTCCTCCGCGCCCCACCAGGCGAACCGGAGGTGCTTGGTGGGCTGGTAGCCGGTGCGGGCCACGGTCAGCGCGGCCTCCAGCACGGCCGCGGAACCGGAGCCGTTGTCGTTGATGCCGGCGCCGGAGGTGACGCTGTCGAGGTGCGAACCGGCCATGACGACCTTGTTGGTGTCGCCGCCGGGCCAGTCGGCGATCAGGTTGTACCCGGTGCGGCCGCCGGACGTGAAGGACTGCACGGTCGTGGTGAAACCGGCGGCGTCCAGCTTGCCCTTCACATAGTTCAGGGAGGCCGTGTAACCGGCGCGGCCGTGGGCTCTGTTGCCGCCGTTGGCGGCGGCGATGGACTGGAACTGGGTGAGGTGGGCCTTGACGTTGGCCACGGGCAGGTCGGGCGCGGCGGCCACCGCCTCCGGGGCGGGAGCCGCCCCGGCTATGGACCCGCTGGTGAAGAGCGTGGCCGCCGCGACGGCGACGGCGGCAGCGGCACGCCCGGTGACTGGAACAGAGAGCTTCATGTGGGGGCTCCGAATTCCAAGGGATCCGCGTGAATCGCTGTTGGCGTGTTCATGTCGAATCCGAGTGAATGAGGTGCCAGGATGGTGCGGGCGGGGCTGACTTTCCGTCAAGAGCGGTATTCGGCCACGGGTGTTCGCATGTCGGACTCGTCGGGCGAAACCATGGTCGACGGCATGGCGGAGCGGCCGGACAGGGCGACGGCGGGCCGCTGGGGAGGCGGCCCGCCGTCGTGTGGGGGGAGGGGATTCTGAAAGATCACCGTCTGGTGCGAGCGGGTGCGAGCGGCGCGTGAAGAAGTGGGGGCGTACCTCAGCTCCCGGTCTTCGGGGCGACCGCCTCGGCCTCCGGCGCAGCCTCAGGAACAGCCTCTGGCACAGCCTCCGGTACGGGCGTCGACAGGGGTGCCGGCGCGGGCTCCGGCTGCGCCTTCGCCGTACGTGCCCCGCCCCAGCGGCGGGCGGTCCGCAGCGCGTCCCACGTCAGCAGCGACAGCGCCAGCCACACCAGGGCGAACCCCGCCCACCGCTCGGGCGGCATGGCCTCTCCGAAGTACAGCACCCCGAGCAGGAACTGGAACACCGGCGCCATGTACTGGAGCAGCCCCAGCGTGGACAGCGGCACCCGGATCGCGGCCGCCCCGAAGCAGACCAGCGGCAGCGCGGTGACCAGCCCGGTCGAGGCCAGCAGCAGGGCGTGCCCGGTGCCCTCCGTGCCGAAGGTGGACTCGCCGCGCGAGCCCAGCCACAGCAGGTAGCCCAGGGCGGGCAGGAAGAGGATCACGGTCTCCGCGGCGAGCGACTCCGTGCCGCCCAGGTTGACCTTCTTCTTCACCAGCCCGTACGTGGCGAAGGAGAAGGCGAGGCAGAGCGAGATCCACGGCGGCCGCCCGTAGCCGATGGTCAGCACGAGGACGGCGGTGAAGCCGACGCCGACTGCGGCCCACTGCACGGGGCGCAGCCGTTCCTTCAGGAGCAGGACGCCCATGGCGATGGTGACGAGCGGGTTGATGAAGTAGCCGAGGGAGGCCTCGACGACCTGGCCGTTGTTCACGGCCCAGATGTAGACGCCCCAGTTGACGGCGATGACCGCCGCCGCGACCGCGATCAGGGCGAGCTTGCGCGGCTGCCGCAGCAGCTCACCGGCCCACGCCCAGCGCCGCAGCACCAGCAGGGCGATCCCCACGAAGCCGAGGGACCACACCATGCGGTGGGCGAGGACCTCCACCGCGCCGGCGGGCTTGAGTAGGGGCCAGAAGAGCGGGACGAGCCCCCACATCCCGTATGCCGCGAAGCCGTTCAGCAGACCTATCCGGTGTTCGCCCTTCGACTGCGCCGCCACGGCCCCTCCTTCTCGACCGGCCGCGCCCCGCGGCCCAAGTCCCACGAAGGTAACGCCGACCACCCCCGGCTGTCATGCCCGTATCGTCATACGGTCATGACAGCCGGGGGTGGCTGTCATTCGGGGGCTCAGGCCTTGAGTGCCGCCGTGATCGAGTCCGCGATCGGCGTGGTCGGGCGGCCGATCAGCCGGGAGAGGTCACCGGAGGAGACGACCAGCTCGCCCTTCTCGACGGACGCGTCGACGCCCGCGAGGATCGCCGCCAGCGCCTCGGGGAGGCCGACGCCGGTGAGGATGCCGGCGTAGGCGTCGACGGAGACGGCGTTGTTCGCTATCTCCTTGCCGGTCTGCCGGCTCAGCTCGGCCGCGTACTCGGCGAAGCTCCACGCGACGTCGCCGCCGAGCTCGTACGTCTTGTTCTCGTGACCCTCGCCGGTCAGCACGGCGACCGCAGCGGCCGCGTAGTCCGCGCGGGCGGCGGAGGACACCCGGCCCTCACCGGCGGCGTGCGTGACGGCGTTGTACTCCAGGACGGGGCCGAGCTGCTCGGTGTAGTTCTCGTTGTACCAGCCGTTGCGCAGCAGCACGTACGGCAGACCGGAGGCGAGCAGTACCTCCTCGGTACCCCGGTGGTCGTCCGCCAGCGCCGCCGTCAGGGTGCCCGGCGCGCTGGTGTAGACGAGGAGCGCGGCACCGGCGGCCTTGGCGGCGTCGATGACGACCGTGTGCTGTCCGACGCGGTCGTTGCCGACCTCGCTGCCGGAGATCAGCAGGACCTTGTCACCGGCGGAGATGACGCCGTCAAAGGTCTCGGGGGCGCTGTAGTCGGCCACGGCGATCTTCACGCCGCGCGCCGCGAGCCCGGCGGCCTTCTCCTCGTTGCGTACGACGGCCGTGATCTGCTCGGCCGGAACCTTCTCCAGCAGGCCCTCGATGACGAACGTGCCGAGGTTCCCGGTCGCTCCGGTGACGACGATGCTCATGATGAAACTCCTCCAGGGGGGCGAGTGCGCCACTAACCCTAGGAGGTGCGCTAACTCTTCGAAAGTACCCACTTTCAAGTAAGTACCCCCCAGTGGCCCCATGCGGAGAGGCCCGGTCCGCACGGCGAGCGTGCGGTCCGGGCCTCCTCGGATGTGCGTCGTAGGTCAGCCGACGACCGTCCAGGTGTCCCCGCCCGCGAGCAGCGCCGACAGGTCGCCCTTGCCGTACTGCTCGATCGCGTTGTCCAGTTGGTCGGCCATCTGTGTGTCGTAGACGGGCCGGTCGACGGAGCGGAACACGCCGATGGGGGTGTGGTGCAGGGTGTCGGGGTCGGCGAGTCGGGAGAGGGCGAAGGCGGTGGTGGGGGAGGGGGAGTGGGCGTCGTGGACGAGGATGCGGGCCTCGTTGTCCGGGGTGACGGTGACGACCTTCAGGTCACCGGTCTGCTCGTCGCGGACCACGCCTCGGGTGCGGTCGGTGCCGAAGCGGATGGGCTGGCCGTGTTCGAGGCGGATGACGGCTTCTTCGGCCTGTTGGCGGTCCTTGAGGATCTCGAAGGCGCCGTCGTTGAAGATGTTGCAGTTCTGGTAGATCTCGACGAGTGCGGTGCCGGGGTGGGCGGCGGCCTGGCGCAGGACCTCGGTGAGGTGTTTGCGGTCGGAGTCGACGGTCCGGGCGACGAAGGAGGCTTCCGCGCCGATCGCGAGGGAGACCGGGTTGAAGGGTGCGTCCAGGGATCCCATGGGCGTCGATTTGGTGATCTTGCCGACTTCGCTGGTGGGGGAGTACTGGCCCTTGGTGAGTCCGTAGATGCGGTTGTTGAAGAGGAGGATCTTGAGGTTGACGTTGCGGCGGAGGGCGTGGATGAGGTGGTTGCCGCCGATGGAGAGGGCGTCGCCGTCGCCGGTGACGACCCAGACGGAGAGGTCGCGGCGTGAGGTGGCGAGGCCGGTGGCGATGGCGGGGGCGCGGCCGTGGATGGAGTGCATCCCGTAGGTGTCCATGTAGTACGGGAAGCGGGAGGAGCAGCCGATGCCGGAGACGAAGACGATGTTCTCCTTGGCGAGGCCGAGTTCGGGCATGAAGCCCTGCACGGCCGCGAGGATCGCGTAGTCACCGCAGCCGGGGCACCAGCGCACCTCCTGATCGGACTTGAAGTCCTTC
>NZ_LIRK01000461.1 GCF_001419765.1 Streptomyces torulosus
GGGCGTGGTACCGGTGGGGCCGATCGACGGGGTGGTGCCGTTCGGCCGTGGTGTCCACGGTAGGTCCCGGATCAGGAGGTTGTGGAACGCTCGTATTACCGCGATGTGACGATACTTGGAAAGGCCATGTTCTTTATGAACGCAATTGCTGTGTGAACTCGTGTGGCCCGTGCACGGATCCGCGCCGAATACCTGCGGGAACCTGCGGGAAAGGAAGCGGGCCCGGGGGCGTAGCCGGCCCCCGGGCCCTGTGATGCCGCCCGTTCGGCACGCCGCGACGGTTGAGAACCCAGGTCAGTCGTCATGTCGTCGCGTCCTGCCTTTGGACCACCGCACATCGAGCTGTGCGGGCCGGACTTGAACCGGCATTTCGACGTCCCGGGGCCTGGGTCCGGTCGTTGCGGCGATCGGCGGCGAATACTGAGTCTGGAGCAATAGTCTGAGATTGAGCGCGGCCCGTCCCTGAAATCCTCGGCGGGTACGGTCCGCTCCGTCACGACAAGCCTCAGCTTCAGCTTTGCGCTCCTCGCGCACCCCGCCCGAAACATCGGGCGGGGAGTCTGTGAGGCTACCCGAACAGGTAGCCGAACACCGCGTCACCGACCCGCTGGTCGACGACGTCCACGCCGTTCGCCTCCTCGCGCGCGAACTTCACGGCCTGCTGCAACTTCTCGACGCGGTCGAGGATCTCCCGGACCCGGCGGGCGGGCAGCGCACCGGAGAACTTCACGGTGGTCCAGTACCCGACGGGTATGTCCTCGTAGTACACCTCGACCTGTGCGGGGTGCTTGTCGGTCGCCTCGGCCTTCACATGGTTGCGGGGCACCTTCTTGGTCCGCACCGTCCGTACGGGCTCGGTCTTCCAGGCGTCGGTGGAGGGGTCCTGCACCCACGCCTCGGAGGCGTCGAGCACGGGAAGCTTCCGCACGAGCGCGTTGATCTCGCCGAGCTGCTTCTCCAGGAAGAGCAGATAGGCCACCGGCACCTCGGCGACGAGCACCCGCCCGTCGACCGTCACGTCCGCCCGTGCCGTGCAGTTGGCCCAGTCCTTCGTGGCGGTCACGTCGAACAGCCGCGTGAGGATCCCCGCCGTCTCCCGCAGCACGTCCTCCGCCCGCACCTGCACCCGGGTCGACTCGGGCGGCAACTGCTCGCCCTCCTCGTCCTTCGGCTGATAGGTACGCGCGATTCCGGCCAGCAGGGCAGGCTTCTGCAGCCCGTGATGAGCGGCCGTCAGGTCCTGCTGCGACTTGGCCTTGACGCCCTTCTCGACTGCGATGATCTGATTGAGTTTCGCCACGCCTGGAAGGTAGCAGCCGGGTACGGGCTTCTTCGAAGGGATATTCCCCCCGGGGATATCGCCTCTCCTGCGTCACGCTTCCCAGAGGTTGCGGTGACGGTGGCGGGTCGGGGGGTGGTCGAGGGTTTCGGCCGCGGTGACGAGGTCGCCCGGCGGGGCCGCGCGCAGGTGTTTGCGGGCCGTGGTGCGGAAGGTGCGCAGGGCGGCCCGGGCCCGGGATTCGTAGGGGTTCCAGAAGCACTGGTTCACGGCCCGGGCGTACCGGTAGGACGTGAACGTACGGACGACTCGGGTCGGCCGGGGGCGGCGGCCCTCCCGCCGCGCGCGGCTCAGTTCGGCCCCGCTGTAGCGGAGTTCGGTGAGGGTGTGCGCGGTCCAGGGGGCCGGCAGCCCGGCCGCCCAGTACGCCGGGATCCTCCGGTGCCGGCTGCGGATGTGGTGCACGGTGCGTGACATGGCTGACCTCCGGGGGCTCGCCGGAATCTCCGGCTCGGCCCGCTACAAGTCAGCCGCCGTGAAGCGCCCCAGGGGCTTCACGCGCATGCGTACAGACATGGACGGAGCATGGGTTGCCGGGCGCCGAGATGTCGAGCGATTATCGACACGGGCTCGGCACTCGGCGGCCGGGAGGCGGCGCGGCGTGGCGGACGGCCGGAATTTCGGATGCGTTCGCGTCCCGTACTTCGCATCATCGACAGGTTGCCCCAGCACTCCCACCAACGCACCGGAGCCTTTCATGATCGAACGCGTCACCGTCCCCAGCCTCTTCCAGCCGCCGGTCTACTCGCACGCCTCGGTCGTCGAGGCCGGTACGCGGCTCGCGTTCCTCGCCGGCTCCGTTCCGCTGGACGCCGACGGGAAGCTGGTGGGTGAGGGGGATCCGGTACGGCAGGCCCAGCAGGTGCTGGCGAATCTCGGGGAGCAACTGCGCGCGGTGGGCAGCGACTTCGCCCATGTCGTGGCGACCGATGTCTATGTGGTGAGCAGCGAGCCCCGGGTCCTCTCCTCGGTCTGGGAGGTCGTCGAGGCCTCCGGTCTCAGCACCGGCCCCCATTCGTCGACCCTCCTCGGCGTGGCCTGCCTGGGCTACACCGGCCAGTTGGTGGAGATCACGGCGACCGCGGTGGTGCCGGAGTCGTAACGGATCCGGGGGGCGACGGCAGGGCCAGGACGACAGCCGGGTCTACGGCAGGGCCCGGAGGACGGCCCGGTCTACGGCAGGGCCCGGAGGACGGCCCGGTCTACGGCAGGGC
>NZ_LIRK01000462.1 GCF_001419765.1 Streptomyces torulosus
CCTACGGCCTCCTCGTCCAGCTCTACTCCCTGCTCTCCCGGCGCAGCTGGGGCATGGGCGACCTCGGTGACCTCGCCGAACTCACCGCCTGGGCCGGCCGTGCCCTCGGCGCCGGATTCGTCCAGGTCAACCCGCTGCACGCGGCCGTACCCGGCGCCCCCACCGACCCGTCCCCGTACCGCCCCTCCTCGCGCCGCTACCCCGACCCGGTCCATCTGCGCGTCGAGGACATCCCGGAGTACCCCTACGCCCTCGCCGACGACGACGACGGCGACGTCCTCCCCACCCTCCCGGAACGGGCCGCACGGCTGCGCGAGTCCGTGCTCGACAAGGGCGAGCTGATCGACCGCGACGCCGTGTGGGAACTCAAACGGCAGGCCCTGGAACGGGTGCGCGCCGTTCCGCTCGGCCCCGGCCGACTGGCCGCCTACTGGGACTTCCTCGCCGAGGAGGGCGAGGCCCTGGAGGACCACGCCACGTGGTGCGCCCTCGCGGAGGCGTACGGCTCCGACTGGCACCGGTGGCCCGAGGGCCTGCGCGACCCGCGCTCCGCCGAGACCGCCCGGGCCCGCGCCGAGCTGATGGACCGCGTCGACTTCCACACCCGGCTCGCCTGGCTCACCGACGCCCAGCTCGGCACCGCCCAGCGCTCGGCGCGCGACGCCGGCATGCCCATCGGCCTCGTGCACGACCTCGCCGTCGGCGTCCACCCCGGTGGGGCCGACGCCTGGGCCCAGCAGCGGTACGTCGCGGCCGGCATGTCCATCGGCGCGCCCCCCGACGCGTTCAACTCCCGCGGCCAGGACTGGGGCCTGCCGCCCTGGCGCCCAGACCGTCTCGCCGAGTCCGGTTACGCCCCCTACCGCCGCCTCCTGCGCGCCCTCCTGCGCCACGCGGGCGCCCTGCGCATCGACCACGTCATGGGCCTGTTCCGCCTGTGGTGGGTCCCGCAGGGCCGGCCGCCGACGGAGGGTACGTACGTCCGCTACGACGCCGACGCCATGCTCGCGATCCTCGTCCTGGAGGCGGCCCGCGCCGGGGCACTGGTGATCGGCGAGGACCTCGGCACCGTCGAGCCGGGCGTACGGGAGGCGCTCGACGAGCGGGGCGTGCTGGGCACGTCCGTGCTGTGGTTCGAGCGGGACTGGGAGGGCGGCGGGCGTCCGCTGCCGCCCGAGCGGTGGCGGGCGAACTGCCTGGCCACGGCCACCACGCACGACCTCCCGCCGACCGCGTCCCGGCTCACCGGGGACCATGTCGACCTCCGCCACCGGCTCGGCCTGCTGACCCGCCCCCTGGCCGAGGAGCGGGCCGAGGCCGCCGCCGACGCGAGCGAGTGGCTGGCGGTCCTGCGGAGGCTGGGCCTGCTGAACGGGGCGAGCGGGGGCCTGTCGGTGGTCTCCGAGGAGGCCGAGATCCAGGCCGTCCACCGGTTCCTGCTGCGGACCCCGGCCCGGATGATCGGCCTCTGGCTCCCCGACGCGGTGGGGGACCGACGGCCGCAGAACCTGCCCGGCACGTGGGACCAGTACCCGAACTGGCGCCTGCCGATCGCTGACGCGGGGGGCCGGCCGGTGACCCTGGAGGACCTGGCGGCGTCCCCCCGACTGCGGGCGCTGGTGGAGGTGCTGCGGGGGGAGGGCGCCAGGTCCTCCAGGGTCACCG
>NZ_LIRK01000463.1 GCF_001419765.1 Streptomyces torulosus
GCGCCCGGCCAGACCGGATCGGCAGGCTCGGCGGCTCCCGTCGCCCCCGCGGACCCGGCGGCCTCCGCCACCGAGAGCAGCGTGTCCGCGCACGAGTGGCGGCCCGCCGGCCCACCGAGGTACGGGTGGGCCGACGGGCCGTCTACGGACGTGCGGTGCCGACGGGCCGTCTAGTGCTGTGACCGGAAAGGTTCACCGGCTCGCGACGCCCGGCACGGCACCTCGCGGCGTTGTCGCATGACCCGAGTACATCCAGTACGCGGGTCATGCTCCGCCTTGCGAGGCACCGCACCGGACGCCGCGAGCTTTCCGGCAAACCTTTCCGGTCACAGCACTAGCCGGCGAACGCGGGCTGCGCGAGGCCCTTGCCCGCGCCCGGCACCACCAGCAGCGAACCCGACAGCGGATGCGGGGTGTCGGTGCCGACCCGGGCCGTGGTGATGTACAGGTCGGTCAGGTCGGCGCCGCCGAACGCGCAGGCCGTGGGGCGGGGCGTGGGCAGTCGGACGACCCGGTCCAGTTCGCCGGAGGGGGTGTAGCGGCGGACGGCGCCGCCCTCCCACAGGGCGACCCAGACACAGCCCTCGGCGTCGACGGTGAGACCGTCGGGGAAGCCGGCGCCGTCCTCGATGGTGACGAACGGCCGCCGGTCGACGGGGAGCCGGACGCCGTCGGTCTCCGCGTAGTCGAAGACGTCGATGCGCCGGGTCGGCGAGTCGATGTAGTACATCAGCTGCCCGTCCGGGCTCCAGCCGGTGCCGTTGCTGACGGCGACGTCGTCGAGGACGGCCTGCGCGAGGCCGTCGGCGGTGAACCGGGCGAGGGTGCCGCCGCCCGGGGCCTCGTCGTAGCGCATGGTGCCGGCGAAGAGGGAGCCGTCGGGGGCCACGGCGGCGTCGTTGGCCCGGCGGCCGGGGACCGGCTCGTGGTGCAGCCAGCGGAAGCCGCCGTCGGCGTCGCGCAGCCCGACACCGTCCCGCAGGTTCAGGACGAGGCCGCCGCCGACGCGGGGCTTGGCCGCGCCGACGTGCTGCTCGGTGACGAGGATGGTGCGGCGGCCGGAGGCCGGGTCGTAGGTGTAGACCCGGGAGCGGAGGATGTCGATCCAGATCAGCCGCTGGGCGTCGGTATCCCAGGTGGGACCCTCGCCGAGGGTCGCGTACTCGCGTACGGCGACGTCGTACGTGCTCATGCCACGCTCCGGTGTCCGAGGCGCTCGGAGAGTTCCGCGGCGCCCTTGGCGGCGAGCTGCTCCAGCTCGCCACGGCGGTCCTCGCTCCAGCGGATCATGGGGACCGAGATGGAGATCGCGGCGACGACCTTGCCCGTGCGATCGCGGACCGGGGCGGCCACGCAGGAGACGTCGGGGTTGGACTCGCGGTTCTCCACGGCGAGACCCCGCTCACGGATCCGGGCCAGGGTCTCGCGCAGCACGCCCGGGTCGGTGATGCTGTTGGGCGTCATGGCGACCAGGTCGGCGTCGTCCGGGATCCGGGCGTTCAGCTCGGCCTCGGGAAGGGAGGCGAGGAGCATCTTGCCGACGGAGGTGCAGTGTGCCGGAAGGCGACGGCCTGCGGCGGACACCATACGCACGGCGTGCGTGGAGTCGACCTTGGCGATGTAGATGACGTCCGTGTACTCCAGGATCGCCACGTGCACCGTCTCGTCGCAGGTCTCGGCGACGGTACGGGCGACCTGCTGGCCCTCGGCGGCCAGGTCCAGCTGCTCGGCGTAACGGCTGCCGAGCTGGTACGGACGGACACCGAGGCGGTAACGTCCCGGCTGGCCCGCCACGGGCACGATGTAGCCACGGGCGGCGAGCGTGGTGACCAGCTCGTGGACGGTGGTGCGCGGCAGCTGGAGCTTGCGCACGATGTCGGGGGCGGAGAGCGTGCCGTCCCCGTCCAGGAAGAGCTCCAATATGTCGAGCGCCCGGGTCACGGCAGGTACTAGGCGTCCCACGGTCGGCCCCCTCCCTTGTTTCTTCGTTCTCAGTAGCGGCTGTGTTCGAAATTTCAACAGTCGATCGGCATGACGAACACAGGCTAATCAACGGGATGCGGGCGGGCAATGGCCGAGAACGCCCCGTGTTTCCCGGCATGTGGGTGAGGGCAGCCCCTTTCCACACGAAAGGGGACGGGGGCGGACGATGACGGAAGCGGGCAGAGCGGCGGGATTCCTGCTCGGTGGCCTGGTCGGCCTGGCGGTCGGGGTGGGACTCGTCGGCGGGGCCTGGCTGATCACGGGGGACGACGGGGACGCGGCCCCGGGGGCGGCGGCCGGCCTGGGCGGGG
>NZ_LIRK01000464.1 GCF_001419765.1 Streptomyces torulosus
GCGCCGGGGCGGGTGGGCAGTCCGATGTTGGTGCGGGTGCCGGTGACGACGTATCCCTTCACGCCGCCCGCGAGGGCGTTGCGGACGGCGCCGATGTCGTCGGCGGCGGAGAGCGCGAGGCCGTTGGGCCAGCCCGCGGCTCGGGTCTCGGAGAGGAGGGTCAGGCCGGAGCCGTCCGGCAGGTGGACGTCTGCCACGCAGATGTCACGGGGGTTGCCGATGCGGGGACGGGCCTCGGCGATGGACGAGGCCTCGATGACATCGCGGACACCGAGGGCCCACAGGTGCCGGGTGACGGTCGACCGGACGCGCGGATCGGCCACCACCACCATCGCGGTCGGCTTGTTCGGACGGTAGGCGACCAGGCTTGCGGGCTGCTCGAGGAGAACGGACACCAGGCCTCCTGGGGTGCGGGACGAGGGGTCGGCTCGCTGGGCTCGTGGGGTCGAAGCCGGGACGAACCGTGCTTTCAAGGTCACAGAGGTCTTCGGCATCAAACCTCTGCCCCTTTAGAGAATGATCACGATTTGGTGAGTAACAATCCGTGCAATTCGGACACGCCTTCGATCATTCGAAGACCGAACGGTGTCGCTTCACGTCGATACGAGGCCGAAAGTGGTCGTATCGACAAAGTGATGGTTTCGATCGGCGTGGCGGACACGACACGAGAAAGGACCGTGCCCCTCGGGGCACGGTCCTCGGACGGCGACGGGTCTCAGCGTGACTGGGGCCCCCGCCGCTGCGGCAGCGTCACCACGGCCGCGTCCCCCGGATCGACGGCGGGCGGCAGCCCGGCGATCTGGGCGAGCAGATCGCACCAGGACGCGAGGTGTGCCGCGGTGTCCGGGGCACCGCCCAGCACCTCCCGCGGGGTCCAGGACGCCCGGATCTCGATCTGCGAGGCAGCGGGCCGCGCGGCGAGCCCGCCGAAGTAGTGCGAGCCGGCCCGGGTCACCGTCCCGCTCGGCTCGCCGTACGACAGTCCGCGCGTCTGCAGTGCGCCGGTCAGCCAGGACCAGCACACCTCGGGCAGCAGGGGGTCCGCGGCCATCTCCGGCTCCAGCTCCGCGCGGACCAGCGTCACCAGCCGGAAGGAACCCTGCCAGGCGTCGTGGCCCGCCGGGTCGTACAGCAGGACGAGACGGCCGTCGGCCAGGTCCTCGTCGCCCTCGACGACCGCGGCCTCCAGGGCGTACGCGTAGGGGGCGAGCCGCTGCGGCGGCCGGGTGGGCTCGATCTCGATCTCCGGCCGCAGGCGTGTGGCCCTCAGCGCGTCGACCGCGGAGCGGAACGGCAACGGGGCCGTCCCACCCGCATCGCGCTCCCCCTCCTTCGCGTCGTCCATTCCGCCAGCGTCGTCCGACAGTCGTCCCTGAGCCGCAGCCATGCCGGAACAGTAAGGGGAACGGGGCCTCGGCGCAGGGCAAGACACCCGTGCGCTGGGTCACGGTCGGATCGCGCTCAGCGAACGCAGCCGGGCCGCGTCCCCGCGGTGGTGGCCGGAAACATTCGGTGCCCCGCGTTGTCCACAGCCCGGGCCGTCCCTGTCAAGCGGGCGTGCGAGACTTTGCCTCGTGAGTGCCAACGCCAGCCCCTCGGGCCACCAGCCGACCGCCACGTATGACTCCGCCTTCCTCAAGGCGTGCAGGCGCGAGCCCGTGCCGCACACGCCGGTGTGGTTCATGCGGCAGGCCGGGCGCTCACTGCCGGAGTACCTGAAGGTGCGCGAGGGCATCCCGATGCTGGAGTCGTGCATGCGGCCCGAGCTGGTCACGGAGATCACCCTCCAGCCGGTCCGCCGGCACCACGTGGACGCGGCGATCTACTTCAGCGACATCGTCGTCCCGCTCAAGGCCATCGGCATCGACCTCGACATCAAGCCCGGCGTCGGCCCGGTCGTCGAGCACCCGATCCGCAGCCGCGCCGACCTCGCCCAGCTGCGCGACCTGACCCCCGAGGACGTCTCGTACGTCACCGAGGCGATCAAGCTGCTCACCGCCGAGCTGGGCGGGACCCCGCTCATCGGCTTCGCCGGCGCCCCCTTCACCCTGGCCAGCTATCTCGTCGAGGGCGGCCCCTCCCGCACGTACGAGAACGCCAAGGCGATGATGTACGGCGACCCGGAGCTCTGGGCCGACCTGCTCGACCGGCTGGCCGAGATCACCGCCGCGTTCCTCCGCGTCCAGATCGAGGCCGGCGCCTCCGCCGTCCAGCTGTTCGACTCCTGGGCCGGCGCGCTCGCCCCCGCCGACTACCGCCGCTCGGTGCTGCCCGCCTCCGCGAAGGTCTTCGACGCCGTCGCCGGATACGGCGTCCCGCGCATCCACTTCGGCGTCGGCACCGGCGAGCTGCTGGGCCTCATGGGCGAGGCGGGCGCGGACGTCGTGGGCGTCGACTGGCGCGTTCCGCTCGACGAGGCCGCCCGCCGCGTCGGACCCGGCAAGGCGCTCCAGGGCAACCTCGACCCGACGGTCCTGTTCGCCGGCCCCGAGGCCGTCCGGACCAAGACGCGCGAGGTGCTCGACTCGGCCGCCGGCCTGGAGGGCCACGTCTTCAACCTGGGCCACGGCGTCCTGCCGTCCACCGACCCCGACGCGCTGACCCGCCTCGTGGAGTACGTCCACGAGCAGACCACGCGCTAGTGCTGTGAACCGGAAAGGTTCACCGGCTCGCGGCGTCCGGCACGGCACCTCGCGGCGTTGTCGCATGACCCGAGTACATCCAGTACGCGGGTCATGCTCCGCCTTGCGAGGCACCGCACCGGACGCAGCGAGCTTTCCGGCAAACCTTTCCGGCCACAGCACTAGATCGCCGACGGGGCGTCCACTGGATCGCCGGGGACGCGTCCGCGGGATCGTCGGGCGACGCGTCCGCCGGC
>NZ_LIRK01000465.1 GCF_001419765.1 Streptomyces torulosus
TCCCCCCCCAGCCCGGCCTCCACCCACCGCATCGAGGACCTGGCGCACCTCAGCGGCACCACTGTCCGCACCATCCGCGCCTACCAGGACAAAGGGCTGCTCCCCCGCCCCGAGCGGCGCGGCCGGGCGAACGTCTACTCGGAGGCCCATCTCCAGCGGCTGCACCAGATCGCGGACCTCCTCGACCGCGGATACACCTTGGCCTCCATCAAGGAACTCCTTGAGGCCTGGGACACGGGCCGCGGTCTCGGAGGGGTGCTCGGCCTGGTCGCCGAGGTCGACGGACCGTGGACCGACGAGGAGGCCGTCCGGATCACCCGGTCCGAGTTGGTCGAGCGGTTCGGAGGGGTTCCGGACGAGGCCGCCGTGACGGACGCGGTCGAGTTGGGTGTACTGGAGCCGGTGCCCGGCGAGGAGGACCTCTTTCTCGTGCCGAGCCCTCAAGAGCTGGCTGTCGCGGCCGAGTTGCACGCCGCCGGAGTTCCTTTGTCGGCGATCACAAGCCATCTGAGGGAGTTGAGGGGACAGATCGAGCACATCGCCGCCCGTTTCCTGGACTTCACCACCGAGCACGTGTTCGCTCGCTATCTCGGCGGGCACCAGCCTCCGAGCGAGGCGGAAACAGCCGAAGCCGCAGCCCTGGTACGTCGGCTGCGGCCTCTCGCCCAACAGTCGGTGGACGCGGAACTCGCCCGCGCGATGCGCTCGTTGGCGACCCGACATCTCAGACAGCATCTCGGTGCCGACGCCCCTGTGCAGCGGACGAGTGAGTCGTTCCCGGTTCAGATCCCGGCCTCCACAATTCAGGCGGTGGAGAGGCTTGTCGGCCCCGAGCACCTCCAGGCGTTCATCACGGCGGCCGCGGAACGGGAGGTACAGACACGTACCTTGGACTCCCTGACAGCAAGTGCTCAAAATGTGAGCAAACTTGACCAATCCCCCTGAAGGGGGTGCAGGGTTGTCCACAGAATCTCCAATTCCCCTGTGGATAACTCCACTTGGCTGTGGATCAAACATCCCGGTCAAAATCGCGTGCGTGACGCGTGTCTCGCGGGCACGCTGGCGGCATGGACGAAAGACGCACCGTGAAGGTGTCGAAGTACCTCTCGAAGCATCTGCGACACCAGCCCGAGCGGATCGGGCTCACTCTGGACGAGGCCGGCTGGGTCGAGATCGACACGCTCATCGAGGCGGCCGCCGCACACGGCTTCCGCTTCACCAGGGCGGAACTCGACCACGTGGTCGAAGCCAACGACAAGCGGCGCTTCGCCGTGCGGGGCGACCGCATCCGCGCCAATCAGGGCCACACCGTCGAGGTGGACCTCGGCCTGCCTGCGGCGACCCCGCCGTCGTACCTCTACCACGGCACGGTCGCGGCCTATCTGACCGCGATCCGCACGGAGGGCCTGCGGCCCATGAACCGGCACGACGTGCACCTGTCGCCCGACCGCGAGACAGCCACCCGGGTCGGTGCCCGACGCGGCCGCCCGGTCGTTCTCTCCGTCGACGCCGGAGCGATGCACCGCGACGGCCATGTGTTCCGGGTCAGCGCCAACGGCGTCTGGCTGACCGAGGCGGTTCCGCCCCAGTACCTGCGCTTCCCGCAAACCCACTGACCACACCCCGGACCGGACCGACCCCTCCCGCCCCGGGTCGGACCGTCGCGCGTCTGCGCTTACGCTCGAAGCATGAGTCTGCGTCTGAGCACCGTGATCCTGCCGTACCTCCGCTGGCACGACGGCGGCCGCACCACCTGGCAGCGGGCCGACCAGCTCGGGTTCCACACCGCGTTCACATACGACCACCTGTCGTGGCGAACCTTCCGGGACGGGCCGTGGTACGGCGCCGTACCGACCCTGACCGCCGCGGCCGCGGTCACGGACCAGCTGCGGCTCGGCACCCTCGTGACCTCGCCGAACTTCCGTCACCCGGTGACCCTCGCCAAGGAACTGATCTCCCTCGACGACATCTCCGGTGGCCGGATCACCCTCGGCGTCGGGGCGGGCGGCACCGGTTTCGACGCCACCGTGCTCGGCCAGGAGCCGTGGACACCGCGCGAGCGCGCCGACCGGTTCGCCGAGTTCGTCCCCCTGCTCGACCGGCTGCTCAGGGAGGACTCCGTCTCCTTCGAGGGCGACTACTACTCGGCCCACGAGGCGCGCAACATCCCCGGCTGCGTCCAGCGCCCCAGGCTGCCCTTCGCGGTGGCCGCCACCGGCCCTCGCGGCATGAAGCTGGCGGCGCGCCACGGACAGGCGTGGGTGACCACGGGGGACCCCAAGCTGTTCGAGACGGGCACCCCGGAACAGTCCGTGCGGGCCATGCGCGGGCAGATCGAGAAGCTGGCCGACGCGGCCGCCCAGATCGGACGGGACGCCGCCGGGATCGACAAGGTCCTGCTCACCGGCTTCACCCCGGACCGCGGCCGTCCACTGGAGTCGCTCGACGCCTTCGTGGACTTCGCCGGCCGCCACGCCGAGCTGGGCTTCACCGACATCGTGATCCACTGGCCGATCCCGGACTCCGACTTCGCGGCGGACGAGAAGGTCTTCGAACGCATCGCCATGGAGGCCCCCGCCCAGCTGTCCTGAACCCGCCGGTCAGCCGCCCCGGCCAGGAAGGCCACGGCAGCTATCGGCGCAGGTCGAGACACGTGCACAGGACAGGCATCACTCACCTGTGCGGGCGCCCGCACGGCCGTGCACGCATATGCGCGACAATGGGGTCCGTGACCTCAGCGACGAGACAGCCCGAGACCCCGGCCCCGACCGTCCCGCCGCGGCTGATAGCCACGGACCTCGACGGCACCCTGCTCCGAGACGACAAGTCCGTCTCCCCGCGTACGGTCGCCGCCCTGGCGGCCGCCGAGCAAGCCGGCATCGAGGTCTTCTTCGTCACCGGGCGCCCGGCCCGCTGGATGGACGTCGTGAGCGAGCACGTCCACGGCCACGGCCTCGCGATCTGCGGCAACGGAGCGGCCGTCGTCGACCTGCACGGCGGCCCCGGCGCCCACCGTTTCGTCAAGGTCCGCGAGCTGGCGCGGGAGAACGCGCTCGACGCCGTGAGGCTGATGCGTGACGCCGCGCCGGGCACGGTCTACGCCGTCGAGCAGACGTACGGCTTCAATCAGGAGCCCGAGTATCCGAAACTCCACATGGAGATCCCCGACATCCTC
This sequence comes from Streptomyces torulosus, assembly GCF_001419765.1. Classification (GTDB taxonomy): domain Bacteria; phylum Actinomycetota; class Actinomycetes; order Streptomycetales; family Streptomycetaceae; genus Streptomyces; species Streptomyces torulosus. The sequence continues at coordinate 3,176 of NZ_LIRK01000465.1, forward strand.
GCGCCGGCCGAGAAGCTGCTGGCCCCGGGCGGTGTCGCTGACCACGAGCCGGTGCTGAAGATCCTCGCGTACCACCCCTCACTCGACCCCGACGACTTCCTCGCCACCGCCCGTCTGGCCGTCGGCGACCGCGCCACCATCACCCGGTCCAGCCCCAGCGCCCTGCTGGAGATCAGCGGCCCGGGTGTCTCCAAGGCCAGCACCCTCGCCCTGTGCTGCGCCGAGCGCGGTATCTCGCACGAGGAGGTCGTCGCCTTCGGTGACATGCCGAACGACGTGGAGATGCTCACCTGGGCCGGCCAGTCGTACGCCATGGGCAACGCGCACCCGGACGTCCTCGCGGCCGCCTCGGGGCGAACCGTCGCCAACAACGAGGACGGCGTCGCGGTCGTCATCGAGCGCCTGCTGGCCGAACGGCTGTAACCAAGGCAGAGCGCCGCAGCCGGGATGCCCCGCGACAGCGGACGTCCGCGCTCCGGCCGAAGCGCCCGCACCCTCGTCCCCGTCCGGCCGCGAGGCCCGCGGCGCAGATGCCCTCGGTTACAACCGCACCCCGTGCTTCAGCAGCCACGGCACGGGGTCCACGCCCGACCCCAGCTCCGGCGTGACCCGTACCTCGAAGTGCAGATGCGGACCGGTGGAGTTCCCGGTGGTGCCCGACTGGCCGATCCACTGACCGGGCGCCACCCGTTCGCCCTGGTCGACGGTGACGGCGGCGAGGTGCGCGTACTGGGTGTAGTAGCCGTCCGGGTGCCGGAGCACGACCTCGATGCCGAAGGCACCGCCGCACGACACCTTCACCACCCGCCCCGCCCCCACTGCCCGCACCGGCGTGCCGATGGGTACCGCGAAGTCCTGCCCGGTGTGCCGACTGGACCAGCGCTCACCACCACTGCCGAAGCCCGCGGAGAGCTCATACGACTCCACAGGCGCGACCCACGGCCGTGTGCGGCCCGGGTCCGGCTGCTCCAGGCGGACGGCGCCCCGGCAGGAGCCCGCCGCCACGGACGCGTCGGCCTGCCCCTGGAGCGTCCACTGGGCCTGTTCGAGTTTCCGCTGGATGTCCTGCTTGATCTCGCCGAGTTCGGAGTTCCGCTTCTCCAGCCTCCGCCACGCCGTCGCGGCCCTCGCCTTGCCCGCCGCGAACCTCGCCTCCGCGCGCCGGCTCCTCGTGACCGCCGTGTCGAGCGCCAGATCGGCCTGTCGTCCGGCTCGCTGCCCCCGCATGAGCTCGTCGGGATCGTCCGCGAGGAGCATCTGCGCGGTGTAGGGCATCCCGCCGCCCTCGCGGTACTGGGCCCGGGCGATCCGGCCGAGGTCGGCGTTGAGCGCAGCGAGCTGCCGCCGCTCCCGCCCGAGCAGCTGCTCCATCCGCCGAGCCTGCGTCCGTTGCCGATCCCCCGCGCTCCGCACGGCCTCGTACTGCTGCGTCGCCACGGCCGCCTCCTCGAACAGCCGCGCCACCTGGGCACTGACCCCGGCGTCAGCGGGAACGAAAGCCGGGCTCACTCCGCCGTCACCCTCGGCGGCTGTCGGCCGAGCCACGAGAACCGCGGCGGCACACAGCAGCACGGCGACGAGGACCCGATGTCGGCGAAGTGAACGCATGCCGCGATCGTGGCCCGCGCCGGAGACCGTGGTCATGTCCGGGGCGTCCAGCCGGGGGACACCCTGCCCCGGATGGACCAAGATGCCTGCGCCGAACAGGGGCCCGGCACCCTCGCATTCGGCGAGGAGCCTTGCGTCAACCCCACTCACGTAAGGCACCTGACACGGCACCAGCCTCGACAGCGCCCGAGACCGCATGCGAACGGCGGCGCTCCGCCCCTGATCGGAGACTCAAGCCCTGACCAGCAACTCCCCCGCCGCCTCCCGCTCGACCATCGCCCGCAAGGGGCCATCCACCGAGGTCAGTTCGGCGTAGGTCCCGCGCTGCGCGACACGCCCCTCCGCCAGGACGACGACCTCGTCCACGGCGTCCAGCCCGGCCAACCGGTGGGTGATCAGCAGGGTCGTCCGGCCCTCGGTCGCGGCCAGCAGATCGGCGGTGAGCGCATCGGCCGTCGGCAGGTCGAGGTGTTCCGCCGGCTCGTCCAGGACGAGGACGGGGAAGTCGGCCAGCAACGCCCGGGCGAGGGCGAGCCGCTGACGCTGACCGCCGGACAACCGCGCCCCGTGCTCACCGATCAACGTGTCGAGTCCTTCGGGGAGTCCGTCGACCCAGTCGAGCAGGCGTGCCCGCGCGAGCGCGTCCCTCAGGTCCTCCTCGTCGGCGTCCTTGCGGGCCATCAGCAGGTTCTCGCGCACGGAGCTGTCGAAGAGGTGCGCGTCCTGCGCACACAGCCCCACGAGCCGCCGTACGTCGTCCCCGTCGAGCGTGAAGGCGTCCGCGCCGCCCAGCGTGTACATCCCCTCGCGCACGTCGAGGAACCGCAGCAGCACCTGGGCGAGCGTCGTCTTGCCCGCACCCGAGACACCGACGACGGCAACCCTCCGCCCCTGTTCGAGGGTGAGGTCCAGCCCGACGAGCGCATCACGCTCCTGACCCGCGTACCGGGCCCCGAGCCCTTCGAGTCGCAGTGGGAACGGCGACACCGGCGGCTTCGCGGGTCGCTCCGGTTCGCGGACGGGGTCAGGAGCGTCCAGCACCTCGTAGACCCGCTCCGCGCTCCTGCGCACCCGCTGGCGGAACTGGGCCGCGAGCGGCATGCCGAGCACCGCCTCGAACGCGGCGAGCGGGGTGAGCACGACAACGGCCATGGCCACACCGCTCAGCCGTCCATCGCCGACCGCCCGGGCTCCCAACAGTGCGGTGCCGGCGACGGTGAGCCCCGACACGAGCGCCGTCAGACCGTCACCGATCGCGGTGGCGGTGGCGGCACGTGAGGCGATCCGGGTGAGGACCCGGTCGGCTCGCTTCGCCTCGGCGGTGCGAGCGGGCAGGGCGCCGGCGACCGCCAACTCGGCGGTGCCGCTCAACAGGTCGGCCACGCGGGTGGCCAGCACGCCACGAGCGGGCGCCAATCGCTGCTCGGCCCGCCGGGCCACGGCTCCGGTCACCAGGGGCACCCCGACCCCGGCCGCCAACAGCCCGACGGCGAGGGCCGCACCAGCCTCGGGCAGCAGCCAGGCGGTGAACCCGACGGAGGCAGCGGACACGGCCACGGCCGCACCGGCCGGCAACAACCAGCGCACCCAGTAGTCCTGCAGAGCATCCACATCAGCGACGAGCCGTGAAAGCAGATCACCCCGCCGTACCGTGCGCAGCCCGGCGGGCGCCAGGCGCTCCAGTCGCCGGTAGACGGCCACCCTGGCGTCGGCGAGCATCCGCAGCACGGCGTCGTGCGACACCAGCCGCTCCGCGTACCGGAACACGGCCCGCCCGATCCCGAACGCCCGCGTGGCCGTCACCGCGACCATCAGATACAGCACCGGAGGCTGCTGCGAGGCCCGCGAGATCAACCAACCAGAGGTTGCCATCAGTCCGACGGCGCTGCCGAGGGCGAGGCTGCCGAGCAGCAGGGCGAGGGCGAGGCGGCCCCGGCGGGGTCCGGCCATATGACGGACGCGGGTCAGCACGCCACCCTGCCGCTGAAGCGGGAGGGGCACAGAAGGCACCGCGGCCACCGCTTCCGGCTGGTCAGGGCGGCGGGGTGCAGTCGCTTCCGCACGGTCGGCGGAGGATGCCGCGGCGGACACCGTGGCACCCTCCAAGCGGACCACCCGGTCCGCGACGTCGAGCAGCGCCGGTCGGTGCACTACAAGAAGGACCGTCCGGCCGACGGCCAGCCGCCGTACCGCTTCCACGACCTCCGCCTCGGTCTCCCCGTCCAGCGAGGCCGTCGGCTCGTCGAGGAGCAGAACGGGCCGGTCGGCGAGGAAGGCCCGGGCGAAAGCGAGTCGTTGCCGCTGGCCGGCGGAGAGACCGGCGCCGTCCTCGCCGAGCGCCGTGTCGGCCCCGGCAGGCAGCGCGTCCACGAACTCCAGCGCTCCGGCGTCGGCCAGCGCACGCCGCACCGCCGCGTCGTCCGCGTCCGGACGGGCCAGCCGTACGTTCTCGGCGATGGACCCGGCGTACAGGTGGGGGCGCTGCGGCACCCAGGCGACACGCGAGCGCCACTGCTCCATGTCGAGCACGGCGAGATCGACTCCGCCGACCGACACGGTGCCCGCGGTGGCCCTGGTGAACCCCAGCAGAACGTGCAGAAGCGTGGACTTGCCCACCCCGCTCGGCCCGACGATCGCCACCGTCTCGCCGGGCGCGACGGTGAAGGACACGTCGGAGACAGCGTCGTACGAGCGCCCGGGGTACCGGACCGTCACGCCCTCGAAGCGGATGTCAGCGGAGGACGGGACCGTCCCCGTGCCGGACGCCGGGACCGGTGTCTCCAGGACCTCGAAGATCTCCTCGGCCGCCGCGAGCCCTTCGGCGGCCGCGTGGAACTGGGCGCCCACCTGTCGGAGGGGCAGGTAGGCCTCGGGCGCCAGGATGAGGATGACAAGTCCGATGTACAGATCCATCTCGCCGTGCACGAGCCGCATACCGATGGTGACCGCGACCAACGCCACCGAGATCGTCGCCAGCAGTTCCAGGGCGAAGGACGACAGGAACGCGATCCGCAGCGTGCGCATGGTCGCCTGCCGGTACTCACCGGTGATCCTTTTGATCGACTCGGCCTGCGCCTTGGCCCGGCCGAACACCTTGAGCGTCGGCAGCCCTGCCACGACGTCGAGGAAATGCCCCGAGAGCCGGGACAGCAGGCGCCACTGGCGATCCATCTGGGAGCGGGTGGCCCAGCCGATGAGCACCATGAAGATCGGGATCAGGGGAAGAGTGCCGACGATGATCGCTGCCGACACCCAGTCCTCGGTGACGATCCGCGCGAGCACCGCCACGGGCACGACCACTGCGAGGCCCAACTGCGGCAGGTAGCGCGAGAAGTAGTCGTCGAGCGCGTCGACGCCGCGAGTGGCGAGGGCGACCAGTGAGCCCGTGCGCTGGCCACTGAGCCAGCCGGGCCCGAGCGCGACGGCTCGTTCCAGAAGTCGGCCTCGGAGCTCCGACTTCACGGCCGCACTCGCACGATGGGCAGCCAACTCGGTGAGCCACGAGACGACGGCCCGTCCCACCGCGACGGCCACCAACAGCAGCAGGGGAGTGCCGAGTTCACCGACGGTCAGCCCGTGCTGGAAGGCACCGACCACCACCTCGGCGATGAGCATCGCCTGCGCGATGACGAGCGCGGCCCCGACGGCACCCAGGCCGATGACCGCCGCGAGGAAGAGGCGGGTCGCTCGTGCGTACCGCAGCAGTCGTGGGTCGATCGGTTTCACGTGAGACACCCTTCTCGGCGGGCATGTTTCACGTGAAACATGCCCCTTCGGCCGCAGGGGGTGTGTTTCACGTGAAACATCGCGAAACACACCCCTCGGGCCCAGACTCAGTGCGCCGGCTCGGCGATGTGCTGCGTGCCGATCCGCTTGCGGAACACCCAGTAGGTCCACCCCTGGTAGAGCATCACGATCGGCGTGGCGATGGCCGCACACCAGGTCATGATCTTCAGGGTGTAGGGACTCGACGAGGCGTTGGTGACCGTCAGGCTCCAGTCCTCGTTCAGCGAGGACGGCATGACGTTCGGGAAGAGCGTCAGGAAGAGCATCGCGACGGCCGCCACGATGGTGAGACCGGACAGAGCGAACGCCCAGCCCTCACGGCCCGCCCGAACGGCGACCAGCGCCACCACGAGCGCGGCGACCGCGACGATCAACGCGACCAGCGAGGCGCCGTCACCCTTCTCGGTCTGCGTCCAGAGGAGGAACAGCAGCGCCAGCCCCGCCGTCACGGCCCCGACGCGCAGGGCCAGCTTCCGGGCCCGTTCCCTGATGTCCCCGACGGTCTTGAGCCCGACGAACACCGTCCCGTGGAAGGTGAACAGCGTCAGCGTGACCAGGCCGCCCAGCAGGGCGTACGGGTTCAGCAGGTCGACGACACTGCCCACGTACTCGAAGTCCCGGTCGATCTTGACGCCGCGCACGATGTTGGCGAAGGCCACGCCCCACAGGAAGGCGGGCAGCAGCGAGGTCCAGAAGATCGCGGTCTCCCAGTTGCGCTGCCACTTCTCCTCGGGCCGTTTGGCCCGGTACTCGAAGGCGACACCCCGGACGATCAGGCAGACCAGGATGAGCAGCAGCGGCAGATAGAACCCGGAGAAGAGCGTGGCGTACCACTCGGGGAAGGCGGCGAAGGTCGCGCCGCCCGCCGAGAGGAGCCACACCTCATTGCCGTCCCAGACAGGCCCGATGGTGTTGATGAGGACCCGCTTCTCCGGCCGGTTCCGGGCCAGCAGCCGGGTGAGGACGCCGACCCCGAAGTCGAAGCCCTCCAGGAAGAAGTAGCCGATCCAGAGGACCGCGATGGCGACGAACCAGACGTCGTGAAGTTCCATGACTGTGCAGCTCCCTCGGCCTAGTACGAGAAGGCCATCGGCTTGTCGGCGTCACGGGAGTCGCCGCCGATCTTCGTGGGCGGGTTGAGGTCGGCCTCCGTCAGCTCCGGCGGCCCGGCCTTGACGTACTTCACGAGCAGCTTGACCTCGACGACGGCGAGGATCGCGTACAGCGCGGTGAAGACGATCATCGATGTGAGGATCTCGCCCTGCGAGACACCGGGGGAGACCGCGTCACGGGTCCGCAGCACGCCGTAGACGACCCACGGCTGGCGGCCCATCTCGGTGAAGATCCAGCCCCAGGAGTTGGCGATCAGCGGGAAGCCCAGGGTGAGGATGGCGATCCGCCAGTACCACTTGGTGAGGGTGGGGCCGAGGGCCCGGCCCGGCAGGAGCGAGAGGTGCGGCACCTCGTCATCGCCGACCCTGAGGTGCTGCGGAAGCAGGAACTTCTTTCGGGTCAGCCAGAGCCCGACGGCGCCGAGGGCGAAGGACGCCATCCCGAAGCCGATCATCCAGCGGAAGCCCCAGTAGGCGACGGGGATGTTGGGCCGGTAGTCGCCCGGCCCGTACTTTTCCTGCTCGGCCTTGTTGACGTCGTTGATGCCGGGGACGTACGAGCTGAAGTCGTCCTTGGCCAGGAAGGAGAGCAGGCCGGGGATCTCGATGGCGACCTTGTTGTGGCCCTCGTCGACGTCACCGACGGCGAAGACGGAGAAGGGCGCGGGCGCCTCGCCGTCCCAGAGGGCCTCGGCGGCGGCCATCTTCATCGGCTGCTGCTCGTACATGACCTTGCCCAGCAGGTCGCCGCTGATCGCGGTGAGCATGCCGCCGACGACCACGGTGACCAGGCCGAGCCGCAGCGAGGTCTTCATCACGGGGATGTGCTTCTTGCGGGTCAGGTGGAACGCGGCGATGCCGACCATGAAGGCGCCGCCGGTGAGGAAGGCCGCCGAGAGGGTGTGGAAGACCTGGGTGAGCGCCGTGTTCTGGGTCAGCACCAGCCAGAAGTCGGTCAGCTCGGCACGGCCCTTGGCCTCGTTGATGCGATAGCCGACGGGGTGCTGCATCCACGAGTTGGCCGCGAGGATGAAGTACGCCGACAGGATCGTACCGATGGAGACCATCCATATACAGGCCAGATGGATCTTCTGGGGCAGCTTGTCCCAGCCGAAGATCCACAGCCCGATGAAGGTGGACTCGAAGAAGAAGGCGATCAGCGCCTCGAAGGCGAGCGGGGCACCGAAGACATCGCCGACGAAGCGCGAGTAGTCGGACCAGTTCATGCCGAACTGGAACTCCTGCACGATGCCAGTGACGACGCCCATCGCGATGTTGATCAGGAAGAGCTTGCCCCAGAACTTGGTGGCCTTGAGGTACTTCTCCTTCCCCGAGCGCACCCACGCGGTCTGCAGGCCGGCCGTGAGCGCGGCGAGCGAGATCGTGAGCGGGACGAAGAGGAAGTGGTAGACGGTCGTGATGCCGAACTGCCATCGCGCCAGTGTCTCCGGCGCCAGAGCGAGGTCCACGTCTTCTCCTTACATGCCGTGGCACTGCGGCAGTTAGCCCCGTCTGTTCCGTACATCACGGGACAACCGGGACGCGCTTGTGAAAGCGTTCACATTCACAAGCAATTATGCCGCATACCCGTTCGGGCATCGATGGGCGGGGGGTCCCTCTTCCCGCGCCGATGGTCCCCTGCCACAAAGACGCAGGTCGGACCTGTGATCAGACGCAAAAGGGCCCGAGGGGGAACCTCGGGCCCACATCCTTGACAGCCGCCTAGCCGAGACAGGCGAACACCCCCGGCTAGAGCTTGTCAGTGCTGTGACCGGAAAGGTTCACCGGCTCGCGACACCCGGCACGGCACCTCGCGGCGT
>NZ_LIRK01000466.1 GCF_001419765.1 Streptomyces torulosus
CCCGCACACCCGCCCGTCCCTCCGTATCCAAGGAATCCTCATGCGCAAGGCAACCCTCCGTCGCTCCTGTGCGGCGCTCGCGGCCGTCACCTCCCTCGCCCTGGCGGCCACCGCCTGCGGCGGCACCACCAAGGAGGACGTCAAGAACGACGCCGCCTCGGCGAGCGCGACCGGCAAGGCCGACCCGAACGCCGAGCTGAAGAAGGGCCTGACGGTCGGCTTCCTGCCCAAGCAGGTCAACAACCCGTACTTCACCTCCGCCGACAAGGGCGGCGAGACAGCCCTGAAGGAGCTGGGCTCCAGCTACAAGGAGGTCGGCCCCTCCAGCGCCACCGACACCTCCGGCCAGGTGAACTACGTCAACACCCTCACCCAGCAGCAGGTCGACGCCATGGCCGTCTCCGCGCAGGACCCGGGCGCCCTGTGCACCGCCCTCAAGCAGGCCATGACCAACGACATCAAGGTCGTCACCTACGACTCCGACACCAAGCCCGAGTGCCGCAACGCCTTCGTCTCGCAGGCCAGCGCCGAGGACCTGGGCCGCACCGAGGTCCAGCTGCTCGCCGAACAGATCGGCTACAAGGGCGAGATCGCGATCCTGTCGGCCGCGCAGACCGCGACCAACCAGAACACCTGGATCGAGTTCATGAAGGACGAGCTCAAGGACCCGAAGTACAAGAACATCAAGCTCGTCAAGGTCGTCTACGGCGACGACGACGCCCAGAAGTCCTTCCAGCAGACCCAGGGCCTGCTCCAGGAGTACCCGAAGCTGAAGGGGATCATCTCCCCGACCACGGTCGGCATCAAGGCCGCCGCCCAGTACCTGTCGGGCTCCAAGTACAAGGGCAAGGTCAAGCTGACCGGCCTCGGCACCCCCAACGACATGCGCAAGTACGTCAAGGACGGCACCGTCGAGGGCTTCGAGCTGTGGGACCCGGCGAAGCTCGGCGAGCTGGCCGCCCGCACCAGCGTCGCGCTGGTCTCCGGCCAGATCACCGGCAAGGAGGGCGAGACCTTCACCGCCGGCGACATGGGCGAGTACACCATCGGCAAGGACGGTGTGATCAACCTCGGCAAGCCCACCGTCTTCACCAAGGAGAACATCGACAAGTTCGACTTCTGACCGATGGACCGGCGGTCCGATGCACCGGGTCCGATGGACCGGCGGTCCGGTTGACGGCCCGCCCGGCCGCCCAGTCCCCTGATCACCGTCACCGGAACGCGTCACAGCCACCCCCCTCACCCCCCAGGAGCGGTAACTCATGCAGCGCGTCTGCTTTCTGCTCAAGGTCCGCGAGGACCGGATCGACGAGTACCGCGAGCGGCACGCCGCCGTGTGGCCGGAGATGCTCGAAGCGCTCTCGGCCACCGGCTGGCACAACTACTCCCTCTTCCTGCGCGACGACGGCCTCCTCGTCGGCTACCTGGAGACCGAGGACTTCCAGGCCGCGCTCGCCGGCATGGAGGCCACCGAGGTCAACGCCCGCTGGCAGAACGAGATGGGACCCTTCTTCGAGTCCCTCGACGGCGCCCGCCCCGACGAGGCCATGAAGCCCCTCACCGAGGTGTTCCACCTGGCCTGAGCCCCCGCTCGCCCCGCCGCTCCCCTCACCCCTCCCCATTTCGCACGACAACGGAGTCCCCGAGATGAAGAGACGTACCGTGCTCGGCGCCGCCCTCGCAGGCGCCGTGGTGACCCCCGCCCTCGGCGCCGCCACCGCCCGCGCCGCCGACCCGGGCCCCTCGGTCAGCCAGACCGGCACCACCCTGCTGGACAGCCAGGCCATCTACTTCGTCTCATACGACGGGCTGGTCAACAACAACGCGTTCCAGAAGAACGGTCTGCTGACCTACAAGGGCCACCAGTACGCCGTCTGGTACACCGCCGACCGCAACGCCGTCGTCGGCCGCCGCGCCGTCGGCTCCGGCACCTGGTCCACCGTCAAGGTCGGCCACACCCTGCGCTACAACGACTCCCACAACGTCATCTCCATGGGCGTCTCCAAGGTCGACGGCCGCCTCCATCTCAACATGGACTCCCACAGCGACGGCTTCACCTACGTCAAGTCGGTCGCCGGCCTCATGGACAACCCGGCCGGCCTGAGCTGGACCGCGAGCCGCTTCGGCGCCCCCCAGTCCACCCTCGACGGGCTCGCCCTCACCTCGCAGTTCACCTACCCGCAGTTCCTCTCGACGCCCGACGGCAAGCTCCAACTCAGCTACCGCGTCGGCATCTCCGGCAACGGCCGCAACGCCCTCGCCGAGTACGACGGCACGTCCTGGACCAACCTCGGCGAGTGGAGCAGCTCCACCGGCACGTACACCAGTGAGCACGGCTCCTCCACCGCCCGCAACATGTACCTGCACGGCATCGACTACGACAGGAACGGCCGGCTGCACTCCTTCTTCACCTGGCGCGAGCAGAACGGCGCCGTGATGTGCAACGGCGGCGGCATCACCAACCACGACACCGGCTACGTCTACTCCGACGACCGCGGCCGCACCTGGCGCACCCACGCGGGCACCGTCGTCGGCACCACCGGCGGCTCCGACAAGGTCGCCGTCACCGACTCCGGGCTCGTCGTCGACCCGCTCAACCCGGACCACTCGCTGATGAACCAGGAGAGCCAGTTCACCGACTCAGCCGGCCGCCCGCATGCGATCATCAGCTACGTCCCCGGCCGCTTCGGCCAGTGCACGACGAACTACGTCACCGACCGCACCGCGAACGGCCGCGCCTTCCACGTCCGCAAGAACTCCTCCGGCACCTGGCAGAAGACCGAGATCCCGGTCGCGCTCGGCTCCAGCCAGCGCACCAAGCTGGCCCTCGACAAGTACAACAACGCGTACGCGATCCTGCCCTTCGGCCGGATATGGGGGGCGTCCGCCGCCTCCGGATACACCGACTGGAAGTCCCTGTTCGACCCCAGCGCCCTCAACGCCTTCGGTGAGGTCGTCATCGACGAGACCCGGATCGCACAGGACAATGTCCTGTCCGTGATGTACCAGGTGAAGTCCAGCGGAACCACGCCGTCGGCGCTCCGCGTCATCGACTTCGCCCTCCCCGCCTGATTCCCGTACGACGGGGCGTTCCCGCGCCCGACGCGGCCATTCCCGTGGTGGCTCGAAGGTAGTGTGAACGTACGCCCGCCGCTCCGCACCTTCCTGGAGGTCCCCACCCCATGGCCCAGTCGGTGGGTATCAAGGACGTCGCCGCTGCCGCCGGAGTCTCCGTCGGCACGGTGTCGAACGTCATCAACCGGCCGGATTCGGTGGCCTCCGGGACCCGGGCCCGCGTGCTCGCCGCGATCGACCGCCTCGGCTACGTCCGCAGCGAGTCGGCGCGCCAGCTGCGGGCCGGGCGGAGCCGGATCATGGGACTGCTCGTGCTCGACATGGGCAACCCCTTCTTCGTCGACGTCGCGCGCGGTGCCGAGCGGGCCGCGCGCGACGCCGGGCTCGGCGTGATGGTCTGCAACAGCGCCCAGAGCGCCGGCGAGGAGTCCGAGTACCTGTCGCTCTTCGCCGAGCAGCGCGTCCGGGGCGTCCTGCTGACGCCCGCCGACGCGACCGGACGCAACATCGAGGCGTTCCGCCGCCACGGCATCCCCTTCGTCCTCGTCGACCGCGTCGCCGAGGGCACCACCGAGTGCTCGGTCTCCGTCGACGACGTCGCCGGCGGCGCGCTCGCCGTACGCCACCTGGTGGACGCGGGCCACCGCTCCATCGCCTACGTCAGCGGCCCCTCGGGCCTCAACCAGGTCCGCGACCGCCGCACCGGCGCCCTGAAGGCGCTGGAGGAGGCGGGCCTCGGCCCGGACTCCCTGCGGGAACTGCCGACCGAGCGCCTCGACGTGGCCGCGGGCCGGGACGCGGGCGCCCGTCTCCTCGGCCTGGCCGACCGCCCGACCGCCGTGTTCTGCGCCAACGACCTGCTCGCCCTCGGCGTCCTCCAGGCCATGTACGCGGCCGGCGTCAGCGTCCCCGACGACCTCGCCATCGTCGGCTACGACGACATCGAGTTCGCCGCCGCGGCCGCCGTCCCCCTCACCTCCGTGCGCCAGCCCGCCGTCACCATGGGCGCCCTCGCCGCCGAATTGCTCCTGGAGGAGACCGAGGCCGACACCGCGCCGACCGCGCACGAGCACCGGCGGGTCGTCCTCCAGCCGGAGCTGGTGGTGCGCCGCTCCAGCCTCTCGGCGCGCTGACCGGCCGTTCAGCCGACGGGGCGCCGTCACCGCCGCCCGTACTGACCGGGAAGTCAGCAACCTGACCCGGAACAGAGCGGGATCTTCTTGATCCACGGGCTCGACGGGGCGGAGAATCTGTGCTGGACCGGCTCACGGTCCGGAATCCGTCCGCCCAAGGAGCCCTGTTGTCCGTCAGCTACCGGCAGCCCGGTGTCGTCCTCACCGACCGCCGCTTCAGCGTCCCCCTCGACCACCACGACCCGGCGGGGGAGCGGATCGAGCTGTACGGGCGTGAGGTCGTCGCGGGCGACAAGGCCGGCCAGGACCTGCCCTGGCTGCTCTATCTCCAGGGCGGCCCCGGCTTCGGCGCCAACCGCTTCGTCGGCCGCCAGGCATGGCTCGACCGGGCCCTGAAGGAGTACCGCGTCCTGCTCCTCGACCAGCGCGGCACCGGCGCCTCCACCCCGGCCAACCGCCAGACGCTCCCGCTGCGCGGCGGCCCCGCGGAGCAGGCCGACTACCTCGCCCGCTTCCGCGCCGACTCCATCGTCCGCGACTGCGAGGCCATCCGCCGCGAGGTCACCGGCGGCGCCCCCTGGACCGTCCTCGGCCAGAGCTTCGGCGGCTTCTGCGCGGTCACCTATCTGTCCTTCGCCCCCGAGGGGCTGAGCACCGCCCTCATCACCGGCGGACTGCCCTCCCTCGACGCGACCGCCGACGACGTGTACCACGCCGCCTACCCGCGCATCGAACGCAAGGTCGCCGCCCACTACGCCCGCTACCCACAGGACGTCGAGCGGGCCCGCCGGATCGCCGAGCACCTCCTCCAGCACGAGGTGGTGCTGCCGAACGGCTACCGGTTCACCGTCGAGGCGTTCCAGTCGCTCGGCATCATGCTCGGCCGCTCCGACGGCAGCCACCGGCTGCACTTCCTGCTGGAGGACGCCTTCGTACGCACCCCGCAGGGCCCCGCCCTCGCCGACGCCTTCCAGGAGGAGGTCCAGGGGCTGCTGTCGTACGCCGGCCACCCGCTGTACGCGCTCCTGCACGAGGCGATCTACGGCCAGGACCCGGGCCCCACCAACTGGGCCGCCGAGCGGGTGAGGGCGCGGTTCCCGCAGTTCGACGCCGCCAAGACCCTCACCGGTGACGGCCCGCTGCTGTTCACGGGCGAGTCCGTGCACCCTTGGATGTTCGACAACGATCCCGCCCTGCGCCCACTGCGCGAGACGGCCGAGGACCTGGCGCGGGAGCGGGGCTGGGCACCTCTGTACGACCCGGACCGGCTCGCCGTCAACGAGGTGCCGGTCGCCGCCGCGATCTACCACGACGACATGTACGTCGACACGGCCCACTCGCTGGAGACGGCCAGGGCCGTCCGGGGCCTGCGCACCTGGGTCACCGACGAGTTCGAACACGACGGCGTACGGGCCGGCGGACCGCGGGTCCTGGACCGGCTGCTGGCGCTGGCGCGCGACGAGGAGTGACGATGACCGACGCACCGACCGACCGGCTCCTGCCGCTGCCCGACGACTGGCGGCGCGCCCTCGCCGTGGTGGCCCACCCGGACGACCTCGAGTACGGCTGCGCGGCGGCGGTCGCCGCCTGGACCGACGCCGGACGCGAGGTGGCGTACGTCCTGGCCACCCGCGGCGAGGCCGGCATCGACACCCTGGAGCCCGCGAGCTGCGGCCCGCTGCGCGAGCGGGAGCAGCGGGCCAGTGCGGCCGTCGTGGGCGTCTCGGTGGTGGAGTTCCTCGACCACCGGGACGGTGTCATCGAGTACGGCACCGCCCTGCGCCGGGACATCGTCGCCGCGATCCGCAGACACCGCCCCGAACTGGTGATCACCCTGAACCACCGCGACACCTGGGGCGGCACCGTCTGGAACACCCCCGACCATGTCGCGGTGGGACGCGCCACCCTGGACGCCGCCGGCGACGCCGGGAACCGCTGGATCTTCCCCGACCTCGTCGAGCAGGGCCTGGAGCCGTGGGACGGCGTCCGCTGGGTGGCCGTCGCCGGCTCCCCGCAGCCCACGCATGCCGTCGACGCGACCCCCGGCCTCGACCGCGCCGTCGCCTCCCTCCTCGAACACCGCACCTACCTGGAGACGTTGACCGACCAGGACCCCGAGACCTACGCCCGGGACTTCCTCACCGGCCACGCCCGGGCGGCGGGGGAACGCTTCGGCGGGACCCCGGCCGTGGCCTTCGAGGTGTTCCCCCGCTGAAACGACGTGCCCGGCCCCGGTCCGGCGTCGTTAGGGTGAGCCGTATGGAACGACCATCCGGTGATGTGCTCAACCCGAAGGCCCCACGCGCCCCGCAGGACACGCAGGACCCGCACACTGGGCAGGACCCGCCCGCCCCGCACGACCTGCGGGCCGACTGCGGCAACTGCTTCGGGCTGTGCTGTGTGGTGCTGCCCTTCGCAGCCTCGGCGGACTTCGCCGTCGACAAGGCCGCGGGCAAGCCCTGCGGGAACCTCCGGGACGACTTCCGGTGCGGTATCCACACACGGTTGCGGGACGAGGGCTTCACCGGCTGCACCGTCTACGACTGCTTCGGCGCCGGACAGAAGGTCTCCCAGGTCACCTTCGGCGGCCGGGACTGGCGCTCGGGCGGCCGCGAGCACGCCCGGCGGATGTTCGACGTGTTCCCGGTCGTACGGCACCTGCACGAGCTCCTCTGGTACCTGACCGAGGCCCTGACGCTGCCCGCCGCCCGCCCGGCGCACGCGGAGGTCCGCAAGGCGCTCGACGAGACCGAGCGGCTGACCCGGCGCACCGCCGAGGAACTGGCGGAGCTGGATGTCGCCGCGCACCGGCAGCGGGTCAACGAGGTGCTGCTGAAGGTCAGCGATCTCATGCGGGCGGGCGCGGGACGCGCGAAGAACCGCAGGGGAGCCGACCTGATGGGCGCGCGACTCAAGGGCGCCGACCTCCGGAAGGCCAATCTGCGCGGCGCCTATCTGATAGCCGCCGACCTGACCGGCGCCGATCTGCGGGGAGCCGACCTCATCGGTGCGGACCTGCGCGACACGAACCTCACCGACGCCGACCTGACCGGCGCCTTCTTCCTCACCCAGCCGCAGATCAACGCGGCCCGGGGCAGCGCCGGCACCCGCCTCCCGGCGTCAGTCACCCGCCCCGGTCACTGGGCAGCGTGACGGGGAAGCGCCCGCCTGCGCGCCCTCGACGGAGCCTTCGGCACCCGTGCCCGGCGCGGTGTCCGCGGCCTCGGGCCGGTGCCCCGAGCGCCGCTCCAGACCCACCCGCAGCCCCTCCGGCATCAGCGTCAGCCGCTCGGTGACGCTCAGCCGGTACGCCGGGTCCGGCCGCAGCTCGTAACGGCGCAGCAGCAGCCCCAGCACCAGCGTGGCCTCGTGCAGCGCGAACTGGCGGCCGATGCAGGCCCGTGCCCCCGTGCCGAACGGCTTGTAGGTGTGCGGGGGCCGCGCGCGGACGGCCGCCGCGTCGAAGCGGTCCGGGTCGAACGTCTCGGCGTCGGCGCCCCACACCTCCGGATCCCGGTGCAGCATCGTCGTCAGCACCAGCGCCCAGCCGCCGCGCCGCACCGGATGGGCACCGCCGAGCACGGTGTCCTCCAGGGCCTCCCGCGAGTAGGCGGGCGCCGTCGGCCACAGCCGCAGCGTCTCGTCGAGCACCCGGCGTACGTAGCGCAGCTTGGCGACCTGGTCGTAGCCGGGCCTGGGCGTGTCGCCCCACACCCGGTCCACCTCGGCGCGGGCGCGTGCGGCGAGTTCGGGGCGCAGGGCAAGGTAGTGCAGGGCGAACGACAGGGCGCCCGAGGTGGTCTCGTGCCCGGCGATCAGGAAGGTGAGGACCTGGCGGCGCACGTTCGTGGCGGACAGCCGCTCCCCGGTCTCCGGACGCGCGGTCTCCAGCATCCGGTCGAGCAGGTCCCCGGCGCCACCACCGCCCCCGGACGACCGGCGTGTGCGCACCACCGCGTCGACCGTGTCGTTCAGGAACGCCATGTCCGCGGCGTTCTGCCGGGAGGCGGCCCGCAGCAGCAGCGGCGCCAGCGGGTCGGGGACGACATTGCGGCGCTGGGCGTAGGCGAGGACGCCGACCATCGCGGAGACGAAGGGGTGCGGACGGTCTCGCTCGAAGGAGCCGAAGTCATGGCCGAAGCCGGTCCTGGCGATCGTCTCCAGGGTCAGCTTCGTCATGTCGCCGGGCACGTCCACGGGCCGACCGGCCGCACCCGCCCGGTCCCAGTGGTCCATCAGCCGTTCGGTGACGTCGAGCATCATCGGGTGGTACCCGGCCATGGCCTCCCGGCTGAAGCCCGGCGCCAGGACGTCGTGGGCGAGCTGCCAGTTGGGCTCGTCGTTGTACGCCGTGAACAGCCCGTCCCCGGCGACCGGCCGCAGATTGGCGACCCCCAGCCCGACGTGCTTGGCGAACCGCGACTCGTCCGCCATGTCGGCCGCCAGAGCCGCGCCGCCCACGAAGACGATCTCCTTGCCGAACGCCTTTCGCCGGAAGATCGGCCCGAGCCGCCGGCCGAGCCGCATGGAGTCCTGGACCGGAGTACGGGGGTTGGAGCCGAGGGCGTCGCCGATCAGGGGCAGCCGGTGCGGCGGATGCGGTATCCGGTGCAGCTCGGGCCAGCCCAGCTCCGCGCTGCGGAAACCCCTGGAGGCCGTGGTCCCCGTCGTCGCCGTCATGGCACCGTCTCCCTTGTGCGCAGGCCCCGTCGAAGCTGTTGTACTCGGGTTCAATAACGCGCTCAGTCTCGACCTGTTGTTGAACTCACGTCAAGTAAGGTGACGCCATGGCAGCCAAGCAGGGGGAGCGTCCGCGTCGCCGGCTCAGCACCGCCGAGCGGCGGGAGCAGCTCCTCGACGTCGGTGCCCGGCTGTTCTCGGAGAGTCCGTATGACGACGTGTGGATCGAGCAGGTGGCCGAGATCGCGGGTGTCTCGCGGGGGCTGCTCTACCACTACTTCCCGAACAAGCGGGAGTTCTTCGCGGCCGTCGTGGAGTGCGAGAGCGAGCGGATGCTGCGCACGATGACCCCGGCGCCCGGCCGCTCGGCCCGCGAGCGGCTCACCAACGGGCTCGACGTCTTCCTCGCGTACGTCGACGAGCATCCCCACGGCTTCCGGGCCTTCCACCGTGCCGACGCCACCGGCGACCAGGTCGTGCGCAGGGTCTACCAGCGGGCGCTCGCCGCCCAGGAGGCGCAGATCCTCCAGGCGCTCGCCGCGGACGCGGAGTTCGGGGCGGCGCTGGACGGGCGGCCCGGTACCCGGCTCGCCGTGCGGGGGTGGCTGTCGTTCACCACGGCCGTCTGCCTGGAGTGGCTCCGGGGCTCGGAGCTGTCACGGGAGCAGGTGCGGGACCTGTGTGTACGGGCGCTGTTCGGGGTGCTCGCTCCCTGACCTGAGGTCCACGTCCTGCCAGGCCCACAACGTCACGGCGCCGCTCGGTCGACGCCGTCTGTCCTGAAGTTCCCGTGGATCGGCGGGTGCTGGTTGGCGTACGCCCGGATCTTCGATAAGTTAGGCAAGGCTTACCTAAGGGAGGTTTGGGATGGGTGACCGTCATACCTGGACGGCCGCGCCCGCCGCGGCGGAGCGTGCCCGCTCGGTGCTCGCGGCGGCGTGGTCCTGCGCGGTGACCGCCGAGGGCGGCCGCGAGGAGTTCGTCGGCGCGCACACCGTCACCGAGGACGGCCGGGTGATCCTGCGCGTCCCCGAGGACAGCACGCTCATGGCCGCCGCGATCTGCGCGCCGCGTGGAGAGCCGTCCGCCGTGCTGGAGTTCGCCGACGTCGCGCCCGTCCCTGTGCGGGGCCGCATCCGGGCCCGGCTGTGGCTCGCCGGCTGGTTCGCGTCCAAGGACGGCGACCTGGAGTTCCGGCCCACCCGGATCGTGCTGCGTGAGCCGTCCGGCGCCGTCGTCGTCGACCTCGACGACTTCGCCGCCGCGGCACCCGACCCGCTGGCCACGGCCGAGCCGAGGCTGCTGACCCACCTCGCCGACGCCCACCCCGACGCCGTCGAGCGACTCACCCGGCTCCTCCCGCACGACAGCCTGCACGGCGCCGTACGCGTCCAGCCGCTCGCCGTCGACCGCCACGGCCTCACCCTGCGCGTCGAACGGGCCCGCACCAACGGCGACGTACGCCTGACGTTCCACACACCCGCCGACGACATGGCGCAGCTCACCGAACGCATGCACGTCCTGCTGTCCCAGGCGAGCGCCGCGTCCTGCCCCCGCGCCCTACAGCGGCAGCGCGCAGACGGCGACGGGTGACGCGAACGGCTCACCCGCCCGCCGCAGTTCACCGGAGTCCGGATCGACCCGGAAGACACTGACCGCGCTCGACCGCTGGAGCGCGGCGAACAGCAGACCGCCGTCGGGGGAGAGGGCGATCTGACGGGGGAACTCCCCACCCACCGGCACCGTGTCCACCAGCCGCAGCCGGGCACCCCCCGCCTCGACCGCGTACCGCGTCAGACTGTCGTGCCCCCGGTTGGCGAGATACGCGTACGCGCCGTTCGGCGTCACCACCAGCTGCGCCGGATAGTTCGTGCCCGACCCCGTCCCCGTGGACTGGGGCCCGCCCGGTGTGAGCCGGCCGCTGTCCGGGTCGTAGGCGCAGACCACCACCGTGTCGTCGACCTCGTTCGCGAGGTACGCGTACCGGCCTCCGGGGTGGAACGTGAGGTGCCGGGGCCCAGCGCCCGGCCGGGTCCGCGCCCGCGAGACCTCGCTCAGCGTGCCGCGCCTCTCGTCGAGGCGGTAGGTGTACACCGTGTCGGTGCCCAGATCGACGGCGAGGACATGACCGCCGTCGGGGCTCGTGACGATCTGGTGCGCGTGCGGCCCCTGCTGCCCCGGACCCGGCGCCGGGCTGCCGTGCACGACCAGGTCCGTACGCGCGCCGAGGGCGCCCGAGGGCTCGATGGGGTGCACGGCGACACTGCCCGTGCCGTAGTTCGCGCTGAGCAGCCACCGTCCGCCGGGGTGCACCGAGAGATGGCAGGGGGCCTCGCCGCCGCTGCTCCGGGTGGAGAGGACCTTCCGGTCCGAGATCCGTACCGCGGTCACCCCGCCCTCGGGGCGCTCGTTCACCGCGTACAGCGTCCGGCCGTCCGGGTGGACCGCGAGATACGACGGGTCGCCCACACCGTCGATCGTCCCCCGGCCCGTGATCCGGCCGCTCCGGGCGTCGTACACCGCCACGCCGACACCGGTGCCGCCGCCCTCCGCCGAGGTGTACGTACCGAGGAACAAGGGCCTCGGGCCGGTGGGGGTGCGGGACGCCGAGGGGGAGCCGGCCTCCGCCGCCGGGGCGCTCACCGACGGCGCGGACGACGACGAGGGCGACGAGGCGCCGGCCCCCTCGGACCCGGAGCATCCCGCCAGGGACGCCGGTACGGCCGTCGCCGCCAGCATGCCCAGCACTCGGCGCCTGCTCCAGGCCCCGGGCTCCCGCCCCGCCTCACTCGCCATCCGTCGCACCCCAGGTCTCGCTCGTCCCGTCCGAACCCCACCTTGACGGCTCCGAGCGGCCCGACGCAAAACTCGGACGGCGGGCGTTGCACGCCATGCAACGCCCGCCGTCGAGGACTCCACGAGCCCGTGGTCCGTCCTGCCCCGGCCCCGCGCGGGCCGATGGCGCCGGGCGGGCCCGCCTGACGGTTACCAGTCGCCGTCCTGGATCGGCCTGCCCGGCGCGTCACCGAGGGGCTTGATCTGGCCGGGGGCGGGCGGCTGCCAGGGATCGAGGTCGGTGCCGAGCCAGTCGCCGACCGGCTTGACCGCGCCGAGCGCGTCGGCGGGCTCGACGTCGTGCCCGTCCTGGTCGTAGTAGTCGAACCAGGGGAGCCCCGCGTTCGTGTAGGCCGCGCGGTCCACCGGCGACGGCGGCGGGGCCTCACCGGTGATCCGGCGCCACTCGGGCGGGGTGACGAGGTGCACGAAGACCCGGCCGGCCGGCTGCTCCGCCCAGCTGCCGCGCGGCCAGGTGTCCTGGTAGACCTCCTGGCGCATCGAACCGCCGACACCGAGCCCCATCGCGGCCGGCGCCCGCGGTGGCACCGCCGCACGGGCCGCGGGCGCGGCACCCGGCGCCGCGAACGCCATCGGGCTGCCGCCCGGCGCCGGCGGAGGCAGGGGCGCGCCACCGGGCGGCGCGGCCATGGGCGCGGGCATCGGGGCGGCGCCCGGCGGCGGCATCGGGACCGGGCCGCCGTAGCCGCCGACCGGGCCGAAGTTCCGCTCCCGCGCGGCCCTCTGCCGCTCCTCCTCCCGCCAGACGGCGAGCTGGGTGTCGTTCAGCGGGAACGACTGCAACTGCACCCCGCCGAACACCTCCTCGCCGGTGACCTGCCCCTCGACCGTCGCGCCGAGCCCCAGCGGGACGGCGACGAACTGGCGGACCGTGCCCTTCCCGGAGTTGATGCCGTCGAGCCACGGCTGACGCGGCAGCACCACGTAGTTCTGCGGCTTCCGGCTGAGCCGGTTGCTCCACGGCTCACCCGACACCGCGCACACCTTGCCGACGCCGACCTGGAGCGCGGCCGGCTCCAGGGAACCGCCGAAGTGCAGCCACATCGCCTCGCGCAGATACACGGGGAGCATCACCCCGCCGCGCGCCCGCATCTCCTCGGGGGCCGTGTGCGGATAGTCCTCGACCCGGCGGATCGGGAAGTCGCCCAGACCGGGCGGAAGCTGGTGCGTACCCGTCTCGGGCAGGCGCAGCGTGCGGATGAAGCGCACCCGCACACCACCCGGCAGGTGAAGTGTCGTCCCGTCGATCCGCACGGTGCCGTCGGCCATTCCGTACGCTCCCCTCG
Source organism: Streptomyces torulosus (assembly GCF_001419765.1). GTDB lineage: Bacteria > Actinomycetota > Actinomycetes > Streptomycetales > Streptomycetaceae > Streptomyces > Streptomyces torulosus. The sequence continues at coordinate 13,031 of NZ_LIRK01000466.1, forward strand.
TCATCGCGTCGTGCCTTGTGACTTAGTACGTCCGACGGGGCCGGAGCGGTTCCGCCGGGAGGGCAGCGCGATGCGCAGGCGATCGCGCAGGCCGGTGAGGCGGGGGGAGCGCTCACGCTGCTCGCGGGTGCAGCGGTCGAGTTCCTCCAGCAGCCGCTGGGAGCGGTGCTGGGTGTCCAGCTCGTCCAGTATGCGGTTGACCTCGGTCAGCACGGCGCCGTACAGCTGCCACTCGCTCGGGTCGCGCCGGACGTCCTCCAGCAGCAGTTGGGCGAGCTTGTCGCGGGTCGTGGCGGCCGTCGACAGCTCGGCGGCGAGGCGGTCCTCCGCGGACTCGGCGCTGCGGCTGACGTCGGTGGTGACGAGGACCGCGAAGCTGACCACCGCGTCACCGATCTCGCCGAGCAGCCGTTCGAGGGTCGCCCCCACCTCGGCGGAGAACAGCGGGCTGGGCTCCCGTTCGCGGGCCAGATCGGTGAGGGTGCGGGCCAGCACGCGCAGCACCACCGTGCAGATCTCCAGCGTGTCGAGGCCGGTGCGCAGCACGACCCGGTGCAGCAGCCCTTCCCGGACCCGCGGATTGAGCTTCAGGCTGTCCTCGGCCTGCTTGAGGGCCGCGTCGACCTCGACGATGTCGAAGTCCAGCTCACGGGCCTCGTGCAGCCGGGCCGCCGCCACCTCGAAGGCGGGGCGGCCGACGGCCTCCTCGCCGACGCGGATCATCAGCCGTCGCATACGGCGGGCCAGGTCCTCGATGGACTCGCCGGCCGCCTCCACCCACACCGGGGGAGCGAGCAGCAGGTTGAAGGCGAGTCCGACGACGGCGCCGATCAGTGTCTCCATGACCCGGGTCCACGCCGTGTCCCCGACCCTGGTCACCCCGAGCACCAGCATCGCGCTGATCGCCACCTCGGGCACGTACTCGCTGACCCGGACCAGATGGCCGACGGCCAGTGAGGCGAGGATGAGCAGGGCGAGGCTCCACCAGGTCAGACCGACGAGCACGCTGAAGCCGATGGCGACGACGACGCCGGCGACCACCGAGTTCACCCGGCGGATGCCGTTGGTGAGCGTGGCGTAGAGGGTGACCTGGACGACGAGGAGCGCGGTCAGCGGTGCCGTCAACGGCGCCGGTGACGTGCTGAACCACAGCGCCACCACGTAGGCGACCGATGCGGCCGCGGCCGACCGCACGGACTGCACGACCACCGGATCCTGTCGCCACCGGGACACCTTTGTGTGCATCAGGGCCCATACACCACGTACGTCTCGCATCCTTGCGCTGTTCCCCTTGCCGGTACACCGAACTCCTGACCGAGGACCCTAATCACCGGAACGATTCGGCAGGAGGAGGGGGCTGCCCCCGCGTGTACTGCGGTTTCACCCCGCGGGCGTGCGGTTTCACCCCGCGGGCGTATCGCGGCCCCTGCGGCGGCGGGCGGTTCAGGCGTACAGCTTGTCCAGGAAGGCGGTCAGGTGGTCGACCGTCCGGGCGATCTGCTCCTCCGTGGTGAGGCTCTCCTCGAATCGGCTGCCCGTGTCGAGGGCCTTCTTGCCGCGTACGTAGAGGGAACACGCCAGGTCGGCACACATGTACACCCCCACCGAGTTGCCCTCCCGACCGGCCGCGCCCGCCTTGCGGGCCGTCATCAGCGAGACCCCGCTGCCCCGGTGCGTCGTCAGACAAAGGGAGCACATGCTGCGGTGCAGGAAGCCGCGCTGGGCGGAGGGGAACCGCAGGGTGACCCCCACCGGCCGGCCTCCGCGTTCGGTGACCAGGTAGCTGCGGTCGGGTGCCCCAGGATCCCGCCAGCCGAGGAAGTCCAGGTCGTCCCAGGGGCGTTCGTCCAGGTCGCGGGGGAGGGAGATGCGCTTCGCCTCGCCCTTGGAGCAGTTGATGAACGAGCTGCGGATCTCCTGCTCGGTGAGCGGCTTCATGGCGGTCCTCCGGAAGGGGCTGTAGGGCAAGGGCTTCGATGACTCAAACCTAGGGTCACTAGGTTCTGGCCTAAGCTACTCAGACTTCCGGGGAGGGGCCAATGGATTTTGTCGTCGAGGCGGGGGCGGGCGGCCACACCCCGGGGGCCAGTACGCCGAGGGCGTAGGCGCGGGCCACCAGTTCCGTGCGGCCCGTGGCGGACCAGCGGGCGGACAGGCGGCGCAGGTGGTGGTTGACGCCGTCGACGGTGAGGCCGGTCTCCCGCGCGGGCCGCGCGGTGGTGGCGCCGCCGGCCAGCAGCGCCAGGACGCGGGCCTCGGTCGGACTCGCCGGGGGAGCGGCGGGGCGCTCCGTGGCCTCGACCACTTCGCCCAGCACCCGGACCATGACCAGCAGCGAGGGTGTGGTGTCCGGGTCGTCGCTGATCGGGTCGGCCGTCAGCTCCCCTGCCGGCGCACCCGGTCCGCCGCGTCGCACCGCACGGACACCGGATGGCGCGACCGGTCCTGCCGTCCGCCGGGCCCTGACCGCCGCCGCCAACGCACCCCGCTTCGAGGGCAGCATCGTGCCCCGCACCTTCGCGAAGAAGGCCAGCACCTTCCTCGCCCGCGACGGCATCGTCCTCTACGACAACCCCGCCGCGTTCCTGATCTGCGCCTTCAAGCACGACAACGCCCTATGCGAACCTGACCCCGGCGCAACTGCCCCACGGCAGTACGACTGCCGACCAGGCTGCGGCAACACCGTCCGCACCGACAGCCATGCCCGCCTGCTCCGAGAACGCGCCAACGAACTCGACCAGTTGGCATCTCGAGCCCCCGACCCGGTCAGCAAGCGCCTGCGTGTCAACGCCAACCGACTCCGTGAGACGGCCGACATCCACGATGCGACCGCCCACCCCACCGAGGCACTCACATGAACCAGCAGCACCGGCACGAACGCGCCCGTATCCGCGCGGCCATGGACCGGCTTCTGGCCGGACACGCCACGGTCTCCAACTGCAGCCTCACGCCACAGAGGCCGACGTCCACCGCATGGCCCTCCTCAAGCGGCACGTCGACCTGAAGAACGAGTTCCACGAACGCGTCCGCACCGAGACCCACCAAGTCCCAGAGACCGAGAGGAGACTCCGGGACACCGTCACCAAGTTCAACTCCGAGAGCCCATCGAGTTTCCACAACAAGGCATCCCGGCCGTCTTGCAGGTAACGCAGAAGGTCTGTTTTCGGATTCGGTTCGATCATGCCGGGAAGTCTTCCACCCAGCACTGACAGCCAGGTTCTACGGGACAACACGGGACGCCGCTTCAAGGCCTACTCTGCGACACCCGAGACACCGCCTGTCGGCGCACGGTGGCACACCCAGCTTCACGGAGATCTTGCCAGGGCCACGTTCACGTGTACGCCGACACCGGGACACCACAGCACGCGCCAACATACGAGGTCACGGCGGCGCGCAAACCTACGGGCCGTGCCTCCGCGGTGTCGAAGTGGGCCGACCGCATCAGATGCCTGTGCAATGAGGCCGGCCGTGCCCTTGTCAGTGGTGGCGCGGGCGAGGCAGCAAGGCGAACGCGCTCTCCGCAATCGAGGTCAGGCGGGCGGGGCTGTGGCCGTACGCGCCTACGACATCGGTCCCGCGGATGATGGTCAGCAGAAGGTACGCAAGGTCGTCGGGATCCGCGTCGGGGTCGATGTCGCCGTTGCGCTGCGCCGCTCGCACACAATCGGCCACCGCCGTCGCGAGCACGGAGAAGCAGTCGTTGGCCAGGCGTTTCACCTCGGAGTCGGAGGCGCCGATCTCCAGGGCCATCTTGGCGGCGAAGCAGGCCGCCGCCGCCCGGTCAGGGGCGGGGGGGACGTCGGCGGCGAGTGGCACCCCGTGGACGGCGCGGAGCAAGTACGCGTGCAGTCGTTCCAGGGCACCCTCGTCCGGTCCGGCGAGCGCCTTCGGCGCAAACTGCCCCAGCCGGGCGAAGTAGCCGGCCATCGCCTGCAGCAGCACGCCGTGCTTGCCGTCGAACGCGGCGTAGAGGCTGCCGCGGCCCAGGCCGGTGGCGGCGCTGATGTCGTCGACGCTCGTGCCGTTGTAGCCCGAGGTGCGGAACTGCCGCTCGGCGGCGTGGAGGACGTAGTCGGGGTCGAAGCTTCGTGGTCTCGCCATACATCGAAGGTAAAGCCAACCCACCGTATTTGACAACCCAGTACAGAACCGCCTAGGTTTCTGACTGTTCAGTCCATAACGGTCCTGAGCTCACCGGACAGGCTGCGCGCACGCCTGGCGCGATGGAGAGCAACCCATGCTTGTGAACTCCTCCGCGCCGCCCGGCGTTGCGACGCCTTCCAGGCCTGCAAGGCCCTGTCTGATCCTCGCGATCCTGGCGACGGCGAGTTTCATCGCCGGACTGGATCTGTACATCACGAACGTCGGGCTGTCCTCGGCGCGGGGCACTTCCTGCACCTCGAACAGCCCAAGACGGTCGCCGACCACATCCTCGGCTTTCTGAACAGCTGCCCCCCTCCAACCACCCAGAACTCGAAGGGTTGACCGAACCATGACTGATAAGGAAACGCAGGAGGCCATGGCTGTGGCGACTCCTCCGTACGCGAGCGACGCACTGGCCGAGGGGACCGTCGACGCGGTGGTGATCGGCGGGGGCGCCGCGGGGCTGAACGGCGCACTGATCCTCGCCCGCTCCCGCCGCTCGGTCGTCGTGATCGACAGCGGCTCCCCGCGCAACGCGCCCGCGGAGGCCGTGCACGGCTTCATCGTCTTGGACGGCACCCCGCCGTCCGAGATCCTTCGACGGGGCCGGGAGCAGGTGCGCCAGTACGGCGGACGCGTCGTGTTCGGCGAGGTGGTCTCGGCCGAGTCCGCCGCCCCGTCGGCGGACGGGGACCTTCGGTTCACCGTCACCCTGGCCGACGGCCGCCGTATCACCACCCGCCGCATCCTGGTGGCCACCGGCCTCACGGATGTGCTGCCACAGGTGCCCGGGCTCGCCGAGCACTGGGGGCACAGTGTGGTGCACTGCCCGTACTGCCACGGCTGGGAGGTGCGCGATGAGCCCATCGGCATCCTCGCCACCGGCCCGGCCTCCATCGGCCACGCGTTTTTGTTCCGCCAGCTGACCGAGGACCTGACCTACTTCACCCACGGCACCGACCTGGACGAGGACAGCCGCGCCCGCTTCGCCGCCCGCGGCATCCGCGTCATCGACACCCCGGTCACCGAGGTCGTCAACGACGAGGACGGTGCCCTCGCCGGGGTGCGCCTGGCCGACGGCCAGGTCGTGGCCCGCCGCGTCGTCGCGGTCGCCGCGCCGATGCAGGCCCGCACCCAGGGTCTGGAAGGTCTGGGCCTGCCGGTGCGGGACCTGCCGACGGGCCGCGGTTTCGCCTCCGGTATGGCCGGCACCACCGAGGTGCCGGGTGTGTGGGTGGCCGGCAACGCCACCGATCTGGTCGCCCAGGTCGGGACCTCCGCAGCGGCCGGCGCACTGGCCGGCGCCGACATCAACAGGATGCTGGCCATCGCGGACACCGACGCGGCCCTCCAGGGGATCGCCGGGGGAAGCCCACAAGGGGCCACAGGATGATCTCGAAGCCCGGAGATCTCAGCCCGCCGCCCGCTCGCCCCACGGGCAATTACGTGATTCCGCTCGTCCGCCCCGTCCCTCTCAGGAGCTACTGATGCCCTTCCTTGCGAACACCCCCGTGGAGAAAATGACCGGGCCTTACGCGCGGCGCTGGTGGGCGCTGCTCGTGCTGTGCCTGAGCCTGCTGATCACGGTGATGGCGAACACGTCGCTGATCGTCGCCGCCCCCGACATGACCACCGACCTGGGCCTGAGCAGCAGTGATCTGCAGTGGGTCGTCGACTCCTACACCGTTCCGTACGCGGCGCTGATGCTGGTGCTGGGCGCGATCGGCGACAAGTACAGCCGGCGCGGCGCGCTGGTGCTGGGTCTGCTGATCTTCGCCGGCGGTTCGGTGATGGGAAGCATGGTCGACGAGACCTCATTGGTCATCGTGGCCCGCGCGATCATGGGTGTCGGTGCCGCGGTCGTGATGCCGGCCACGCTGTCCCTGGTGGTCGCGACCTTCCCCCGGAGCGAGCGGGCCAAGGCCATCACCGCCTGGGCCGCGACCTCCGGGGTGGCGGTAGCCGTCGGCCCGCTGGTCTCCGGCTGGCTGCTTGAGGACCACGCCTGGGGCTCGACCTTCCTGATCAACGTGCCGATAGCCGTTGCCGCCGTGTTCGGCGCGCTCGCCCTGGTACCGCCGTCCAAGGCGGAGGGCATGGGCCGGATCGACTACGGCGGTGGTCTGCTGTCGATCGTCACGGTCGGCTCCCTGATCTACGCCGCCATCGAGGGCCCGCACTCCGGCTGGGGCGTCGGCCCCGTCACCGCCGCCGTGGTCGCCGGTGTCGGTCTGGTCGCCTTCGTCGCCTGGGAGCTGCGGCACCCGCACCCGATGCTGGACGTCCGAAAGTTCGCGCTGCGGCCCTTCAGCGGCTCGATGCTCGCGGTGACGTTCTTCTTCTTCGGCATGTTCGCCGTGATCTACTACGTGACGCAGTTCCTGCAGTTCGTCCTTGGCTACGGCGCCCTGGACACGGGTGTACGGCTGCTGCCGCTGGGCGGGGCGGTGTTCCTCGGGTCCGCGGTGACCGGGGTGCTCGCCCCGAAGCTGGGGGTGAGGGTGATGGCCGTGACCGGCATGGCCGTCGGCACGGCGGGCATGTTCCTGCTCACCCAGATCGACAAGGGGTCGACGTACGGGGACTTCCTGGCGCCGCTGATGATGCTGGGCCTCGCGCTCGGACTGGCCATCTCCCCGGCGACCGACACGATCATGGGCTCCTTCCCCGAGTCCGAGCTGGGCGTCGGCGGCGGTGTCAACGACACCGCGCTGGAGCTGGGCGGGGCGCTGGGCATCGCGGTGCTGGGCTCGCTGCTGGGCACGGCCTACCGGGACGAGCTGACCGACCTGGTGGGCAACCGGCTCCCGGCGGAGGCGATGGAGACCGCCAAGGACTCGGTCGGCGCCGGCCTGGCCGTCGCGGAGCGGGTCGCGCAGGATCCCTCCGCCGGGCCCCAGCAGGCCCAGGCCGCCGTGGACGCCGTCCACCAGGCCTTCGCCCACGGAGTCGCCCAGACTAGCCTCATCGGCGGGATCATCATGGCCGCCGGAACACTGATCGTCCTCGCCATCCTGCCGGGCCGGCGCGGCTTCGCGAAGAAGAGCGCCGAGCCAGGAGCCGGGACGACGGCGAGCGAGGCGGCCACTGTGCGGGAGCACACCGGGGCCACCCGCTAGTGCTGTGACCGGAAAGGTTCACCGGCTCGCGACGCCCGGCACGGCACCTCGCGGCGTTGTCGCATGACCCGAGTACATCCAGTACGCGGGTCATGCTCCGCCTTGCGAGGCACCGCACCGGACGCAGCGAGCTTTCCGGCCACAGCACTAGATCGCCGACGGGGCGTCCACTGGATCGCCGGGGACGCGTCCGCGGGATCGTCGGGCGACGCGTCCGCCGGGGCGCCGGGCACCGCCTCCGCCGGATCGCCCGCCAGGCGCGTCGGGCAGGAGCCCGGCGGCGCGAGACGCGCAGGGCGCGGGCGTGGTGCACGGCCCACGGCCACGCGGATCCTCTGACAGCGCACTCCGCTGTGCCGCACCCGCCCCTGCTCGCACCCCCGCGACGGCGTCGTGCCACCGCCCTGCGGCCCTGCTCGCGCCCCCGCCCTCTGAGCCTCGCGCCCCCACGGCGCCGCTCGCGCCGGCACCCCTCTGCCGCCGTAACCCTCACCTGCTCGCACCCTCGCACCCTCGCGACGGAGCCACGCACGTCACACCCGTCCCCCTCAAGGCGTAGGCCTGAGCCCCAGGTTCTCGGCCGACTGGCGCAGGGCCTCGACCACCGCCGC
>NZ_LIRK01000467.1 GCF_001419765.1 Streptomyces torulosus
CCTCGGAGCCCACCGCGCCCCCCACCTGCCGGCCCCGCCCATCACCCACGGCTACGTGGCGGACGACGATGAACTCATGCGCGGGCTGGCCGCGCTGGGAGGTCTGCCCCGCGTGCTGCTGGACCGGCCCGAGTGGCTGGCGGCGCTGCTGCCCGTCGTCAGGGGCGATCTGATGCTCTGTGAGGGCGCCGGGAGCGTGGACCGTACCCCGCTGCCGATTCCGCTGCACACCTTCGCCGGGGCCGACGACCGCCTGGTGACGGTCCCGGAGGTACGGGAGTGGTCCCTCTACTCCACCGACCACTGCGAGAACGTCGTCGTGCCGGGCGGCCACTTCTACATCAGGGAACAGGAGAGCGCCTTCCTCGACCGGCTCTCCGAGGTGCTGCGACGGTACGAGATCGCCCACCGCACAGGCGTGGGCGGCCGCGACTTCGCGGAAACCTCTCAGGCGGTCGGTGTCTGACGCACCGCGAACGCGACTGGCGGGCCGTCCACTCCGGGACCGGAGCGGACGGCCCGCCGACGTGGGAAGAGAGGCCGGGCACCGGTCGGGCCGAACCGCTCCGACGCGCACTCCGTCACGCGCGGGTGCGCAAAGGGGGCGGCGGGGGCGGCAAACCCGCCGCCCCCGCCGCCCCGGACCGCCGCGCCCGCGCCCGAGGGCGACGGGCCCGGTGAATCGGTCAGTGCCGCAGCAGCCACCAGATCCTGTCGTACGCACAGACGTGGTAGACCACCAGCACGATCAGGTAGTACTTGGCCACCTGCAGGGCGCCGATGTGCCGCAGCGCGGCCCAGGCCCCGCCGAGCACGGCGAGTTCCAGCAGCAGCCGTAGCGGGCCAGGAGTGTCGAAGGTGGTCTCACCCGACCGGGCCTCGTCGCCGGCGGTGGCGAAGTTGCCCCACAGCATCGCCATCGCCACGGGGACGGCGATCGCGGCGACGAAACGCAGCGGCCCCGGGACCGTGCGCCAGCCCCACACGGCGTAGCAGCCCAGCGCGAACACCTCCAGCAGGAACCGCAGAGCGAGGAAGAGCGGGTTGTAGGCCAGTGCGATGGTCATCGAGTCGATCCCGTCTTCTCTGCCTGGGACTTGAGGGCGGCGGTCCAGTCGGCCAGGACGGCCTGGAGTTTGTCGCTGCTGTAGAGGAGGCCCGCCAGCGGACCGCCGATCGACTCCTCGGACCGCACGCGGGTGGCGCCGCGCGCCGGCTCCAGCAGGAAGCGATGCACTCCGCGGGTCCCGGCGAGCGTGCCGGTCCAGGACAGTTCGGATCCCGGCCGGACCACGGCCAGCGTGGACTTGACGCGCATTCCGTTCAGCACCCAGCGGAACGGAACGTCCGGCGCGAGGTCGCCGTCGAGGTGCGCCTGCCGGACCCCCGGTACCCAGGAGGGCCATCGAGCGATGTCGGCCAGCAGTTCCCACACCTCCGACGACGGGGCTCGGACAGTGACTTCGCAGGACGCGAGAACGGGCGCACCGGCGTCGACGGTCCCGTGCTTGGCGTACTGCTCGTGCAAGGTCCGCAGTGACGGGCCGACATACAGGGCTCTGCCCAGGAACGAGCGTTGCTGAACGGTCATCTGGTGAATCTCCTCATGCTGTTCGTGGTGTCGGCGCCACGCGAACGGGGCACGGGACGACCAGGTCTCCAGCGTCGCCCCCACCGCTGGAGAATCGCTGAAGCGGCGTCCGTCACGGTCGTACGGGTAGGGCACGCGCTCAGGCTCCGGGGTGGGCGGAGCCCTGGTGAGCAGGGGTCGGTCCGGCCTCGCGGGGGCCGGTGACCGAAGGCGCGACAGCCGCCTCGGCACCCGCCCGTCCCGGCAGCAGCAGCGCGGCGACCACCGCACCGCAGGCCACGGCCGCCGCCGCGACACCGAGCCCCGCCGCCGCCGCGTCGTCGAAGGCCTGGCGGGCGGTGGCGGCCAGGACGTGCCCGGCCTCACCCCCGGCCCGCTCGGCTGCTCGCAGGGTCTCGCCCACGCTCCCCGGCGCACCCGCCACGGCATCGGCGTAACGGCCGGCGAGCACACTGCCCACCACGGCCACCCCCAGGGCGGTGCCCAGCTCCTGCATGGTCATGTCCAGGGAGGCGGTGGACCCCGAACGCTCCGGGGGCACCAGGGACATCACCACATGGGTGGTGGGTGCCATGGACAGTCCGAAGCCCACTCCGATGAGCACCAGACCCACGAACACCGGCGGGTACCCCTCGCCCCACTGCCCCAGCACCAGCACACCGCACGCGGCGGCCGACAGGCCCACGGCCACACAGCCCCGCGCCCCGGCCCGCCGGTCCAGCACCGGACACAACAGCGTGCCCAGCGCCACCGCGAGGGCCACCGGCATCACGGCCAGGCCCGAGCGCAGCGGGGTGTACCCCAGCACGAACTGAAGCCGCTGGGTGAGCACGAACAGGGTGCCGGCCAGCCCCAGCATGAGGAGCAGGATGCTCGCGCTCGCCCCGATGAACGCGGGTCGGCGCAGCAGGTCCGTGTCGAGCATCGGATGCGGGTGCCGCCGCTCCCACATGACGAACACGGTGCCCGCCGCCGCGGCCACGGCCAGTCCGCCGACCACGGGCAGCGAGGTGAGCGCGTGCCCCGAGGTCTGGATGACGCCGAACACCAGCCCCGCCATGGCCGCGGTGCCGAGCAGCGCACCGACCGGGTCGGGTGGCCGCGGCGCCCGGTCGGCGGACTCGCGCAGCAGCAGCGCCCCGCCGACCAGGACCACCACCACCGGTACCAGGTTGACCAGGAAGATCGACCCCCACCAGAAATGCCCGACCAGGGCACCGCCGACCACCGGGCCGGCCGCGACCCCCAGGGCGGAGACCCCGCTCCACACCCCGATCGCCCGGGCACGCTCGGTCTCCGGGAAGACGTCGACGATGATGGCGAGCGTGCCGGGCATGATGAAGGCGGCACCCAGGCCCATCACCACCCGTGCCGCCATCAGCTGGCCGGGGCCGTCCGCGCCGAGCGCGATCAGGGAGCCGGCCCCGAAGACCGCCGCGCCGCCGAGCGTGGCCCGCTTGCGGCCGAACCGGTCGGCCACCGCTCCCGCGGTCAGCAGGACGCCGGCGAAGGCCAGGGCGTAGCTGTCGACGATCCACTGGGCCTGCCCGATGTCCGCGCCCAGATCGCGCATCAGCACCGGTATCGCCACATTGAGCAGCCCGTTGTTCAGCACGATGGCGAACAACGCCAGGGACAGTATCCCGAGCATCCACCACCGCCTGGGGTCTGCGCCGTCCCCATCGGTCCTGTGCATGTGCTGGCTCCTCTCGGCGGCCTGGACGCGGCGTTCCGAACGTCACGCGCCCCGAGCCTGGGCGGGGTCACTGAAGCCGCACTTGAGCCCGTACGCGCGGTGCCCCGGCGGTCTCCTTCTTTAGCCGGGCCAAAGCCGTCACCCACACGCTCCTCCCGAGGGCTCATCTCCTGACACGACACGACGGATCGAGAGATCAGCCACCGATGATGGGAGGACCATGCGCTGGGAAAGCGTTTACGTGGCGGCCACGGGATCCTGGCTCCCGGAGCCGTATCCGACACGTGCGGCCGTGGAAGCGGGCAAGTACGACCCCGAACAGTTCGAGGCCGACGCCCTGCTGTCCATCCGGGTGGCCGACGAGGAGGTCGCACCGCCCGACATGGCCGTCCAGGCGGCCACCACGGCACTCAAGCGGTCCGGGCTGGACCCCGAGACCGTGAGCCTGCTGCTGCACAGCTACGTCTGGTTCCAAGGGCAGACCCTGTGGCCGGTGGCCTCGTACGTCGCGGACAAGGCGCTCGGCAGGGGCGTCCCCGCGTTCGAACTCAAGCAGGAGTGCAACGCCGGGACGGGCGCCATGGAGTTGGCCGCCCGCCATCTGGCCACCACGCCCGGTGCCGCCGCCGCGATGCTCACCACCGCGGACCGCTTCGGCGAACCGCTGATCGACCGCTGGCGCGACGAGGCCGGAATCGTCTACGGCGACGGCGGCACGGCGCTGCTGCTCTCCAACCAGGGCGGATTCGCCAAGCTGCTGTCGACCGCCACCCGGGCCGACAACTCGCTGGAGGTGGTCACCCGCGGCCCCGGGTTCACCCCGCTGCCCGACGAGAAGCCGCTCGGGCTCGCCGAGCGGCTCGGTCACTACCTCCAGCACCACGGCAACCTGCGCGAGGCCACCCAGCGTCTGGTGGGCGTGGCGGTGGCCGCCGTCGACGCGGCGCTGGCCGACGCCGGCAAGCAGCGCGAGGACATCACCTGGGCCGTGATCCCGGCGAGCGGCCGCAGCAAGATGGAATGGCAGGCCGGCACCGTCCTGGGGTTGGCGGAGGACCGCACCAGCTGGGAGTTCGCCCGGCGCAGTGGACACCTGGGCGCGGGCGACCAGTTCGCGGGGCTCAACGACCTCGCCGAGCGCGGGCTGCTGCGGGTCGGCGACACGGTCCTGCTGATCGGCGCCGGTTCGGGCTTCACGTCCACCTGCGCCGTGCTGGAGATCACCGAGGAACCGTCCTGGCAGACGCCCGCCGCGCACGACGAGGAGGCGCGGTCGTGACCAGCACACTGACGTCCTTTCCGGCCTCGGCCCTGATCGACGACGCCGTCGGGACCGAGACCGCCCCCCGGGTCGACAACGCCGCCGAGGTGTTCCTGACGGCCGCCGCCGCCCGGTGCCCCGACGCCCCCGCCGTGCGGGACCGCTACGGCATGTGGACCTACGCCGAACTCGACGCCGCCGCCGACTCCTTCGCCCGGATCCTGGACGCCCACGGCGTCAAGCCCGGCGACCGGGTGCTGGCCCGTGTCGGCAGCAGCCGCGAGTTCACCGCCCTGCTGTACGGGACCTGGCGACACGGTGCCGTCCTGGTGCCCATCAACCCGGGCATGAAGGCCTTCCACCTCCAGTCGGTGATCGCCGACTCCGAACCCTCGCTGATCGTCGTCGAGGACGCCGAGCGCGACGGTGCCGACGGCCTGAGCTGGCCGTCCGGGGTGCCGGTCGCCGTCGTCTCCGAGCTGGACCTGTCCGGTCCGGCCGACCCGGCCGCCCGTACCCAGACCGAGGTGCCCGCCGACCGGCTCGCCCTGCTCATCTACACCTCGGGCAGCACCGCGGCGCCCAAGGGCGTGGCCTGCCCGCACGGGCCCGTGGCGTTCGCCGCCCGCGCCATCGCGGCACGGCTGAACTACCGCCCCGACGACATCGTGCTCACCGCCGTCCCGCTCTCCTTCGACTACGGCCTCTACCAGGTCTTCCTCAGCGCGCTGGCCGGTGCCGAACTGCTGCTGTCGGGCCCCGCCGACCACGCCCGGCTGCTCGGTTTCGCCCGGGACCACGGGGCGACCGTCGTGCCCCTCGTGCCGTCCTTGGGCGAACTGCTCGTCAAACTCGCCTCCCGCGACCAGCGGCCCACCCGGATCCGCCTGTTCACCAACACCGGGGCCGCCCTCAACGCCCCGCTCATCGCCGCGCTTCGGGAGACGTTCCCCGGCGCGTCGGTGGTGCCCATGTACGGCACCACCGAGTGCAAGCGGATCACCATCCTCGAACCCGACGGCGATCTGGCCCGCCCCGGTTCGGTGGGGCCCGCGCTGCCCGGCACCGAGGTGCTCGTCGTCGACGACGACGGACGGCCGGTCCCGACGGGGGAGACCGGCGAGATAGTGGTGCGCGGGCCGCACCTGATGGCCGGCTACTGGCGTTCCCCCGAGCAGACCGCCCTGCGGTTCCGGCCGGGCGCGGACGGCGGCCCGGTCACCCTGCACACGGGTGACTACGGCCGGCTCGACGAGGACGGGCACGTCTACTTCCAGGGCCGCCGGGACGACCTGTTCAAGCGGCGCGGCTCGCGCATGAGTTCCGTCGAGATCGAGGCCGCCGTGCTCGACATCGACGGCGTGCGGGAAGCGGCGCTGCTCGTGCCGGAGGACGACCGCGACATGGTCCTCTTCGTCGTCGGCGAGAGTCCCGACGTGGACGGGGAGCAGGTGCTGGCCCGGCTGGGGGACCGCCTCGAAGCCGCCAAGGTGCCGGACGTCTGCCATGTGCTGGACGCCCTTCCGCTCACCCCCAACGGCAAGACCGACCGCAAGGAGCTGCGCCGGCGGCTCATGGAGGGCACCGATGGCCACTGACCACGACCACGCCGGGCATCCCGGCGCCGACCTGACGGTCCGTCGGCTCGTCGAGCAGTACGGCAGCCCCCTCTACGTCTACGACCTGGCCCGGGTGCGCGCCGCCCTGGAGGACCTGCGGGCGGCCCTGCCCCAGCCGTGCCGCGTCTACTACTCGCTGAAGGCCAACTCGCACCCCGATCTCGTCGCCGAGCTGCGCCGGGGCGGAGCCCGCGCCGAGGTGACCTCACGCGGGGAACTGGCTGCGGCCCTCGAGGCGGGCCACCCGGCGGCGGAACTGATGTACTCCGGTCCCGGCAAGGTCCCGGCCGAGCTCGACGAGGCGATCGCGGCGGGGATGCGCACCTTCTCCGCCGAGTCCTTCGGCGACCTGGAGCGGATCGGCGCCGCCGCCGACGCCCGGGGCGTCACCGCGGACTGCGTCCTGCGCATCAACGCGGCCGGGGCACCGGGCCAGGCCGGGCTGCGGATGACCGGCGGCCCCTCCCAGTTCGGCTTCGACCTCGACGACCTGGCCGAGCACGGGGCGAGGCTCCTGGTGAAGGGCGTCCGGATCATCGGGATGCACTTCTTCCCGCTCACCAACTCCCGCGACGAGGACGGTCTCATCGCCGAACTGGCCCAGAGTGTGCGCACCGCCGCCCAGCTCCGGGAGGAACTCGGCATCCCCCTGCATCTGCTGGACCTCGGCGGAGGCTTCGCCGCCCCGTACGCGAACCCCGGCGAGCGGCCCGTGTACGGGAGGCTGCGCACGGCCCTGACCGCCGTTCTCGACGAGCACCTGCCGGGCTGGCGGGACGGCGAACCGGTGATCGCCTTCGAGTCCGGCCGCTATCTGGTGGGCGACAGCGGCCGACTGGTGACCACCGTCACCGACGTGAAGAACAGCCGCGGCAACACCTACGCGGTGCTCGACGCCGGCATCAACCACCTGGGCGGCCTGTCGGGCCTGGGCCGTCTGCTGCCCCTGTCCGCCCAGCCGCTGTCGGGCTCCGGCCCGGCGGCGGACGAGGCCGGTGACCGGGAACCCGCCATGGTCACCCTCGCCGGTCCGCTGTGCACCCCCGCGGACATCCTCGCCCGCGCGGTCGACCTGCCGGGGCTGCGCCCGGGCGACCTGCTGGCCTTCCCCAACGTGGGCGCCTACGGACTGTCCGCGAGCCTGCTCGGTTTCCTCGGCCACCCGGCGCCCGCCGAGCTCGTCGTGGACGGCACCGAGACCGTCTCCGCCGGCCGCCTGACCCTGCGGCGCCACACCGTCTCCCCTCTCACCGCTTCCCGTACGGAGGACACCACCGCCATGACAGAGACGACCACGGGGACGACGCCCGTCGGCACGGCGGACGAACCGGCCGCGCCCTGGGACCCGACGTACGAGGCGCTCCTCAAGGAGGCCCTGCCCCGGCTCGCCGCCCAGGGCGAACTGAAGCCCGACACCAGCCTCAAGGCGGCGGGCCTGGACTCGCTCGCGATGGTGGAGGTCCTGGTCCGGGTGGAGGAGACGTACGGCATCGCCGTCCCGGACTCGGAGCTGATGGCCGACACCTTCGCCACCCCCGCCTCGCTGTGGCGCGTGGTGTCCGCCCTGCGCGAGCAGGCCGCGGGCCGTGTCTGAGCCGGGTGCCGGCGAACGGCTGCGGTCCCTGCTGGGCCGCACCGGGCTGAGCGAGTGGCTGGCCGCCGTCTCCCGCGTGGAGGGCGGCACGGCCGACAGCCTGCTGCGTCACCGCCATGTGACACACACCCCCTCGACAGGGGCCCGACGGTGTCCGGAGCCCGCGGGCTCCGGACACCGGGCCTGACCGCCGCCGGAACCGCATCGGTTCCGGCGGCGGTCGTCCGCCCCCTTCCGACCGCATACCCCGCACACCAGGGCGCGGGCCCGCGCCCGTGAACCCAAGGTGAAAGCAGATGACTACAACTCACGAGCGTCCGGCGGACGCGACGGCCGAGAGAGGTGCCGGGACGACGAGTCGGCGGGTCGTCGTCCTCGCCTTCCTGACCATCTTCCTCGACGGATTCGACACCGCATCGCTCGGCTTCGTCGTCCCGACGCTGGCGCGGGAGTGGAATCTGGACGAATCCGCGTTCACACCGGCGCTCGTCGCCACGAACCTCGGTGTGGTGATCGGTTACCTGTGCTCCTCTCGAGCCGCCGCGCGCTTCGGGCGCAAACCCCTGATCGTCACCGGGACCCTGGTCTTCGCGGCGGGGTCGGCACTGACCGTGCCCGTGGACTCGGTGACGACGCTCGGCGTGGCGCGCCTGGTGACCGCGCTCGGTCTCGGCGCCGTGCTGCCCGCGTGTGTCTCCCTCACCGCGGACAACGTGCCCCCCGCACGGCGGGAGTCCGCCAGCGTCGCGGTCGTCCTGGCGATCGCCGTCGGCGCCGTCGCCGGAGGCCTCGTCAGCACGCCCCTGATCACCGCGTTCGGATGGACTTCCGTGTTCTGGGCCGGTGCCCTGCTGCCGGCGCTGATGGTGCCCCTGCTGATACGGGGCCTGCCCGGCACCCCCGCCTCCCCCGTACGACGCGCGGAGGCGGCGGACCCGTCCGTACGCCGGCTGTTCGAGAAGGGCACCGCCGTGCAGACGGTACTGCTGTGGTGCTTCGCCCTCCTGATGTACACGACGAACTACGGCCTCCTCACCTGGCTGCCGACCCTGCTCGCCCGGGGATACGGCTTCACTCCCGAGCAGGCACCGGTGGGCACGTCGATGATCGCCGTGGGCGGTGTGCTCGGCGGACTGGTGATGGTTCCCCTGTGCGCACGGCTCGGTACGCCGCGCGCCCTGACCGTGATGGCGCTGGCGGCCGTCGTGTTCCTCGTCGCGACGGCATGGGCGGACACCGGCCGCGCGGCGCTGCTGGTGATGCTGGCCGCGGCCGGCGCCGGCATCGTCGCGGGCGTGCTCGGCCAGACGGCCCTCGCGGTGACCCTGTACCCCACCGCGACCCGTACGACCGGTGTCGCCTACGCCGCCGCGCTCGGCCGCACCGGCTCCATCATCGGCCCGGCCGTCGGCGGAGGGCTCCTCGCACTGGACGTCCCGGGCCGCGAGATCCTGCTGCTGTCCGCGGTGCCGCCCGCGCTGGGAGCGCTGGTCGCCTTCGTCTTCGTCGTACGGGCGCGCTCCACAGCGGTACACGACCGGTCCTGACGCGCTCTGCCCGGCAGCCTCCGGCTCGCCGCACGTGGGCCCCGGCCTGAACAGGCCGGGGCCCACGTGCGGCTGCGTCCGGACGGCCGGCCCGGTCGGCCACTCGCTCGACCAGCGGCCCGTCCGCCTCATGGCGGGTACGCCGTGTGTACGCCGCCCACACGAACGCCCCGGGCGGGGCCGGAGGACCGGCCCCGCCCGGGGGAGTCGCGTACCGCGTGGAGAAGGCGTCGTACGAGGCCTCGTCACCAGGTGACGGGCAACGCGGTGATGCCGTGGACGAGCATCCCGGACGGCCGGGGCAGCTCCTCCGCCGGCACGGCCAGCTGGAGTGTCGGGAAGCGCTTGATGAGCGTGCCGATCGCTATCTGGAGCTCCAGACGGGCGAGGCCGGAGCCGATGCAGTAGTGCGGGCCGTGGCTGAAGGCGAAGTGCGGGTTCGTCGGCCGGTGGAAGTCCAGCCCGTCCGGGTCGCTGAACTGGCCGGCGTCCCGGTTGGCCGAGGCCAGGCCCGGCAGCACGGCGCTGCCCGCCGGAATCAGCACACCGCCGAGCTCGACGTCCTCCGTGGCGATCCGGAGCAGAGCCTCGTCGCCGGGCGGGTAGGCGCGCAGCATCTCCTCCATGGCGTTGCCGATCAGCTCCGGCTCGGCGCGCAGGGCGGCCAGGTGCTCGGGGTGGGTGAGCAGCGCGACCACGCTGTTCGCGATCTGGTTGACCGTCGTCTCGTGGCCGGCCACCAGCAGGCTGATCCCCAGGAAGATGAGCTCCTCGTGGCTGAGCCGGTCACCGTCCTCGTCGTGGATCTGGACCAGTGCCGAGAGCAGGTCCTCACCGGGGTTCTCCCGCTTGGCCTCGACGAGTTCGGAGAGGTACGTGAACAGCCCGATCTGGGCCTCCAGCATCTCGTCCTTGGTCCGCGAGGTGGTAGCCAGGAAGGCGCTCGCCCAGGCGGCGAACTTCTCCCGGTCGTCGAAGGGCACCCCGAGCAGCTCGCAGATCACGATCACCGGAAGCGGGAAGGCCAGGGCCGGGATGAGGTCCAGCGGGCCCTCCTGCTCGGCCATCGCGTCCAGCAGGGCGTCCGTGTGCTCCTGGATCCGCGGGCGCAGAGCGGCGACCCGACGGGCGGTGAACTCCCTGGAGACCAGCTTGCGCACGCGGGTGTGCTCGGGCGGGTCCATGTTGAGCAGGCTCTTGAACTTCTGCGGGGCGGCTGCCAGTCGGGGGGCGCCGTCCTCCAGCGTGGCGGCCCGGCTGAACCGCTGGTCCGACAGGACGGTGCGGACCTCGTCGTACGTGGTGACCAGGAAGGCATGGTCGCCGCTGGGCATCCTCACCTTGGACACGGGGCACGTCTCCCGCAGCTCCTTGTACACCGGGCAGGCCTGCATCGCGGACGGCCGCTCGAAGGGGTAGGGACGTACGTCCTCGTCGTCGTGGGCGGAGTGCGCGGCAGCGGTGTCGGGTGCCGTCTCGGGCTGTGCGGTCATGGTCGTGAGTCCTCTTCGTAGCGCGTCGGAGTCGGGCGGTGGGGTAAGGCGCGGGTTGAGGCGCGGTGCAAGGTCGGCGGGGTCAGACGTCGGACGGCTCGGCGCCGAGGTGGGCGGTGGGCGCGGAGGACGCGGTGGGCGCGGTGGGCGCGGAGGGCGCCACCCGCACCACGGTGCGGCCGGTGCGGTGCGCTTCCTGGAGCGGGTAGTAGATGCCCGCGACGATCCGCCGCTTCAGGGCGTCGTTGGAGCTCACCAGCCGGTAGGCGAGCTTGCGCAGCGCCACCGGCACGGTGCCGGAGAGCGCGAACGCGCGTTCCTGGCGCAGCTGCAGGTCACGGGAGCGGGCCACGGCCTGCTCCCGCTCGTGCTGGAAACGCTCGGTGGCCCTCAGCAGCGCCGACCGGTGGTCGCCCGAGCCCCGCAGGACGGGAGCCACCAGGGGGGCGAGCATCACGGCGTCGGTGATGGCGTGGTTCACGCCCTGCCCGAGCACCGGTGTCAGCGTGTGCGCCGCGTCGCCGATCAGCACCAGGCCGGGCATGGACCAGCGGTTCACGACCGTGGTGAAGATGTCCAGCATGGAGGTGTCGGACCAGCTGGTGACGGACTCCCGTACCTCCTGGGAGATCTCGGGGGCGAGCTCGTCGATCCGCTCGTACAGTGCCGGCAGGCCCTGCCCCCGCATCTCCCGCAGGCCGCCCTTGGGGATGTTGAAGCCGACCCGTACCAGGTCGGGCACGGTGGGGATGAACAGGCCGTGCCGGTTCCCCAGGATCCGCACCCGGTAGGTGTGCGGATCCCAGACTTCGGGGACCGGCACCTTGAACCAGACGAAGTCCCGCTCCAGCGGGATCTTCTCGTACGGCAGGCCCGCCATCTGACGCACCTTGCTGAACCGGCCGTCCGCGCCCACCGTCAGCGCGGCCCGCACCTCGACATCCCCCTCGGGGCCGCGGACCCGGACGCCGGTCACCGCCTCGCCGTCCCGCAGCAGTTCCACCGCGGTGCTCCGCCGCAGCAGGGTGAACCCCGGAAGCGAGGCACCCTCCTCGGCCAGCGCCGACAGCAGCGGCGGCTGCGGAAGCTCCATCGGGTAGCGGCACGGCTGGTCGAACGCGGAGAAGTCGGCGTCCAGCACCACCTGGCCGCCGTCCATGATCTGCATCCGGCGGGTTTCCAGCGTCTGGTCCCGGACCTTGTCCAGGATCCCCAGACGCTCCAGCAGCCACACCGAGTCGGGTGAGATCGACTCACCGCGGAAAGAGCGGTCGAAGTGGCCGCTCTGTTCCACGACGATGACCTCCACCGAGCGGCGGGCCAGTTCGAGGCCGAGTGTCATCCCCGCCGGTCCGCCGCCGATGATGCACACCTGGGTGTGCACCGCCGCGTTCCCGGCCGGCCTGGCCCTGTCAGATCCCGTCACGGGCTGTCCCTCCTGCACGTCGGCCCCTCGTCGGGGAGAAGTCGGCCTCACGGCCCAGGGAGAAGCCCTGACGGCGTCACGCGCCGTCGGCTGCCTCCCCGACGGCTCCGCCCGGGGCACCCCCGGGCGGAGCCGCACCGCGCCGTGGCGCAGGTCGGCCGGACACGGGGCGGTCCCGGCCGAGGCTCGTCGTACGCGGCGCCGCCATGCTTCGGGCGCCTCCTAAAGCCGGTCTTGCGTCCCCCTCCGCCGCGCGGGCCCGACAGGGCTGCCGCACCTGGCCCACGAGGCCCTCGCTCGGGCTTCAGCGCACGTGACCCCGAGGCCGTCGCTCGGGCTTCAGCGGGAATACAGCGCCGTGCCGGATGCTGGCCTTCGCGCGTGCCGGGTCGGCGGGAGTGTTCCGGCCCATGCGGACACCGCGCCCGCCCGCGTGCCCCCCACCAGCCCCTCCCGGGCAGCCAGCGCATCCTCCACGGTCCTGCGGATCACGGCCCGCAGGCAGGAGGAAGAAGGAAGGAATCATGTTCTCCGCTCTGGGCTCGGCCCTTCACCGCCGAAGGATCGCCGTACTCCTCCTGTCCCTCCTGGTCACCGCCCTGGCCACGGTCTACGGCGGCACCGTGGCGGAGAAGCTCTCCAACGGCCTGTCCGACTACGACGATCCGGGCGGCGGCAACGTCGCGGCCCGCGAGATCATCGAACGGGCCACCGGCATCGACCCCCAGCAGGGCCATCTGCTGCTGGTCCGCACCGACGAGCGGCTCGACAAGGACACCGCCCCGCCGAAGGCCGTCACGGCCGCCGCGGAGCTCCTGCGGTCCCGCTCCGAGGTCGAGCAGGTGGTCGACTACACCTCCCCGGACGGCGCCGCGCTCATCTCCCGCGACGGACGCAGCACCGTGGTCGTCGGCGCCACCGGCTCCATGACGGACCAGGAGAGCGCCCGAGCCGTGGAGGGCCTCCAGAAGGCCATCGACGACGATCCCACCCTGCGCGGCCGCACCTGGCTGGGCGGCGCCACACCCGGCCACGTCCAGGTGGCCGAGGTCTCCGACACCGACCTGACGCAGGCCGAACTCCTCGCCACCCCGGTGATCCTGGTGGTGCTCTTCCTGGTCTTCCGCGGGCTGGTCGCCGCGCTGCTCCCCCTGCTGGGCGGCATCGTCTCCCTGCTGCTCACCATGGCGGGCCTGCGCGTCGCCACCGAGTTCATGAACGTCTCCACCGGCGCGATGAGCCTCGCCTTCGCCCTCGGTCTCGGCCTGTCCATCGACTTCGGACTGCTGCTCGTCTCCCGCTACCGCGAGGAACTCGCCGAGCGCGGACCGGGCGCCGAGGCCGTCCTGCGGACCGTCGCCACCGCCGGCCGCACCGTGCTGTTCAGCGCCCTCACCGTGGCCGCGGCCCTCGCCGCGCTGATCGCGTTCCCGCAGCCCTATCTGCGGTCCATGGGACTGGCCGGCGTCATCACCGTGGTGTCCGCGGCCCTGTTCGCCCTCCTCGGACTGCCCCCGCTGCTCGCCCTGCTGGGCAAGCGGGTCAACTCCCTCGCCCCGCGCCGCTGGCAGCGCACGGCCGGTGCCGCCCGCGCCACCGAGGGACGCTGGTACCGCGTCGCGCAGGCCGTGATGCGCCGCCCCGCGGTGTTCGCGCTCGCCGCCACGGCCGCGCTGCTGCTGATCGCCTCGCCGCTGCTGGGCGTGCGCTTCACCGGAGTGGACCCCACCCTCCTGCCCGAGGAGACCAGCGCGGGCCGGGTGGCCGCCGTGCTCGACGAGGACTACGACGCGAGGGCCACCTCGCCCCTGCAGATCGTGCTGGAGACCGACGGCGCCCCGGACACCTCCCGGCTCGCCGACTACACCGAGCGGATCGGCGCCGTTCCCGGCGTCAAGTCGGTGGGGACCCCCGTCGAACTCGACAACCGGTACTGGGAGATCGACGCCGTCCTCGCCGAGGACCCCCTGACCGACTCGTCCAAGGACGCCGTCGAGGCCGTGCAGGACCTGGCCGCCCCGTACCCCGCCCTGTACACCGGCCGGACCGCCGACTTCCTGGCGCAGCGTCAGAGCATCGGCGACAGCCTGCCCCTGGCCGGCGGCATCCTGGTCGTCGTCACCCTGCTGCTCCTCTTCGCCTTCTCCGGCTCGGTGGTGCTGCCGCTGAAGGCCCTCGTGATGAACCTGCTGTCCACCGGCGCCGCGTTCGGTTTCCTGGTGTGGGTGTTCCAGGACGGCAACCTCGGCTTCGCCCCGCAGACCGGGCTGGAGGCCACCACGCCCGTCCTGGTCTTCGCGCTCGCGTTCGGCCTGTCCACGGACTACAACGTCTTCCTGCTGAGCCGCATCAAGGAGGCCAGGGCCCAGGGCCTGGACAACCGCGAGGCGGTCGCCCAGGGCCTGTCCCGCACCGGCGGGATCGTCACCTCGGCCGCGGTCCTGTTCTGCATCCCGGTGGGCGCGCTCGCGATGTCCCGGCTGGTGTTCATCCAGGAGCTGGGCCTCGGCGCGGCGTTCGCCGTCCTCATCGACGCGACGGTGGTACGCGCCTTCCTCGTCCCCTCCCTGATGGCCCTCCTCGGCGCGGCCAACTGGTGGGCCCCGTCCCCCCTGCGCGCACTGCACCGAGCCCTGCGCCTCGACCGGATGGAACACGCCGCGGAGGACACCCCCGCGTCCACCCCGGCCCCCGACAAGACGGCCGCACCCGTCGGCTGACGTCCCGGCCGCCCCTCGGCCGCCCCTCGGCCGGTCCCGGGTCGGCCGGGGCCGGCCGGGATGGTCACCACCACTGCCACCACTGCCACCACCGCCCCGACACGACGAAAGGCCGTCCGCCCATGCCGAAGGTCACCCAGGCCCACCGGGACGCCCGCCGGCGGCAGATCCTGGACGCCGCCCGCACCGTGTTCGCGGAGAAGGGATTCGCCCAGTCCTCCACCGGTGACATCGTGGCGCGCTCCGGACTGTCCGCCGGTGCGCTCTACCACTACTTCCCGAGCAAGGACCACCTGATCCAGGCCGTGTGCGAGGACGCGATCCACACGGCCCTGGACGACGTCACCTCGTCGAGCCTGCCCGAGTCGCCGGAACGCGTCCACGGCACCGGTGACGGGCGGGAACACGCGCGGCTGATGGCGCAGATCTGGGGCGAGGCGGCCGTCTCGCCCCGGCTGGCCGAACGGGTCCGCCACCACCTGGCGACGGCACACGCCAAGGCCACCGACCTCATCCGCGTGGAACGCACCGTCCGCGGCGTCCCCGCCGACCCGGACGCCACCGGAACGGCCCACGTCCTCCTGGCCCTCCTCACCGGCTACACCCTGCGCCTGGCCATGGGCGACGAGGAGAGCCCCGACGCGTTCGTCCGGGCGATAGACACGATCATCAAGACCCCCTGACCACCGACCACGCTGCACTGCCCCCACGGCCCCCGCGCCGCCGCCCCGCGTACGGGCGGGTCGGCCGGGGGCCGTGGGGTGAGCTGCCGGTCGTGGGGTCAGCCGGGGGCCGTGGGGCGCGCGGCGGTTGCGCGGGCCGCCGGTGCCCGCGTACGGGCGGTCAGCCGACGGACGTGGGGGCCGGGCCCGCGGTCGAGCGGGCCCGCCCGCGGGCGCGGATGGAGCCGGTAGCCGTGGGGTGAGCCGAAGGTTGTAGGGGCCAGCCGGCGGCTATGGAGGTCAGCCGGCGGCCGTGGGCGCCGGGGCCGACCGGGGGCCGTGGGGGCCGGTGGTCGTGAGGTGCCCCGCCGTTCGTGGGCGTCGACCCGCGTCCGTGTCGGTCGACCCGCGTCCGTGTCGGTCAACCCGTGGCCGTGTCGGTCAACCCGTCGTCGTGGGGGTCAGTCCCAGGTCCACCGCGGCCTTACGCAGGGCGTCCGTCACCGCTGCGATCAGGGGCTCGGGGCCTGTGCGGGAGGCTCGGTGGACCGCGGCGATGCGGCGGTGGCCCGCCACGGGTGCCGATGGAAGGGCGATGGTCTCGGCCGGGGCGCCGGCGAGGGCCAGCGTCGGGACGACGGCGGCGCCGAGCCCCGCCCGGACCAGGGCGAGGACGGTCGGGAACTCCCGGCCGACATGGGCGCGTCGCGCGGTGAAGCCGTACTCCGCGGAGATGCGCTCCAGGGCGCGCCCGCACGCGGTGTCGGACGGTGCCGCGACCCAGGGGCGCTCGGCGAGGTCACGCACCGAGCGGGGCGGCGGCGACCAGTCCGCCGGAGTGATCACCCGGTACGCGTCGTCCGCGACGGGCGTGGACGCCAGGTCGCGCCACTGCTCGTCGGGGTCGGGGTCCGCGCCGTCGTACTCGACGACCAGCACGTCCAGGCCACCGGTGCGCAACTCCCGCAGGGCGTCGGGGCCCTCCGCCTCGATGACGCGCGGCTCCAGGCCCGGATGGGTGCGGCCGAGGGCGGCGAGGGCCGGGACCAGGAGGTGGCACACCGCCGAGGAGAACGCGGCGACCGCCACCGGGCCGGTCGCCCGGCCGGTGAGTTCGGCGAGTTCGCGGCGCGCCTCGGCCAGCTCATGCTCGATGCGTTCGGCGCGTGCCGCCAGCAGCCGCCCCGCCGGGGTCAGTCCGGCCCGGCGGCGCGAGCGGTCCACCAGCGGACGGCCGACCTCCCGCTCCAGCTGCGCGAGATGCTGCGAGACGGCCGACGGCGTCAGATGCAGCACCTTCGCGGCGTCCACCACACCGCCGCGCAGTGCCACGGCGCGCAGGACGCGCAGGCGGCGGGGGTCGAGTTCCATAAGCGGCACTGTAGCTCCGCTTCAGTAATCCTTGCTTGTGGTGAAGTGCGACTGCATGGAGGATCGGCCCATGAGCGAGAACGACGAGCAGTGGCGGGTCCGGTTCGACGCCGAGGTGACCTTCGGCAACGGCGGTGGACTGCAGACGCAGGGCTTCATGCTGGACGTGCCCGGGCCGGAGATCGGTGACGGGGAGCTGGCTGAGCTGTTCGTCCGGCATCTCGGGCTGCTCATGGTCGACAAGGTGCACGTCAGCGGCCGGGAGGCGGTGCGGGAGCCGCACAAGGGGTCGCGCGGCACGAGCGGCGAGGGCCGCAGGACCGCGGACGGCACGGAGAGCGGAGCACGCGAGGCGGGCACCGTACCCGTGGCGGACGGTGAGCGGAGACGGGAAGGCCGCCGGATCGTCGACCTCAGCCACACCATCCGGCACGGGATGACCACGTACCCCGGACTGCCCGGCCCCGAGATCGGCGAGCACCTCACACGGGACGCGTCCCGCGACCACTACGCGCCCGGCACCGAGTTCGCCATCGGCCGCATCGCGATGGTCTCCAACACGGGCACCTACCTGGACAGCCCCTTCCACCGCTTCAGCGGCGGACACGACCTGGCGGGGCTGCCGATCGGCACGTTCGCCGACCTCGACGGCCTCGTCGTCCGCGTGCACGACGCCGGACTCCGGGCCGTGGACCGGGCGGCGCTGCTGCCGTACGACGTCACGGGGCGGGCCGTACTGATCCACACCGGGTGGGACCGGCACTGGGGCACCGAGCGGTACGGCCACGGCCACCCCTACCTGACGGCGGACGCCGTGGCCTGGCTGGTGGACCAGGGGGCGGCCCTGGTCGGTATCGACTCCCTCAACATCGACGACACCGACGACGGCACCCGCCCCGCCCACACCGGGCTCCTCGCCGCCGGCATCCCCGTCGTGGAGCACCTGCGCGGCCTGGATCAACTCCCGCCGCAGGGCTTCCGCTTCCACGCCGCGCCACCGGCCGTCGAGGGAATGGGCACGTTCCCCGTAAGGGCGTACGCACTCCTGGACGCCACGGGCGACGACACCCAGGCCGAGGAGGGCGGCGCGGAGGACGGCCGCTGAAATAACGGGTGTGCGGGACGGGGCGGGATGTCTACGCTGAGCCGGTGACCGCCCTCGACATCCAGCACGTGGACGGTGCCGCAGGCGACGAGCAGCTCGAAGCCTGGCGGTACGTCCACAACACGATCATCCCCGCGCACGTCCTCTCCCTGGACGACGTCCGCGAGCGCGCCGCCCGTAACCATCTCGAACTGGCCTACGCCGACGGCGAGTTGATCGGAAACTCCACGGTCCGCCCGCCCGGCGGGGACGACGCCACGGCCATGGTCATCGCCCGCGTCCTCGCCGAGCACCGCGGCCGCGGACACGGCGGTCACCTGTACGAACGGGCGCTCCTGAAGGCACGCGAGCTGGGCGCCCGGGTCATCGAGACCTGCGTCCTGGAGTCCAACGAGACCGGCCTCCGCTTCGCCGAGAAACACGGCTTCGTGGAGATCGACCGCTACCAACTGGACGGCGACCCGACCTGGTGGATCGATCTGCGGCTGGCCGGGTAGCTCCGGCTGCGGAGCTGCCCGGCCGCCGGGCTCACAGGGCGCCCGCGATGTCCAGCGCCGCCACGTAACCGAAGGTCATCGCGGGCCCGATGGTCGAGCCCGCTCCCGCGTAACTGCGGCCCATCACCGCGGCGCTGGCGTTGCCCGCCGCGTACAGGCCGCGGATCACCGAGCCGTCCGGGCGCAGCACGCGGGCGCGGGCGTCGGTGAGGAGCCCGCCCTTGGTGCCGAGGTCGCCGGGGACGATGCGCAGGGCGTAGTACGGCGGCAGCCACAGTGGCGCCAGACAGGGGTTGGGCTGCACGGACGGGTCCGTGTAGTAGTGGTCGTAGGCGCTGTCGCCGCGCCCGAAGTCGGTGTCGTCCCCCTGCCGGGCCAGGGAGTTGAAGCGGTCGACGGTGGCGCGCAGCGCGCCCGCGGGGACGCCGATCGCCGAGGCGAGCGCGTCCAGCGACCACGCCTTGTGGACGGCCCCGGCGTCGTACCACTCGGCGGGGAACGGGAACGTCGGCACGATGTCCTTGAACAGGTACCGGTTGCGGTAGTTCTGGTCGACGATCAGCCAGGCCGGGATGTGCCGGGCGGCCGGGGTGTCGCGCTCGTACATCGTGTGGACGACATCGCTGTACGGCCCGGCCTCGTTGACGAACCGGGCACCCGCCGCGTTCACCAACAGACCACCGGGGAGCGTGCGTTCGGCGAGGCAGAACCACGGCTGCCCCGGTGTGGCGATGGCCGGCCCCCACCAGGCGTCGTCCATCAGCGCCACGTCGGCGCCCGCGCGCTGACCGGCGCGGATGCCGTCGCCGGTGTTCTCCTTGGCGCCCACGGACCAGTGGGCGACGGGCTGCTCCTGGTACTGCTCGCGCATGGCGGCGTTGTGCTCGAAGCCGCCGGAGCCGACGATGACGCCGCGCCGGGCGCGCAGCAGCCCCGGGGAGCCGTCGCGGGTGACGACGGCCCCGGTGACCGCCCCGTTCTCGATGTGCAGGTCGGTGAGCGGGGTGTCGAGCCACACCGGTACGCCGGCGGAGAGGAGCCCGGCGCGCAGTCCGCCCGCCAGGGCCTGGCCCATGGTGAGCGGCTTCTGCCCGAGCAGTGCGGCCTTGGTGCCCCGCGCGAGGCACTCGGTGGCGACGGCGACCCCCTTGGCGCTCACGGCGGTCAGGGCGAGCCACTTGTAGTCGGCGCTGAAGACGACCATGCCGGGTGGGGTGGCCAGATACGCCGGGTTCAGCCGGGCGAGTTCGGCGCCCAGCACGTTCCCGTCGAGCTGGTCGGGCTCGATGGAGCGGCCGTTCGGCAGACCGCCGGGCAGCTCCGGGTAGTAGTCGCTGTACCCCTCCATCCAGCGGAACCTGAGCGGGCTGTTCGCCATGACGAAGGAGAGCATGGCGGGGCCGTGGTCCAGGAACGCCTTCTGCCGGTCGGCCGGCACGTCGTCGCCGACCACGGCCGCGAGGTACTGGGCGGCCTTGGCCGGGGTGTCGGGCACACCGGCGGCCTTGATGACGCTGTTGTTGGGCAGCCAGATCCCCGCGCCGGAACGGGCCGCCGATCCCCCGAAGGTCGGTGCCTTCTCCACGACGACACAGCTCAGCCCCTTCTTGGCCGCCGTCAGCGCGGCGGTCATCCCGGCGGCACCGGAGCCGATGACGACGACGTCGTAGGTGCCGAGCAGGGGAGGGGCGGCAGCCGATTCCGCCGCGACGGCCGTACCACCGAGCCCCCCGGCCGCCACGGCGGCCCCGGCCCCGGCGGCGGCCCCGAGCACACGCCGCCGCGACGGAGCGGCGGCCGGAACGGTCGAACGTCTGTGGGGGTCCGCGCTCTTGGACATGCAGGTCGCTCCAGCCTGGTGAAGGGGTGGGTGGCCGTGCTGTTTGCCCGGCGCACACACGTCTGCCGTGTGTCCCGGGTGGGGTGCGGAGCCTCGAATCTGACGGGCGGGGATGGCGAAGTCAAGGCACGCGTCGGTCCTATCCACCTCCGGCTCCGTTGACGCGGTCGGGCCGATGGGCACTTGACGTAGGATCCGCAGTCGACGGCTTCTCTCTACCTAGTGTTGGGGCCCGGCGGTTCGTGAAGTGCGCATGGGCGGATGCGATGCACGGAGCATCCCCGCACCTCAAGCCCGCCCTTGAATCGGCGCCCCTCAGACCGCCAGTGGCTGCAGATCGCTGTAGACGCGGACATTCCTGGGAGGCGAGGTTCGAGAGGCCACTGCCCTCGCCCAACTGGTGCCTGTGACCAGTGAGTTCCTCGATCGTCCCCGCGCAGGTGCTTCGCCTCCTGGGTCCGGCCGAGCCTCCGCAGCGTCAAGGTGGATTTGGCGACGACGCCCAGCGCCTCCGGATGGTGCCAGCCCAGTACTTGCTGGCGTGCGGCCCGGTACCGGCTTCGCCCACACCTCCCCGTACCGGCCCTGTTCGGCGAAGATGCTGGCGTAGTTGGACTGGCAGAAGAGCGTGCAGGGCCTCAAGGAGTGCTCTGGCACCGTCCGTCTCCTCCATTCGGTGCAGGTCGACCAGGTTGCGCCATCGTTGTGACTGACCGGTCCCGGCGTCGGATGGCGCTTTCACGCTCTGCGATATCTGGACATCAGAGCGCTCGCCGTGTCGACCGCGTCGCGCATGTCGATAAGCACGGCCTGTCGTCCGGCCCATGCGCGCTCCTCGTAGAGGCCGCGTGGTAGCAGTCCGCCGATTTCGCCGAAGTCCCCGTCATGGAGATCGAGATCCTCGTACTCGATCCAATTGCCTTTCTCCTCCACCACACAGCGGTACGTCCTCCGAGGGGGACGAGGCGTCATCCGGTACTCGGCGAGATGGAAGGCGCTGCACACCTCGAACCCCACACGCAGCAGCAGTGTCTGCGCGTCGGCCTCGTACAGCCGTGCCATGGGGGAGTCTTCACCGAGGTGGCAGTAGGGATCGTGGCCGGAGAGCAATTCCAGGGCGCGTGGCCCGAGCGCGGCGAAGGAGGTCTGCGGGTGGGCGCTGCGGACCGCGCCGGGTGTGCTCCGTACACATTCGGCGAGGGCACCCATGGCTGGGCACGGGGTGGCGGACTGCTCGAACGGCAGCATTGAGGCCCGGTGTTCGGCCCTTTCGCGCTCCGTCATGCCCTCGACGCTCCGGCGGTACTCGCGAGACGTGTCGGAATTTTCCGGCGTGAACGCGGGGACGACGAGCGTGCCGTCCGGGCCCAGGACACGCAGCAGCGCGTCACGCACGGCGGTTGCGCCGAGTCCGGTGCCGCCCAGGGCGGAGTGCACCATGAGGATGGCGCCCGGGCGGACGCCCAGCTCGGTCAGAGTGCTCTGAAGCTGATGCAGAAGATTCCGCGAATGAGTGGCATCAGTCATGGAGGGCTCGCCATTCCTCGTTGAGTTTTCGGACCAAGTACCGTTCATTCTCGGTGAGTTCGCCAACAACAAGCGCAGTCAGGCTTTCGAGGGCGTGTCGGGCGCGTCGTAGTTCCTCGCCGACGGAGAATCGGTCCTTCCTTGAGGCCGCTCTGCCGACACACGCGCTCGACCTCTTCGAGGAGGCGCCCGGTACCGGTACCAGCCCTATGAAGGTCTGTCACCTGGCGCAGAGCAGCGAGCCTCGACGTCCGTGTCGGATCCGGCAGTTCGCTCACGAACGTCTCGGGTTCGAAGTTGACGGCCAGGCCCAGGGCGTCGGGCGTGGTCGCGTCGATTCTCAGCCCGGAGCCTGCCTGGAGGGGGTGACTGTGGTGGCCTCGGTGTCCGGCTCGTCCCAGCTGACGGTCTCCACGCCGGCCCGCACCGCGGTTGCGACGGCCGTCGACATGGGCCCGGGCGACCGCCTCTGTGTGTCCGAGGCGCCGAGCAGGGAGAGACGCAGATAGGGGTGGGAGAGGACCACGTCGAGCGCCGCGCCGCTCGTCTCACCGGTGTCCGACGTCGGCAGCAGCTTCCAGGCTGTGTCCCAGTCGGGCGGCCGGCGAGGTGCTGGTGCGGTGGCCGGTCCAACTGCGTCAGATCGGCTGTTGGGCTTCGTGCACGAAGGGATCATGTCTTTCCCGTCTCGATCAACGACGCCCGAACTCCTTTCCTAGTGCTGTGACCGGAAAGGTTCACCGGCTCGCGACGCCCGGCACGGCACCTCGCGGCGTTGTCGCATGACCCGAGTACATCCAGTACGCGGGTCATGCTCCGCCTTGCGAGGCACCGCACCGGACGCCGCGAGCTTTCCGGCAAACCTTTCCGGTCACAGCACTAGGGAGGCGCGCGCGGTAGGGGGCGGGTAGTCCGGGGGTGCTCTGGTGGAGTTCTCGAATTGACGAGAGCATGATCTGCCCGTTGTCTCCAGACATCTGTGCGAGGTCCTCCTATGGCTGCCACGCCCGGCCCGAGCACCACGGTGAGTGATCGTGATTTACCCCCGTTGTTCCATGCGTGCGATCAGCTCGCGCTGGTCCATCAGGGGGAGTCGTTCCGGATCGTGCGGACGCAGTTGTTCGCGCTGCTGCTCGCCACGGGGACCGCCTCGCTCGCGGAGCGGGTGGGGAGTCGGATACCGTCCGCCGTCGCGGCCGTGCTGTACGCCGCGACCATCGCCATCGGGATCCACGCCTCCCGGCGCCGGGCCCGGGTGCACTGGCAGGCGCATCGTGCCGCCGCCGAGGTGATCAAGTCGCTGGCCTGGCAGTACATGGTGCACGGCGGCCCCTTCCACTCACGGCACGTCAACCCCGAGGCTCTCTTCGCCGAACGGCTGGAGGAGCGGCTGAGCGAGCTGCGGAAGGTGGGGTGGGACGACCCGCGGGAGAGCTCCGCCGAGCTCGGGCTCGGGCAGATCACCCCCCGGATGCGGGCCGTGCGCGCCAAGCGGTTCGCCGCGCGGCGGGACATCTACCTCCGCGACCGGGTGCTGGAGCAACTGGCCTGGTACGGGGGCAAGGCCGGGCAGGCCCACCAGGCCTCCGTGCGCTGGTCCGGCGTCACGACCACGCTGACCGGGCTGGCCCTGATCACCGCCGTGCTGCGCGCCCTCGGGGCGATCGGCAGCCGCTGGGACCCGACCGGCGTGCTCAGTGCCGCCGCCGCGGCCGGTGTGGCCTGGCAGGAGGTCCGCCGGCACCGCCCCCTCACCTACGCCCACAAGCTCGTCGAACAGGACCTCGACACCCATCGCGTCGCCATGGGCACCACGGTCACCGAGGACGGCTGGGCCGACGCCGTCGCCGAGGCCGAGCGCCTGGTCTCCCCCCAGCACACGGACTGGCTCGTGCGGTTCGGGTCCTGAGCATGTGTGGGTCGGGTTCAGGGCTCGGGTGGTTCGAGGTCCTGGGCTCGGGTGGTTCGGGTCCTGTGAGGGCGCCTCTGTCGATGCGTCAGGCTCGGCGTACCCCGGGGCTCCACAGCACCGTCACCGGGACGCCCGTCCGCCGCGCGTACGCGACGATGTCGGCCGTGCCGCCCAGGCCGCGCGCCGGGGCGCCGTCCCAGACGGCGACCATACGGTCCGCGTGGTCGACGATGTAGCGGCCCGCCGCGTAGTACGCCTCGTCGTGCGTGCGTTCGTACGGCAGTTCCACGCGTTCCGCGCAGCATTTGAGGAGCCGGCGGTACTCCGCCCTTACTTCGTCGCCGCCCAGGTGGGTCTCGTAGTCCATGCCGGGGATCACGGCCGTCAGCGGGACACCGCAGTCCAGGGCGATCTCCGCGAACAACTGGTCGGCTCCGGCGGCGAGGCTGCTGAGGGCCCGGGCCGTCGGACGGTTCCGCAGTTCCGACCGGATGCCGGACCGTACGGCGGACAGGGCGGCCTCCGGGATCTGCCGGTGTCCGGTGATGCCGATCCGGGTGGTCACGGGCCCTGGCATCCGTGCGCTCACCTCCGTGGCCGCGGTCGTCCAACCCACCCTAGCGGCGCGGGACTTCAGCGAGAACGACGCGTACGGGTGTTCGGTGGGGCGTCGTGGGCTCACGGGGGCGACGAGCGGGTGACCGGTCCGCTGCCGACCGCCCCCGCGTGCCTCGAATGCTGCCGCTGCCGCTGCCGCTGCCGCTGCCGCTGCCGCTGCCGCTGGCCCCTGGCTCCTCGCTGTCCGCTGGTCGTCCGCCCGTCGGATGTCCGTCGCCCTCGGTCGCCGCTCGCCGCTCGCCGC
>NZ_LIRK01000468.1 GCF_001419765.1 Streptomyces torulosus
GATCGGCGTCGGGGACGCCGAACTCACCCACGACGCGGTGCCCGCCCCCTTCGCCCCGGCCTCCACCGTCGTCACCACCGCCCTTCTCCAGGCGGTCATGGCCACCGCCGCGGCCGATCTCGCCGACCGGGGCGTGCAGCCCCCGCTGCTGCGGTCCGGGAACGTCGACGGCGGCCTCGACTGGAACGACCACGTCTTCCGGGAGTACGGCGACCGCATCTTCTACCTGCGCTGACATCGCCCGCCACCTGGGCTGACACCGCCCGCCGCCTGCGCCGGCACCGCCCCCGCCCGGCACCACCGACGCGCCCTTCGGGTGTGTAGGGCGGTGGTGCGTGGGAACGGTGAGAAGGAAATCCGGCGTACAACGATTTCGTCCAAATCTTGCGTGAACCAGATGTGGGCTGGGTCACGTTCGAGTTGAATGATGACGAGTGAGCGAACCGACGCGCCGTACGTGCGGACGCAACGCAGCCTGCAGGGGGTTCAGGTGAGTGCTTCCCGGCGTAAAGGGGCCACCGACGCACTGGGGCCCGACGAGCCCGAAAAGAACGGTCCGGGCACCGGCCGCAGGGGCCGGGGCAACCGCGACGGCCGGATCGACGACACCGATCAGAGCGTGCACAGCGACAACGGCGAAGAGACCGACGGCACAGACGACATCGACACGGAGGACGCCGTGGACTCCGTGGATCCCGGTGGCGAGGACCTCCTCGCCGCCCTCCTCGACGGCATGGACGCGGCCCTGTGCGCCTTCGACGCCGACGGGGTCGTCACGCACTGGAACCGCGAGGCGGAACGCATCCTCGGCTGGAGCGCCGAGGAAGCCGTCGGACGGCGCGGCTTCGCCGGCTGGGCCGTACGGACCGCCGACGCGGAGGAGGTCGAGACGCGGCTGATGGCCGCCATGCACGCCTCCGGACGGCAGGTCCACGAGTTCGCCCTCGTCACCAAGGACGGCGGACGGGTCCTCGTACGCACCCAGTCCGCCGCCGTGCGCGGCCCCGACGGCAAACCCGCCGGCCTGTACTGCGCCTTCAGCGAGGTCCACGCCCAGATCGACCTGGAGCGGTCCATCGCGCTCAGCGAGGCCCTCTTCGACGACGCCTCGTGGGGAGTCGTCCTCGTCGACGCCGACCTGCGGCCCGCCGTCGTCAACGCGCACGCCGCCCGCTCCCTCGGCATCGGCCGCACCGCCGTCCTCGGACGCCCCCTCGGTGAACTCCTCACCCAGGGCGTCGAGGAACTGGAGAGCGCCCTCACCCACGTCCTCGCCGAGGGCGCCCCGCCCGCGCCCGCCGAGATCTGGGTCGGCGTCCGGACCCCCGACGGGGAGAAGCGTCGCTGCTGGCGCAGCGGCTTCCTCCGCCTCGCCTCACCGCTCGCCGAGGAACCCGTCCCCCTCGGGGTCGGGTGGCTCTTCCAGGACATCACCGAGGCCAAGCAGAGCGAACAGGAGGCCGCCCTCCTCCGCTTCCGCGTCAACCAGCTCCACCGGGCGGCACGCGCCGCCGCCGAGTGCGAGGACCCCGGCGAGGCCGCCACCGTGCACCTCGACTTCGCCCTCGCCGGTTTCGCCGACCACGCCCTCATCGACCGGGTCGTGGGCACCCCGCCGGCCGACGACGGGCCCGTACGGCTCGTGCGGGCCGCGGCCACGCCCTCCGGCGCGCCCGGCCCCAGCAACCTCGCAGGCCACGCCGGCATCCCCGTCCGCTACGGCCAGGGCCACCCCGCGCTGCAATGCGTGGAACGGGCCGGATCGGTGCGCGCCAGCGCCGGGTCCGCCACCCCGGAGGCCGCCCGCGACTGGGCCACCGCCCGCCAGTGGCCGCCGGAGACGGTCCACGCCCTCTGCGCCGTCCTGCGCAGCCGGGGCCGCACCCTCGGCGTCGTCACGTTCCTCCGGGGCGCCGGCCGCACCCCGTTCGAGCGCACCGACTCCCTCTACGCGGAGGACGTCGCCGTGCGCATCGCGGCGGCCCTGGATCTGGAGACGCTGGCGAGACCAGCGGACTGAAGGGGGTGGCGACGGCGCTGGACGCCGTCACGCGGTCGCCTCAGCCGAGCGCGACGGCGGTCCACGACACCGGTGGCAGTTCGACGGTGAGGACGCCGTCGGCGAGCTTCGCGGTGGTGTTCGGGGCCGGAGTCACACGGTTCTGCTCCGTCAGCGTGTTCTTGGCGTACACGTCGGCGTCGGCGAGCGTGACCGCCTCGGTGACGTGCGTCGAGCCGAGGCTCCGGACGTCGATCGTGACGTGCGCGGGCTCGTGCAGGTCACGGTTGACGAGGAAGACCGCGGCCCGGTCCTCGTCGGCGGTGGCGACGGCGTCGATGACGGATGCCGCACCGTGGCGTGCGGTGTCGTACACCGGTGCCTGGATCAGGGGCCGGATCACCTCGCCGGAGGCGAGCCGGCTCGTGATCGAGAACGGGTGGAAGGTGGTCTGCCGCCAGGCGGGGCCGCCGGGCTCGGTCATGATCGGCGCGATCACGTTGACGAGTTGCGCGAGCGATGCGGAGGTGACGCGGTCGCTGTGCTTGAGGAGGGTCATGAGCAGGTTGCCCACGACGACGGCGTCCGCCACCGAGTAGACGTCCTCCAGCTGCCGGGGGGCGTGCCGCCACTCGTCGTTGACCTCGTCGGACTCCTCGTGCTCCTTGAGGTACCAGACGTTCCACTCGTCGAACGAGATGTTGATCTTCTTGTTGGAGCGTTTCTTGTAGCCGACGTGGTCGGCGGTCGCGACGACGGTGTCGATGAAGTAGTCCATGTCGGTCGCCGAGGCCAGGAAGGAGCCGAGGTCGCCGTCGTACTCCTGGTAATAGGCGTGGCAGGAGACGTAGTCGACGTGGTCGTAGGTGTGCTCCAGCACCGTGCGCTCCCAGTCGCCGAAGGTCGGCATCCGGGAGCTGGAGGAACCGCAGGCGACGAGTTCGAGGTCCTTGTCGGCCATCTTCATCGCGGCGGCGGTACGGGCGGCGATCTTGCCGTAGTCGTCGGCCGTCATGAAGCCGGTCTGCCACGGCCCGTCCATCTCGTTGCCGAGGCACCACATGCGCACGTTGTGCGGCTCCGGCGTGCCATTGGCGATACGCAGGTCCGACAGCGCCGTACCGGACGGGTGGTTGGCGTACTCGAGCAGGTCCAGGGCGGGCTGGATGCCCCGCGTGCCGAGGTTCACCGCGAGCATCAGCTCGGAGTCGGTGAGCTTGAGCCAGCGGGCGAACTCGTCCAGGCCGACCTGGTTCGACTCCAGCGAGTGCCAGGCGAGGTCACGGCGCACCGGGCGCCTGTCACGCGGGCCGACCGAGTCCTCCCAGCGGAACCCGGAGACGAAGTTGCCGCCCGGGTAGCGGATGGTCGTGCTGCCGAGCTCCTTCACGAGCGCGACGACGTCCATACGGAACCCTTCGTCGTTCGCGTTCGGGTGTTCCGGCTCGTAGAGCCCGGTGTACACGCAGCGGCCGAGGTGTTCGACGAACGAGCCGAAGGTGCGGCGCCGGACGGGAGCGATGACGGCCCGTCTGTCGAGCTCGATGTGGGCGCGGGGCAAAGCGGTGGTCCTTTGCGGTTCGGGATGGGTTGCGGCAGCGAAGGCGCTACTTGACGGAGCCCGCGGTCAGGCCCTTGCGCCAGAACCGCTGCAGGCTGATGAAGGCGACGAGCAGGGGGATCAGCGACAGGAACGCACCGGTGATCGGCAGCAGCAACGGCACGCCGTTGGCGAACTCCGAGCGCCACTGCACCAGGCCCACCGTGACGGGTTGTAGTGAGGGGGTGTTGAGCATGAGCGAGGGCAGCAGGTAGTTGTTCCAGATGCCGACGACCTGGAACAGGAAGACGGTCACCATTGCCGGGGCCATCAGTGGCAGGGCGATCCTGAAGAAGGTGCGCTGTTCGCCTGCTCCGTCGAGCCGTGCGGCCTCCAGCAGTTCGTCCGGGACGGACGCCGCGGCGAAGATCCGGCACAGGTAGACGCCGAACGGGCTGACACAGCTGGGCAGCAGCACCGACCAGTAGGAGTTGGTGATGTCGAGCTCGGCCATGAGCAGGAACAACGGCAGGGCGAACATCGGCGCCGGAATGAGAACCGAGGCGAGGATGACGTTGAACACGCTTTCCCGGCCTCGGAAGCTGTACTTGGACAGCGCGTAGCCGGCCATCGCGGACAGCAGGGTGCTGACGGTGGCGCCGACGAGGCTGTACAGCGCGCTGTTGGCGAGCCAGGTGGAGAAGATGCCGCCCTCGAAGCTGAACACGTTTCTGATGTTGGTGACCAGGTCGAAGTGGGAGAACCACAGCGGCGTACCGGTGTAGAGGTAGCCCGAGGCCTTGGTCGCGGAGACGAACAGCCACCACAGCGGGATCAGCGTGTACAGGGCCATCAGGCCCAGCACGCCGTTGACGGCGACCTTGCTCGCGATGTCGGTGCCGCGGCGGGCCGGTCGGGTCGGTCGGCTGGCCCGAATCACGCTCATGCCATCGCTCCCTTGCGCTGGTTGTACTTGAGAAATCCGAACGAGAGCACGAGGGTGATCAGCGCGAGCACGACGGACTGCGCGGCGGCCAGGTTCTGGTCTCCCAGGTCCATGCCCAGGGTCGTGTTCATGATCGGGGTGAACTTCGGGTCGACGCCCGGGACGCGCGCGCCGACCAGCACCGCCGGCTCGGTGTACATCTGCGCCGTCCCGATGATGGAGAAGACCGTGGTCAGCACCAGCGCGGGACGCACCAGCGGGATCTTCACCGCCCACGCCAGGCGCCATCCGGTGCAGCCGTCGAGCGCGGCGGCCTCCGTCACCTCGGCGGGGATCGTCTGCAGCGCGGAGTAGATGATCAGCATGTTGTAGCCGGTCCAACCCCACGTGAGCATGTTCCCGATCGAGATCGGGACCCACGACGGCGACAGGAAGTCGACGTCGATCCCGAGGTGGGACAGCGGTCCGGCGAACGGCGAGAGGTCTTTCGCCAGGAGGAAGGACCACATCACGGCGGCGATCGCACCCGGCAGCGCGTAGGGCAGGAAGAACGTGAGCCGGTAGGTCTTCCGCAGCCGGGCCGAGCGGGAGTCCAGCAGGAGCGCGAGCAGGAGGGCCAGGCCGAGCATGACCGGGACCTGGACGCAGCCCAGCAGTGCGACCCGGACGATCGACGCGGTGAAGTCGTGGTCGCCGAAGGCGGCGGCGTAGTTGGACAGTCCCGCGAACTCCGTGGACCGCGCACCGCCGAACAGCCCGGCGCGGCGGACGGTGAAGAAGCTCTGGTAGATCGCGTAGCCGATCGGCGCGACCATCATGGTCAGGAAGAGCACCGCGAACGGCGCCAGAAAACCCGACGCGGTCAACGCGGCCCGGCGGCCGGAGCGCCGGGGCCGGCCTACGGGGGAGACGCGGGGGGTGACCGCGCGCACCGGCCGCGGCGGTGACGCGGTCCGGGTGCTGCTGGGACTGCTCATGGAAACCTCGCTGGGCGGTTCGTCGTCAGGGAGCGGGTCCCCGCGGCGCCGGGAG
Source organism: Streptomyces torulosus (assembly GCF_001419765.1). Lineage (GTDB taxonomy): Bacteria > Actinomycetota > Actinomycetes > Streptomycetales > Streptomycetaceae > Streptomyces > Streptomyces torulosus. The sequence goes on from NZ_LIRK01000468.1 coordinate 5,518, forward strand.
CGGGCGGCCGCGGGGACCCTTAGAGGCGGCAGGGCCAGCCGCCTCTAGTGCCGTGACCGGAAAGGTTCACCGGCTCGCGACGCCCGGCACGGCACCTCGTCGCGTTGTCGCATCACCCGCGTACATCCAGTACGCGGGCGATGCTCCGCCTTGCGATGCACCGCACCGGACGCCGCGAGCCTCCCGGCAAACCTTTCCGGTCACGGCACTAGCCGTTGGTCACCGACAGTCCGAGCTTCTTGATCGCGGCGACCGTCGATGCCTGGACCTTGGTGACCGCGTCCTGCAGGGTGCCCTGGCCGATGGCACCGGTGAAGTCCGACTCGACCTGCTGGAAGGTCGGTCCGTTGGTCCAGGTGCTGGGCACCTGCGCGGCGGAGGCCTTGTACACCTCGCCGACCTTCTGGCCGCCGAAGAACGGGTCACCCCCCGTGAGGGACGGGTCGTCCTGTCCGGCCTTCGACGCCGGGTACAGCCCGGTTTCGATGCCCGTCTTCACGGCCTGCGGGTCACTGGACAGGAAATCGGCGAACTGCACTGCTTCGCGGGGCGTCTTGCACCCGGTCATCACCGAGGTGGCCGAGCCGCCGCTGCTGGGCGCTCTTGCCGTCGCCGGCCTTCCAGGTCGGCATCGGGGCGACCCTCCACTTGCCGGCCTCGCCCTTCAGGTCCGACTTGATACCGCCGGCGGCCCAGGCCGCGTTGACGAACGTCAGCACCTTGCCCGCTTCGGAGGCCTTGTTGAACTGCGGGTCCCAGGCGTTGCCGGTCTTCGCCACCAGACCCTCGTCCTTCAGGTCCTGCCAGTAGTCGGCGACCTTCCGGGTGCCGGGGTTGTCGATGCTGACGGTCCAGCTGTCTCCCTTGGTCGAGTACCAGGACTGGCCGGTCTGCAGGGTGAAGGCCGCCATACCGTTGCCGTCGCCGAGCTGGGTGCCGAACTTCACGCTCGGATCGGCGGCGGCGACCTTCTTGGCGTCGGCCTTGTACTCGGCCCAGGTGGCCGGCGGCTTGGTGATGCCGTACTTGGCGAACAGGTCCTTGCGGTAGAAGAGGACCATCGGGCCGACGTCCACCGGGACGCCGTAGATCTTGCCGCCGACGCTGGAGGCGGAGACGGCCGACGGGACGTACTTGTCCATGCCGGCGCTCGCGTACTTCGTGATGTCCATGACCGTGTTCTTCACGAGCATCGACGGGATGGTCTGGTACTCGATCTGGGCCAGGCACGGGCCCTTGCCGGCGGTGAGCGCGTTGCTGATCTGGGTGTAGCCGCCCTTGGCGCCCGACGGGATCTTCTTGAAGGTGATCTTGGTGTTCGGGTGGGAGGCGTTCCACTGGTCGACGATCTTCTCGTAGCCGGCCCAGCCCCAGAACTCCATCTTCACCGGCCCGGTCTGGCTCTTTTCGGCGGTGTCGGAGGTGCTTCCGGTGCCGCTGCAGGCGCTGACGCCGGCGACGAGGAGCGCCGCGGTGGTAATCGTCAGGAGTCTGCGGGTGCGTATGGTGGTGCTGTTCATGTGAGGAACCTTCTGTGACAGGGGCTGACTTGCTGGACGGCCGGTGGGCGGGCGGGCAAGGCCCGCCTACCGGCTGGTGCCGAACTCCACGGTGAACGCGGTGGTGACCGCGGCCAGTACGTCCGGTGCCGACGGGCCCGGGCCGCAGGCCGCGCTGCCCAGACCGTGGTGTGCGTGGTCGAGGTGCAGATGGAGTCGGCCGTCGCGGACCAGGTCGTGCTGGTGGGCCGCGGCGGCGAGGGCTTCGGTGCTCCAGGGGCGAACGGTCAGGTCGATGACCGGGGCGCCGGTGATGAGCAGGGTGCCGCCCGGGGTGGTGACGGTGGCGCGGCGGACGTGGTGGCGGTTGCCGTTCTCCTGCGGGCGGATCTGGGGGACCTGCATCGCGGAGACGGTGGACCGGTGGAGGCCGACGCGGGCGGCGGCGCGGGAGTCCCGGTACGCCTCACCGGGACCGGGGCCGAACCACTCGACGTCGGCGTCGGTGCCGGGCAGCGACATCGCGACGCCCAGTCGGGGCAGCGGCACCGTCCACGGGCCGTCGGGCGTGACGACGGTGTCCAGCCGGAGCCGGGCCTGGTCGGCGTGCGGTGACTCGCAGGCCGTCCAGCGGTAGACCACGTCGAGCCCGCAGGAGGACCCGGCGGCGGCCAGCCTGGCGGTGACCGTGAGCCCGGAGGCGTGGGGCTCGACACTCAGGACGTCGTGGCGCATCCGGTGCAGTCCGGCGGCGAACCACGTGTCGGTCTGCGGCTCACCGAAGGCGCTGAGCAGGTCGTTGTCGATCGGGGCCCGCCAGATGTCCAGGCGCGGACCGTCGAGCTCCAGGTCGCCGAGCCGGGTCAGCGCCCCGCTGCGGGCGTCGAACCGGGCGGGACCCAGGGCGATGAACCCGTAGTGGGCGGTCGCCGGCACCGGTGCGAAGGGTGCGGGCGAGGCGGGGGGAGCCACGACCTGCCCCTGGGACCAGGCGATCTCGTGGCCGGCCCCGGCCCAGGTCTCGTCGGCGGCGAGCACCGCGGTCACGGTCAGCCACACCTCGTGGCCGGAGTCGTTCTTGCGTGCCCCGTCGAGCGCGGCGGTGAGGTCGGCGGGCCACGCGACCGTCGTCGTCGTACCCGGAGCGGTCGCGGGCACGGTCAGGCCGCCGGAGCCCACCGGCTCGCCGCCGTCCTCGACGGTCCACCGGAATTCCAGGTAGCCGCTGTCGCGGGAGTGGTGCAGGTTGTGCACGTCGATCCGCCGCGTCGCCGGGTCGACGCGGATCCGGACCGGTTCGACGACCTTCTTGTACTCGACCAGGCCCGGCGACGGCGTGCGGTCGGGGAAGATCAGCCCGTCGGCGACGAAATTGCCGTCGTGGACCTCCTCGCCGAAGTCGCCGCCGTAGGCGTAGTACGCGTGGGGTTCCTCCTGCCCGGTGATCCGGGCGATCCCGTGGTCGATCCACTCCCAGACAAAGCCACCGGCCAGGCGCGGATGCGCCTCGATGACCTGCTGGTACTCGGCCAGCCCGCCGGGGCCGGTGCCCATGGCGTGTCCGTACTCGCACAGCACGGCCGGCAGGGCGCGGCGGCGGGCGTCGTCGGCCGGATCAGCCGTCGGTGCCTCCTGGCCGCGTCCCACGGCGGCCAGCTCGGCGACGCCGATGTACATGCGGGAGTACAGGTCGACGTACGCGCAGCTCGCCCAGTCGCCCTCGTAGTGGATCAGGCGGCTGTCGTCGCGCTGTCGGATCCAAGCGGCCGAGGCGGCCAGGTTGGCCCCGGTACCGGCCTCGTTCCCCAGCGACCAGACGATGACCGAGGGGTGGTTCTTGTCGCGTTCCACCAGCCGCTCGGCACGGTCCAGGTACGCCTCGCGCCACGCGGGGTCGTCGCTGGGGTTGCGCCGCCAGCCGCCGGGTTCGAAGCCGTGCGTCTCCAGGTCGCCCTCGCAGAACACCCACAGGCCGTGCTCGTCGCACAGGTCCAGGAAACGGTGGTCGGGCGGGTAGTGGCTGGTGCGCACCGCGTTGATGTTGTGCTGCTTCATGAGCAGCACGTCGGTCAGCATGGTGTCCTCGGTCAGGGTCCGCCCCGTGAGCGGATGCCATTCGTGGCGGTTGACGCCCCGCAGGGAGATGGGCCTGCCGTTGGCGGTGAGGACACCGTCCACGACGGCCACGGTGCGGAAGCCGATGCGCAGCGGTATCCGCTCCCCTGCCTCGGAGAGCAGTTCCCCCGTGTACAGGCGCGGCTGTTCGTCCGACCAGGGCTCGATGCCGTCGATCACGTGTGGGCCGGCCGGATCGACGCCGTACATGCCGAGCTCGGGCACCGAGAGCGACACCCCGGTGGGGGCGGTGACGTCGACGGCCAGGGTGCCCTGCCCCGACGTGTGGTCGTAGGCGGCGTGGACGAAGAAGTCCTCGACGCCCAGGGCGGCCACGGACACCGAACGGAAGATCCCGGACAGCCACCACATGTCCTGGTCTTCCAGGTAACTGCCGGACGACCACTGGTGCACGCGGACCGCGAGCACGTTCCGGCCGGGCCGCAGAGCGGCGGAGACGTCGAACTCGGTGGTCAGCCGGCTGCCCTTGCCGTCGCCGAGCCGGATCCCGTTGAGCCACACCGCGAACGCGGAGTCGACGCCCTCGAACCGGAGCACCGTGGCCGACGCCGGGAACCCGTCCGGAACGTCGAACTCCCGGCGGTACTCACCGGTGGGGTTCTCGCGGGGCACCCGCGGCGGGTCCACCGGGAAGGGGTAGAGGATGTTGGTGTAGGCGGGGGCACCGTGGCGCGGCTCTCCGGGCAGGCCGGTCATCTGCCAGCAGGAGGGCACGGCCAGCGTGTCCCAGGCGCTGTCGTCGAATTCCGGCGCGGCGAAATCCCCGGTGAGGTCGTCCAGCCCCGACGCCAGTCGGAATCTCCAGTCGCCGTCGAGCACGATCGTGGGCAGGTCGGTGGCGAACGCGGCGCGTGGCCGCAGCCGTCCGGTGCCCGGCGACCGGTCTTCGACGTAGGCGTGGGGGTCGAGGTCTGTCATCAGTGGAGGCGCTTTCTGTCGGAACTCGTAGCGGTGACGGGTAGCCGGCCAGGCAGGACGTGCCCTCGACTCACGGGGGGCGACGCGCGGGTCCGGCGGAGCCGGGTGCTATCCGGTCGCCCGGGGCGCGGCGCTGCTGTCCCGGATGGTCAGGGTCGGGCGCAGCAGCGTTAATACGTTGGTCGGCGGCTGGCCGGAGTCGACGGCGCGCAGCAGCAGCTCGACGGCCTGCTGGGCCATCTCCCGCTTCGGGAAGGTGACCGTGGTCAGCGCCGGCTTGATCTGTCCGACCTGGGAGATGTCGTCGAAGCCGACGATGCTGACGTCGTTGGGGACCCGCCGCCCGGACCGGACGACCGCCTCGATGGCACCGACGGCCAGGACGTCATGGGTGGCGAAGATCGCCGTCAGTTCCGGATCCGCCTCCAGCGCCGCACTGCCCGCGGCGAACCCGCCGGCGGCGTCGTCCCTGGTGCAGGCGAACACCTGGCGGTCGTCGATGGCCAGCCCGTCGTCGGCGAACGCCCGGCGCAACCCCCGCACGCGCGGCGAGTGCGCGGGGAGGTCGGCGATCACCGCGACGTTCCGGTGGCCGAGATCCCGCAGGTAGCGCCCGGCCAGGAACCCGGCGTGCTCGTAGTCGATGGACACCACCGGCAGCGTGGTGGGCGCGTCTCCCTCCCAGGCGCACAGCGCGACCGGGAAGGCGGCGTCGACGAGCATCGGCAACTGCTGTTCGACGCCGTTGTCCCCGGCGACCAGCAGCGCGTCCACCGAGCGCGCGGCGAGGTTCTCCAGGTGGGCCCGGGTGTAGTCGGGGTCGTCGCGGGTCGTGGCCAGCAGCAGGTTGTACCCATGGCCGACCAGCACGTTCTCCACCTCCTCGACCACTTCCGAATAGAAGGGGTTGGCCACCCGCGGCACGAACAGCCCCACGGTCGAGGTGCTGCCGGTTCTGAGTGAGCGCGCCACCAGGTTCGGCTTGTAGCCGAGTTCCGCTATGGCCGTGTTCACCCTCGCCAGGGTCTCCGGGCGCACCTTCTTGCCGGACACCACGTTGGAGACGGTCTGCTTGGCAACTCCCGCCCGAGCGGCCACCTCCGCCATCGTCACCACGAGCGCACCCCCAGAACATGTATCGATCCACGAAAGTGGCGACAGCGTAGGTCGACTGTCGTAACAGAGCAATACTTCGTCGGAATGTCGTGATCCAGCGGTTACATCCACCCGCTGAGAACTCGGCACGTCACACCCGGTTCACCATCGGAAGGGCGACGGAACCGTTGACGGCTACAGAAATGCGACATTAACATCCCGGCCACACCGATCACATGGATCGGTCAATGTGAAGAACTGCTCGTAGCCCACCGCGCAAGACCCCCACGCCACCTCGGCGCCATCCCCCTTCAGGCGCCGTAGTGGGCCCTCGGTCGCGACAGCGCCGACGGCCGCACCGGCCGCGGCTCGCGCATGCTCCGCGCCGTCTCCTGCGGGCGGGGAGCGCCTGAACAGACCTGGAAAGGTCTCGTCCTGAGGAGAGACAGGCATGATCCGACCGGCCGGCGACGACGCCGACCCGAACCACGCCCAGGTGCGACGCAGAGCGCGCGTGAAGCGCGTCATCGCCGCCGCCGCGAGCGCCACCATCGCGGCGGCGAGCCTCATGCTCACCGGCGCCGCCCCCGCACAGGCCGCCACCACCGTCCGCGCGTACGCGCCGACCGGAGTGGGAGGCGGTACGACGTCGTCCCCGGACGTGGCGTCCAGCAAGTACCAGGTGCAGGTCGCCGGCACGCCCGTCCAGGCTGTCAAGTACGCCCAGAACGGCCACAACTTCGACGTCGCGCGCTTCGCGTCGGACTCCCGGACACCGACGATCACGGTCACGCTGCCCAGCACGACGATCGACACGGTGAACATCTACCCGGCGCGCTACTACCCCTCCAGCAGCGTCTCGGTGAGCGCGGACAAGCACACCCTGACGTTCCAGATGTCGGCCGACGCCGGGCTGAACCAGGCGATCGTGATGGTCAACGGCGACTCGACCAACGCCACCGGACAGCCCTACCTGGCGGTCATCAACGATCCCCTGGAGGACCCGGCGCGGCGTCCGGACACCACGAGCGCATCCGACGGTTCCGGCGTCAACCTGCAGACCGGTGTCCTCAACTTCCAGCAGTTCGCCGCGAAGTACCTCGCGGAGCACCCGAACAGCACGGCGCAGAAGGCTCCCGCCGCGGCTACGAGTTCCATGGCCGGCAAGACCGTCAACGGCACCGCCATCCCCGCCGGTCAGAAGACCTCGGCCGGCAGCCTGGTGAGCGCGAGCACCGTCAATGTGCGGTACCCGAAGGTGCGGGCGATGGCCGCCGACGACCTCACCTACGCCCTGCGGGCCGCCCTCGACACCATCGAAGCCAACCCCACGGCGCTCAACACGCTCTACTTCCCGAACGGCACGTACGTGTGGTCCGGTCTCCTGGTCAACGATCTGGACGGCAGCAAGCTCAAGGGCGGCAAGCTGAAGATCTACACCGCTGAAGGGGCCCTGCTGAAGAACCGCGTCCAGGGGTACATGGAGGCGTTCGAGCCGGCGGTCGGGATCATCGACTCGAACGACATCGAGATCAGCGGCCGCGGCGTCTTCGACGGCAACGGCGTGGTGAACTACCGCGCCGACTCGCACGACGCCTACCGCAGCCAGCACCAGGGCGGCGTCATGGTCATGCACTCGTCGGACATCACGTTCAACGACACCTACGTGCGCGACGCGAAGCAGTGGAACTACGAGACCCACACCGCCAGCAGGGTGACGTTCAACAACATCAAGGCCCTCACCCCGTACCGCCAGCCGTGGATCGACGGGACGGACTTCGCGAGCGGCCAGGACATCACCGCCAACGGCGTCTTCACCCTCGGCAACGACGACGCGTTCGCCTCCGGTCACTACAACCCCAGCGACGGATTCACCCCGCTGGCCTCCGGCGTGTGGAACAACTTCCAGATCGGCACCTCCACCCCCGACGTCCAGGGCTATGTCGACGCGGTGGGCGCCTACGACGCCGTCGCCGACGAACTCGGCTTCGACGCCTACCACTGGGACGCCGCGGACACGAAGAACATCTCGGTCAGCAACACGCTGAACTGGTCCGTCAACGCGGGCAACGCGATACGCATCGGATGGGACTCGTACGGATACCGGCTCACCAACTACACCTTCGACAACTTCAACTCCGTGTCGCCGTGGGCCGGCGGCATCTTCACGCACAACAGCCCCAACCCGTACCCGCGTATCCAGAGCATCGTGGTGAAGAACAGCACGATCGACACCTCCCGGTTCACCAAGGGACCGGTCTGGATCAACGGCGGCAGCGGATCCACCCAGACCATCACCGCCGAGGACCAGGCGACCTACGGGTTCGCTCCCAATCCCGACGGGTCGGGCACCACGTACACGTATCCCAAGACCCCGATCGGCACCTTCACGCTCGACAACGTGTGGTTCTCGAAGCCGAGCAGCAGCACAAGCAGCGGCCTGAACGGCATCGCGAACGCGACGCTGCACAACATCCGCGTCGCCGGGCAGCTCGTCCGGTACAGCAGCCAGTTCCCGCTGACGACGAGCGGGGTCGGCACACTGACCACCACCTACACGGGCGCGAACGGCCAGACCCAGAACGTCAAGGCCGGCGCCCTCGTCGAGGGTGACACCTGGGTGGGCGCCTGGTCGGGTGACCAGACCAGGAACAGCTCCTCGGACCTGACCCTCATCACCCGCAACACCGGGGTCGGCCTGATGGGCGAGCAGTACACCACGGGATCCGGAGACGGAAAGCTCTCCTACATCCAGTTCCCCCTCAGCAGCCTCACCAAGTCACCGAGCCAGGCGACCCTCCATCTCACCTACGTCGGCCACCGCTATTCGTCGGTGCCGTCGACCGACACCGATCAGTTGCTGGTGCAACCCGTCAGCGACACCACCTGCACCGGCGGCGGCACGTCCTGCCCGATCAGCTCCATGACCTGGCAGAACCGGCCGAGCTTCACCGCCACGAACTCCTCCGTCGCGAAGTCCGCCACCTTCAACCTCGGGTCGACCATCGTGGCCGAGGGCAGCGGGAACCACCAGAGCAACCCCGTCGACGGACGCGACATCACCGTCGACATCACGTCCTTCGTGCAGAACGCCTACGCGGCCAAGCAGTCCACGCTCCTGCTCGCCGTCGGCAACGCGGGGGGCTCCAACCACGAGCTGCGCTTCGTCAGCTCGGAAGGCTCCATCGGCTCCGGGAAGCTCACCAACGCGACCGCCGAGATGGCGCCCGCGATCACCGTGACCCCGTAGCCACCTGAGGCCGGCCCGTCCCCCGTGGGACGGGCCGGCACCTCTCGCCGGGGCGCAGCACCGGGCCAGGCATGGCGTTCGGCTGGTGGGGAAAAGGTTCGCGTGGGGTCGGCGGGTGGACGGAGGATGGGGCCATGGCGATCATTCACCGCACCACGCTCACGCCCACCAAGCTCGAACTGCTCACCGCCTGGCTGCCGGGCCGCCCGTGGTACCGGGGCGGCGCGGGTGAGCCGCGGTTGGCCAGGGCCGGAGGGTTCCGGCTCGACGATCCGGCGGGCGAGGTCGGCGTCGAGTTCATGGTGGCCACCGACACCGCCGGCCCCGGACCCGTCCACTACCTGGTGCCCCTCACCTACCGCGGCGCCCCCCTCGACGGCGCCGAGCACGCCCTGATCGGAACCACCGAGCACGGTGTGCTCGGCACGCGCTGGGTCTACGACGGCTGCCACGACCCCGTACTCGTCACGGAGCTCCTCGCCCTGTTCGAAGGCCGCGCCCAGGCCCAGGCCCAGAGCCTCACCGACACCCCGGACCACGAGATCACCCGCTCCTACACGGGCTCCGCGCCGCTGCCCCCGGCCCCCGCCGGCGACGCGCCCTCCGCCGAGGACGACAAGGACGCCACCGGCATCGCCGTCGCGCCGGGCCTCACCCTCCGACTGCACCGGGTCCTGCGGCCCGCCCCGGACGCCGTGGCCGACCGCCCCGAGGACGCCCTGGGACATGTCTCCGGCCACTGGGAGCTGCCGGACGGCAGCCGCGCCCGCGCCGTCTTCGCCGTCCTGCACGACTGACGCGCGGGCGGGTCGCCGGGGCCGGTCACCCGCCGCCCTCGATCTCCGGCCGCACATCTGCCCTCGGTGTCCGGCTACACGCCGCCCTCGATGAGGGTCCAGCCCGAGGACACGTTCGCCAGGGAGCCGACGTTCGCGTAGTTGCCGTCGGTGAGGGTCGAGGTCCAGGCCGTGCCGTTGGTCTTGTAGAAGAACAGCGAGTCCGAGGTCCGGCCCACCTTGTCCCACAGTCCCGTCGTACCGATCCCGCGGACCGTGCCGACCGAGCCGTCCGTGGCCGTCGCGACCCTGGCCTGGAGCCGCGAACCGGTCCTGGCCAGGGCCAGCAGGGAGTCCTCGGTCGCGGTCAGGGTGCCCAGCGGCGCTCCGTTGCGTGCGCCCTGGTGCGTGTAGAGGCCGTCCTGCAGCGTCCCGAAGCCCAGCCGGTTGCCGGCCGCGAACGCCGCCGTGTCGCAGGAGGCGGCGATGCTGCTCCAGCCCTTGCTGAACGTGGAGTAGAACTGGCCGTGCTGGTACTCGCCGCCGGTGAGCGTGCCCGTCACGCCCTGACCCGTACGGGAGTTGTAGAACAGCACCGTGTCACCGGCCGCCTCGACATGGGTCCAGCCCCGTGAGAAGTCGTCGAAGCTCTGCACCTGCTCGTAGCGGCCCGACTCGAACGTCCCCGCCTCGCCGGCCCCGGTGTTGGTGTTGTAGAGCACGATCGAGTCGCGGCTCGCCGCCGCGTGCGTGTAGCCCGTGGGGAGGTCGAACGCGGTCTTGTACTGCCAACGGCCGTCGGAGAGCGTGCCCGTGGCGGCTTCACCGGTGCTCCGCTTGTAGAACAGGATCGAGGAGTTGGGCGTCGTGTCCTCGCAGTACGAGGAAGCCGCCGACGCGGTGGGACCAGGTCCGGCCAGCAGAAGGGCCACCACCGATCCGGCGAGCGTGGCCACCAGGGATTTCCTCATGGTTCTCCCCTACTCCTCGCGTCCTCGCGCATGCCCGCCCCGCGGATTCGAACACCCCTCAGCCCACTGGCTGGAACGCCCCTCTCCCATCGTGCGCCGGGTCCGGCGGGGGCGCATCTCGGCGCCCGCCGGGCGACGTCCGGGGTCCGGGCCCGGTCGCCGGGGGCGCCGGACCCGGAGGGGATTCAGCGTCGGTGTCGCGCCGCGGCTGGGTCGGCGGTCACCGCTTCCACGCCCAGTGCAGACGGTCCAGTCCGCTCTGGTTGTTGACCTTCAGGCTGAGGCGGGTGCCCGTGCCCTGGAGGGTGGTCAGGGAGTACGTGTCGCCGTTGCGCAGTCCCGGCCAGTAGACCGAACCCAGGCCCAGCTCCCGGATGGTGTCGGTGGCGGCCTGGATGTACGCGACCTCGTTGGAACCGCCCACCGGGCCGTTGTAGTCGAGGCCGGTCGTCATGGAGGCGCCGAACTCGTCGAGGATCGTGCGCGAGGCGCATGTGCCGATGCGCTCCTTGAAGTCGGCCTTCCACTGGTCGACGCTCGTCCAGTCGGTGTGCCAGAAGCCGTAGTTGTGCAGCGCGATACGGGTGCCGTTCAGCCGGCTGTCGGCGCACACCGGCTTGACGTCCTCGCTGTACTTGATGCCGCCGATGAGGATCCGGTCGCGCGGCACGAAGCGGTGCGTCTTGACCCAGCGGGCGGCGACATCGCGCCATTCCTGCGAGGTGTAGCCGAACGGCTCGTTCATCGGCTCGAAGTACACCTTGGAGTTGCCCGCGTACGACGACGTGATCCGCGCCCACATACGGTCCCAGGCGGCCTGGTCGTCGATCTTGCCGTCCTTGGCGTTGTCGGCCTCCCAGTAGCCCAGGATGACCTTGAAGCCCTTGGCGGTGGCGGCGTCGATCGCACCCCGGTACGACTTCCAGAACGGGCCGTTCACGGAGGTCGGGTTGACCGGGAGGCGGACCGTGTTGGCGCCGAGCTTCGCGAACCCGCCGATGATCGCCCGGGACTTGGCGTAGGTGGTGGCGTAGCTGTCGGACGTGGACAGGCCCGAGGGGACCACCGCGTCGTCGGCGTAGTTGTCACGCGGGTCCGCCCAGTTGACGCCCTTGAAGGCGCTCACCGGGAGGACGGCCTTGCCGATGGAGGAGTCGGACGCGGAGGCGGCGGACGCCGGGGCGGCGAGGGCCCCGCCGAACACCGTGGCGCCGGCCAGCAGCGCCCCCAGACAAGCGGTCCCGCGATGGTTCTTTCGTGGCACGACATCCCTTTCTGGGCAGTTGCGTCCGCGAAACCTCGACAGCAGGTCGGCGGCTCTGTGGCTTCCGCAACGTAGAAGAGATCTCAAACAGAGGTCAACACATCAGCACACCAAATCTCATCAAGAAACCAGGGTCGCCGACCGTTCAACTGTCCTGAGCAGGCAGAAGCCACGAGCCGCCGCACACCGTCGGGCAGGGGGACTCAGCTGCCGCCCACGGCCAGCCCCGAGCCCTCCAGCCGCACCCGGATGCCGTCCTTCTCGACCCGCACATCCCGCAACCGCACATCCCCGCGCTCCGGCTCCGGCAACTCGAAGGCCAGGGACAGCCGATCGGCGAGCACCGGGCGCGTCAGCCGGGACAGGGCGTCCAGCAGACCGGGGTCGAGGCCGAGAGCACGCGGCAACGCCGGGTTCCCCAGAGCGAGATCGAGCAGGTTGAGCCCCTGGGCCTGCCGGGCGAACCGCGGGGAACCGGTCAGCTCCGCGAGCTTGCCGTCGTCGTTCAGCGCCCCCCGTACGGTCGCGTCGGGCACCCCCATCCGCCGTACGACCGCCGGCACCGCCAGCAGCGCCCGCGCCCTGCCCGCCTCCCGAGCGAGCACGGCGGACCCCTTCGCCGTCAGATGCAGCCCCTGCGAGACGCGCGAGCCGGGCCGGTAGGTCGCCATGTCGCCGATGTCCAGCCGCATTCCGCCGATCTCCGTGGCGACGCCCCGCGCGCCCTGCCGCTCGATCCGCGCCTCCGCGCGCAGCCGCACATCGTGCCCGGCGACCGGCAACGTGCCCCGCGCCCGCACCCGGCCACGCCCGTCGCCGCTGAACTCCACCTGGGACGCGCCCAGTTCACGATTGAGATCGGCGAAGGACAGCAACACGTCACCGTCGAGCCGAGGCACCCGGGCCCCTCGCACCGAGGTGAACCCGTCCGTGTCGAGGCGCAGGTCATGGGCCGTGGCCGACACCCTCGCCAGGGACACCCGGTCCGCCGCCACGTCCGGCACGGTCACCCGCACCGACTCCAGCCGCTCACGGGCCAGTTGGGTCAGGAACGGGAACCCGCCGATCTCCACCTCGGGCGCCGCCGCCAGATCGAGCTGCTCCTTCAACGCGTCCCCGGCGCGGTGCTCGGCGTACAGCACCGCCCACCGGTCCCCGAGTCCGGCGACCCCGGCCGCCACGAGCAGCCCCACGACCCCCTTCACGACCCAGGGCAGTCCCGAGATACGCCCCGGCCGCCGCCGGCGGCGGCCACCGTGCCGCCGCCCCCCGGCGGGACGGTGAGGCACACCGGAACGTTCGTCGGCACGATGCTGCGGTTCCCACTCCTGAGCGCTACGCATCACCTCATCCGAACACGGGCCCCACCCCCGCCCGCAACCCGAACTCCTCCTGTGCGAGATAGTTCACGATCGCGATCATGTGCGCAGCCCGGCGAAATTCTCTCGGAAAATCGCTTGAGCGCCTCCATCCGGCTGCCTAATGTGGTGCTCACTTCGGAGAGGAGGTGGTTCGGCAGATGTATGAATACCGGACGGAAGAGGTGGCTGCGGGCTAGTAGTCCGCTGTCGTACTCGGTTCGGCGCCGGACCCGTACGCCCCATGGGCGTGCAGCCGGCCAATCCAACGCAGTCACCCGACCCGTGGGCTCGCCGGTACGTCCGGCCGGCTTTCTCTTCCTTTGGATGAGAGACCTGAGCCCGCGGGTCGTCTGCGTTTGTGGGGGGCGGAGTATTCTGGGGGCATGGTTCTGATGCTTGTTCGACGCCGGCACGTGGATTTCGTGCGCGTCACAAGCATGGGCTGTCGGCGTTCCGCCTGAGATCAGCCTCTGCGGTCTTTCCCGTTTCTGCTGTCCTGCCCTTCCCCCTTGGCACCCGCGGCCCCGCCCCACCCTCGGCATCGGCGCGGGCTCCCGTACACCCTGCGGACGTGTCTCATGATGTATCAGCAGCTTCCCATCATCGATCTCTCGGCGGCCGAGCGCGGCCCCGAGGCGCGCGGGCTGTTGCACGCGCAGTTGCACAGCGCGGCGCACGATGTGGGGTTCTTCCAGCTCGTCGGGCACGGGGTGGAGCAGGCGGAGATCGACCGGCTCACCCGGGTCATGCGGGAGTTCTTCGCGTTGCCCGAGGGTGAGCGGCTCGCCATCGACAATGTGCGGTCGCCGCACTTCCGGGGCTATACGCGCACCGGGGACGAGCGGACCGGCGGTCGGCAGGACTGGCGGGACCAGCTGGACGTGGGCGCCGAGCGGCCGGCCCGGGTGCCGGCCGACGAGGAGCCCCCGTACTGGTGGCTCCAGGGGCCCAACCAGTGGCCGGAGTCGCTGCCCGAGCTGCGGGAGGTCGCGCTGGGGTGGATCGACCGGCTGAGCGGCGTCGCCGACCGGCTGCTGCGGGAGCTGCTGGTGTCGATCGGCGCCCCGGCGGACTTCTACGCGCCGATCTTCGGACCGTGGGCGCACCCGCATCTGAAGCTGGTGCGGTATCCGGGCAGTGCCGGGGACGGCGCCGACCAGGGGGTGGGGGCCCACAAGGACTACGGGTTCCTGACCCTGTTGCTCCAGGACCAGGTGGGCGGGTTGCAGGTGGAGCGGGAGGACGGGCTGTTCCATGAGGTGCCGCCCATCCCGGGGGCCTTCGTGGTGAACCTCGGGGAGCTGCTGGAGGTGGCCACCCAGGGGTATCTGGTGGCGACCAACCACCGGGTGGTGAGCCCGCCGGGGGCGACCGAGCGGTTCTCGGTGCCGTTCTTCTACAACCCCCGGCTGGACGCGCGGATAGAGCCGCTGGTCTTCCCGTATGCCTCGGCCGCGCCGGGCGTGACCGACGACCCGGCGAATCCACTGTTCGCGGAGTACGGGTTCAACGAGCTGAAGGGGAAGCTGCGGGCGCATCCGCTGGTGGCGGAGCGGCATCACGCGGGGCTGCTCAGCCCCGCGTGAGTCCCAGGGGCAGCCGCGTCAGTGCGCGATGTCCCCGTAGCCCTCGATCTCGCGGGGGCTGCGGGGGCCCGGGCCGGTGTAGCGGGCGGAGGGGCGGACGAGGCGGCCGGTGCGCTTCTGTTCGAGGATGTGCGCGGACCAGCCGGCCGTGCGGGCGCAGGTGAACATCGAGGTGAACATGTGCGCCGGGACCTCGGCGAAGTCGAGGACGATGGCGGCCCAGAACTCGACGTTGGTGGCGAGGACGCGATCGGGCCGGCGGGCGTGGAGTTCGGCGAGGGCGGCCTTCTCCAGGGCCTCGGCGACCTCGAAGCGGGGGGCGCCCAGCTCACGGGCGGTGCGGCGCAGGACGCGGGCGCGGGGGTCCTCGGCCCGGTAGACGCGGTGGCCGAAGCCCATGAGGCGTTCGCCCTTGTCGAGGGCGCGCTTGACGTAGGCGTCGGCGTCGCCGGTGCGCTCGATCTCCTCGATCATGCCGAGGACGCGGGAGGGGGCGCCGCCGTGGAGGGGGCCGGACATGGCTCCCACCGCGCCGGAGAGGGCGGCCGCCACGTCCGCGCCGGTGGACGCGATGACGCGGGCCGTGAAGGTGGAGGCGTTCATGCCGTGCTCGGCGGCGCTCGTCCAGTAGGCGTCGACGGCGGCGACGTGCTTGGGGTCGGGCTCACCGCGCCAGCGGATCATGAAGCGTTCGACGACGGACTGCGCCTTGTCGATCTCGCGCTGCGGGACCATGGGCAGGCCCTGGCCACGGGCGGACTGGGCGACGTAGGACAGGGCCATGACGGCGGCGCGGGCGAGGTCGGCGCGGGCCTGCTCCTCGTCGATGTCGAGGAGGGGTTTGAGGCCCCAGACGGGGGCGAGCATGGCGAGGGCGGACTGGACGTCGACGCGGATGTCGCCGGAGTGGACGGGGATGGGGAAGGGCTCGGCGGGGGGCAGACCGGGGCGGAAGGCGCCGTCGACGAGCAGGCCCCAGACGTTGCCGAAGGAGACGTGGCCGACGAGGTCCTCGATGTCGACGCCGCGGTAGCGGAGCGCGCCGCCCTCCTTGTCCGGTTCGGCGATCTCCGTCTCGAACGCGACGACTCCTTCGAGACCGGGTACGAAGTCGGACATCAGGCGGCTCCTCGTGATGTGTGCGACAGGGGGATCGGCTGTTCGGGGGTCCATCCAGAATGTTCCTGCACGATACGCCTGAGTGCCATGTTTGGGGAGGGTGTGCGGCACTCAGTGCCACAACCGGGCGGGCCGTCGGTCGGCGGGTGCCGCGGGCGATACGGCAGGATGACCATGTGAACGATCCCGGTCTGGAGCCCGTGCCCGATCCCGCTGTGATGCGCAAGCAGTACCGCGCCGACGGGCTCGACGAGAGCGAGCTGGCCGCCGGCCCGATGGAGCAGTTCGGGCGGTGGTTCCTGGAGGCCGCGCAGGAGGGCGGGCTGTTCGAGCCGAACGCGATGGTGGTGTCGACGGCCGACGCGGAGGGGCACCCGACTTCTCGTACGGTGCTGATGAAGGCGTACGACGAGCGGGGCTTCGTGTTCTACACGAACTACGACTCCCGCAAGGCGCGTGACCTGGCGGAGAACCCCCATGTGTCGCTGGTCTTCCCCTGGCACGCGATCGCCCGGCAGGTGATCGTGACGGGGACGGCGCGGCGCACGGGCCGGGACGAGACGGCGGCGTACTTCCGGGTGCGGCCGCACGGGTCGCAGCTGGGGGCGTGGGCGAGCGCGCAGTCCTCGGTGATCTCGTCGCGGGCGGAGCTGGACGCGGCGTACGCGGAGCTGACCGCCCGGTACCCGGAGGGCGAGCAGGTGCCGGTGCCGCCGCACTGGGGCGGTTTCCGGGTGGTGCCGACGAGCGTGGAGTTCTGGCAGGGCCGGTACAACCGGCTGCACGACCGGCTGCGGTACGTGGCGCTGCCGGACGGTTCGTGGCGGGTGGAGCGGCTCAGCCCGTAGCCGGACGGGTCAGTCCAGGACCTCGTCGAGGAGTGCGGCCCACTGGGCGACGACCTTGTCGCGGCGGCCGGTGTCGTCGGTGAGGAGGTTGGCGAGGCCGAGGCCGCGGGCCATGTCGAGCACGCCCTGGACGGTTTCGCGGACGCCGGGGACGGTCTCGTCGGCGTGCAGGAGCTCGACGGCGATGCGGTGGGTCTCGCGGCCGACGCGGGCCTCCAGTTCGGTGACGCGGGGGCGGAGCTGGTCCTCGTTGGAGGCGGCGACCCAGAGGTGGAGGGCGGCCCGGAAGAGGGGGCCGGTGTAGAGGTCGACGAGGGCGGCGACGACGGCGCGGCGGTCGGCGGGGCCGTGGGGGAAGAGGTCGCGCAGGGCGAGGGAGCGTTCCTCGGCGACGTATTCGACGGCGGCGGTGAAGAGGTCCTCGCGAGTGCGGAAGTGGTGCTGGGCGGCGCCCCGTGAGACGCCGGCGCGTTCGGCGACGACGGAGACCGTGGAGCCGGCCCAGCCGTGTTCGGCGAGACAGGAGACGGCGGCTTCGAGGAGCCGTTTGCGGGTGACGCGGCTGCGGTCCTGCTTGGGGCCGCGTTCGGCGACGGCGGCGGTGTCCGCGGCCGTGTCCGTGTCCGCCGTCGTGTCCGCCGTCGTGTCCTTGGATC
>NZ_LIRK01000469.1 GCF_001419765.1 Streptomyces torulosus
GCGCACGACCCCGCTCACCACGGCCTGCATGGTGGTGAGCGGGGTCGTGCGCCGGAACGGCGACTTGCCCTCCACCGCCGTGTACAGCGTGGCACCCAGCGACCAGAGGTCCGACGCGGGCCCCGGTTCATGGCCGCGCACCCGCTCGGGCGCGATGTAGTCGACCGAGCCGACGATCTCCCCGGTGCGGGTGATCGTCGTGTCGCCCTCGACCTGGGCGATGCCGAAGTCGGTCAGCATGACCCGCCCGTCCTCGGCGAGCAGGACGTTGCCGGGCTTCACATCACGGTGCAGCACACCGGCCTGGTGGGCGGCGCGCAGCGCGCGCAGCACCCACATGCCGATCCGGGCGGCCTCCCGCGCCTCGACCCGTCCCTGTTCCCTGACCGCGTCGGCGAGCGAGACCCCCTCGACCAACTCCATGACGATCCACGGCCGGTTGTCGTGCTCCAGCACGTCGTGCACGGTGACGACGGCCGAGTGGTTGATCCGTGCCGCCGCGCGCGCCTCCGCCCGGGTCCGCGCCAGCAGGACGGCCTGCTCGTTCTCCGAGACGTACAGCGCGGCCGTCAACTCCTTGACGGCGACGGCCCGGTGCAGCACCTCGTCCCGGGCACGCCACACCCGGCCCATGCCGCCGCTGCCGATGACGTCGACGAGCCGGTAGCGCTCGGCGATGAGCCGGCCCTGCATCTGATTCACGTTGCCCCGCAATGCTCTTGACAGGGTCAGGTTAAGGAGCGGCGCTCCCCCCGGGAAACCGGCACGGCCGCACAGAGACAGCACTGTGACGGTTCTCGCTTCCGCGAGCGGAGCGCAACCTTCCGCCGCCCTCGCGGTTCGGGCTCTCCACTCCCCGGTGCGGCAAGGTCGGCCTGCCCCCTGGAGCACGGTCAACTCCCCCTGGAGCAGGGGCAACTCCCCGTGGCCGCAGGGTCAACTCGCCCGTGGAGCGGGGTCAGCCGGACACCCGGTAGGTGTCCGCGGCCTGCTCGTACAGCCGTGTCACCTCGTCCCGCTCGGCCTCCGGCCCGCGCACCTGCACCACGTGGTACTTGCCGTCGAGAAGTATCGCGAGGTTCCGCACGAACACACCGCGTCCCTCGCTGTCCTGCCAGGTGAACTGCCCCTCGGCCATGGTGACCCCGCCGACCTCGACCAACCGCATGCCCCCGGAGGTGGCCCACGTCGAGTCGCGGAACGGCTGGAGTTCCCGCTCGCCCTCCCGCTGGTACTTCAGCGGATCGCTGCCGTACGTCGCCGTGTTGTCCCGGCCGGGTACGACGATCAGCTCGAAGTTTCCCCGCGAGTAGACGACCTGGCCGCGGCCGTTCTTGGGGCTGCGGTCCCAGCCGGTGGCGACGGCGACCTGGAAGCCCTCGGCGTCCTTGCGCAGGGTGAAGCCCTGGGCGACCTCGGGACCGCCGGTCTGGGTCGACTCCGAACCGGACGACTCCGACGGGCTCGCCTGGCCCTCCCCCTCCTCGCCCCCGTCGGGCGAACTGGAGTTCTGGTCGGGTCGGGACTGGCTGCTGGCCTCCGGCGCGGCACTCGGCTGTCCGGCCGCGTCGCTCCGGCCGCCGTTGCTCACGCCGTCACTGCTCGGCTCGGCCTTCGGCATGAACACCATGGCGTACGCGACCGCCGCGGCCAGCGCGAGCAGGATCAGCAGGAGCAGGGTGCGGCCGAGCTTGCGGGGCTGCGGGGGCCTCTCCTCGCGGGCGCGCCGGTGGCGGGCGTGGACGCTGGTCGCGGGCACTTTGGCGCGGCGCCTACGGACGAGTTCGCCGCGCCGCCTGACGATCGGCAGCCGGCTCGCGTTCACGGGCGGCGCGGCGACGACATGGGTGCCGGCCTCGGGCTCCGGCGCCGACCGCACGAGGGAGCGCAGCCAGCCGCGCAGCTCCTCGAAGTCCAGTCGCTCCGTGGGGTCCTGACGCAGCAGCGACTCCACGACGGGGCGCAGCGGTCCGCACTCCTCGGCGAAGGCGGGCGGCTCCGAGCACACCATCTCCACCAGCTCGGCGGTGTTCTCCTCCGGGTACGGGGCATGCCCCTGCACCGCGCGGAACAGCAGCGCGCCCAGTGCCCACAGGTCCGTCGCGGGTCCGATCGGGGCCGCCAGCTGCCAGTTCTCGTGCACCGGCCCGGCCTGTTCCGGCGCCCAGCGCTCGGTGACCGGTCCCACCACCGCCATCCGCGCCTGCCGCGCCCGCTCGGCGGCGAGCGCCGTGGCGGGCCCCCGTCCGGGCGCCGCCCCGGCGGCGCGGTCCCAGGGCGTGGCGTCCGCGGTCCCGGCGGGCACCGGCACGTCGCTCGTCGCAGCGCCGTCGGGGCGTGCGTCGCGCGGAGCCAGGTGGTTCCGTCCGTCGGTGCCGGGCGCGGGCATGCCACCGCGGGGCTGTGCGCCGTGCCAGGCGGTCGTCGTGCCTCGGGCCGCGCGGACGCCGTACGGGTCGGCGATCTGACCGGGGGGTACGGGGCTCGTCGCCAGTCCGGGGGCGAGGCCGTCCTCGCGGCCGGTGGCCGGGGGTGCCGTGCCGTCGTGGGCCGCGCCGGGCGCCGGCCGCTGGGCGGGCAGCCCGCTGCCGGGGCCGCCTCGCCGGTCGTCCTGGACGCGGGCCGCCGCGCGGGCACCCGCCCGGTACGCCGCGATGGCGCCCGCCCGTGCCGCCCGGGCGTCACCGCCGGCCTCCAGGGCACGCTGCCCTTCCGAGGGGTCGGTGACCGCTCTCGCCTCGATCGCGGCCCGACGCGCCGCCTCCGGGTCCCCGGCCGCGCCACCGGCTCCGCCGCCGAGGGCGGGACCACCGTACGCACCACCCGTCAGGGCGCCACCGGGCGCGGACACCCCACGCGCGCCTGCACCGCCGCCCCCGAGCGCCCCCGGAACCGGACGGGCACCGCCGACGCCACCGGGCCCCACCGCTCCCGCGGCTCCGCCCTGGCCGGCCCCGGACGCACCCGGACCACGCCCGCCCGGAACGACCGGCCCGGCGCCCGTCGTGCCCCGACCATCGCCGGGCGTGCCGGGACGGTCCTCGAAGTCCTGTACGGGCACCGGGTCGTACCCGCACAGGGCCTCCTCGGCGGCCCCGACCGCGAGCCCCGTGAGCATGACGCGGCCGTCGTCGCAGACCAGCACCGTCCGTTCGGTGATGTTGCGGTGCACCCAGCCGTGGGCGTGCAGCGCCCGCAGCGCGGTGAGCACATCGGAGGCGACCTCGGCCGCCCGGTACGGGGTCAGCGGCTGGTCCGCCAGCAGCGCCGCGAGCGGCCGTGCCGGCACCAGTTCGCTCACTATCCACAGCGAACCGCCCTCGGCGAACACGTCGAAGACCTGGTCGAGCCGTGGGTGGTCGGGGATCTGCGCGGCGGCCTGCGCGGCCTCGATCGCCCGCCGTACGGCCGGGTCGGTGGCCCCTCGCGTGGTGCGCGCCGCACCCCGGCGCGCCCCGCGATCCCGGGCCACATACCCCTCGGGCAGGCCGTCCGCGTCGAGCACCTCGGCCTCGACGACCTCGGGCAACGGCACCTGTCGTACGAGGACTTCCTGGCCGCTGTAGGTGTCGAAGGCCCGGCTCTCGGCGAACTCGTAGTCGTCGGTGGGCGGCAGCGGCAGGCGATAGCGGTCCGCGAGTACTCGTCCCGCGTATTCGTCCACGATGCCCTCCCCCGACCGTCTGGTTGGTCACATTCGTTCGTCCGGCGGCCCGTTCCGTGCTGGATGCGTACGGTCCGCAGCCATTCACGATACGTGCCTGAGGCAACCCGCATTGAGGGGATGCGATATCTCACCCGTCTCGAATGCGCTCGAACGCCCTCGATCTTCCCCGGAACACCCGTCCCCGAACTCACCGGGCGGGCACAACTCCCCCGGCCGACCTCGCATCGGAGGAGCTCACACCGCCCCGTGCCCCCGCACGCCCCCGTACGGCGCATCGGGCCGGAGCGGCATCCTCACGGCTCCATAACGAGATGGGCACCGGCGCACAACAGCCGCGCCGCCCTGCCCGAACCGCCGTCGACGTACGCCCGAACCGCTCGTCCACGGGCGCCGCGCCCACCCGGCGCGCCGCGGACTCACGTCATCACACGCACCCCGCCGACCGCGTCCCGCGTGCCTCGGAGCGCCTCCCGCGCGCCGACCGGTGCCCCGGAGCCTCAGGACTTCGGGCGGAACGTTTTGGTGAATGTCCGCCAGGTGTTCTTGCGCAGCTCGCCGCTCCACTCGGACGCCTTGGCGGTGTACATCAGCGCGTACCCCTGCTGCCCGTCGACCACGAACCCGCGGTCGATCGACCGGTACTTCGTCCCGCCCTCCACATAGGTGAACTCCCAGTCGGCCGTGTTCCAGCCCCGATAGTCCACCGCCTCTATGCGGATCCGGTCGTACTGCGCGCGGGTCATGTACTGCTCTTGGTTCTTCCAGTCGGCGACCGGGTCGTCCTTCGGGGTGCTCGTCCACCCCACGAGCAGCTTCTGCCCGTCGGGCCCGGCGAACCGGGCGCCCGCCGCGCCCGTGGACTGGTACTTCCACCCGTCGGGCAGTCCGATGGAGAAGCCCTGGCCGCTCTTGTACGTCTCGGCGGAGATGTCCTTCGAGGACCCGGAGCCGCCGGAACCGCCGGAACCGCTCGACGTGTCGGAGTCGGTGGACGGCGAGTTGTCCGTGGAGTCGTCCGACTCCGTGGCCTCCTCGGAGGTCTCACCGTCCGGGCTGGGGACCGACCCCGCGTCCTCGTCCTTGCCGTTCTTGTCCTCGTCCTTGGCGGCGCCGTCCGAGGAAGTCCCGCTGGACACGACGGCCTTGGTGCCGGCGCCCTTGCTGTTGTCGGCGCTGCCGTCGCCGCTGAACGCGAACGCCAGCACGGTCCCGAGGACCACCAGCGCCACGGCCACGGCGATGACCGCGAGCGTCCGCCGCGAGACCACATCCGTGATGGGCGCCCTGGGCACGGGCCGCGGCGGCAGGTCCGGCGGCGGCACCTGCGGCCACCCCGAGGAGGTCGCACCGCCCGCGACGGTGTCACCGTCGCGCGCCCCGACCGCCCCGGCGACCGGCTTGCCCGAGGCGCTCCCGGCCTTCGCGGCACCGGCAGCCGCGGTCCCGGCGGCCCCGGACGAGAGCCCGACCGACGCGGACTTCGTGGTCACGGCCGTGGCCGACTCTGCGGGCTTGGCAGGCGTGGTGGGCTTGGCGGGCGGCGCGGACGGGGTCGACACGGCCGCGCCCCGCGTGTTCCCGGTGGTGCGCCGTGCGGCCGCGCCGGACGCGCTGCCGGGCGTGCTCGGCTCGGCGGACGCGGCAGCGGCCGCCCCCGTCTCGGGCGCGCCCTTGCGCATGGACCAGCGAGGCGCGCGAGGCCGCTCCCCGGCCTCGTCGCCCCGCTTGGTCCCGAGCGCGCCGAACCCGCCCTTCTTGGGCCGCTCCTGAGGCACCACCGGCAGCGGCACGAGCTGTGTCGCGTCCAGCGGCGCGGCGTCCTTCGGGTCGGGCGCGTGGATGACCGTGTTGAGCATCGCCCGCGCGCCCGCGTCGTCGAGTCGCCGCTCGGGGTCCTTGGTGAGCAGTCCGAAGATGACGTCCTTCAGCGGCCCGCCACACTTCGGCTCCGGGACCGGCTCGGTCATCACCGCGGTCAGCGTCGCTATGGCCGACCCCTTGTCGTACGGCGGCACGCCCTCGACCGCCGCGTACAGCAGACCGCCGAGCGACCACAGGTCCGCCGCGGGGCCCGGCTTGTGCCCGCGCGCCCGCTCCGGCGAGATGTACGAGGGGGCGCCCACGAGCATGCCGGTCGAGGTGATGGACGGGTCGCCCTCGACCTGCGCGATACCGAAGTCGGTGAGGACGACGCGGCGTCCACCGGTCCGGCGGACGAGGACGTTCGCCGGTTTGATGTCGCGGTGCAGAACGCCCTGCGCGTGCACCTGGCCCAGCGCGTCGACGAGTTCGAGGCCGATCCGGGCCGTCTCCCGTACGTCGAGGGGGCCTTCCTCGAAGAGGAGCCGTTCCAGGGAGCGGCCGTCGACCAGTTCCATGACGATCCAGAGCCGCTCGCCCTCGTCGACGACGTCATAGATGCGGACGACGTGGGGGTGGTCGATGCGGGCCGTGGCCCTGGCCTCCCGCAGGGTGCGCTCGCGCCGGGTGCGGGTGTCCTCCGGGTCGAGGCCGTCGATCCGCATTTCCTTGACCGCGACCTGCCGGTCGAGTATTTCGTCGGCGGCCCGCCACACCCGCCCCATTCCGCCCTGGCCGATGCTTTCGACCAACGTATAACGGCCGGCCACCACAAGCCCCGGCACTCCGCCCCTCGTTATTCCCGGCACCCCCATGCCCCCCTTCGACCGACACGTGCCCACTTCCGCAACAGCCGAACCAAAAAGTCGCGCATTGGTCACACTTCTCGCCGCTCCAGCATAGTGGCGAGAAATCTTGTGGTACCTCTTCAATGGCCGTGAATTCAGGCACGGCCAGGGGGACGCAAGGGGGATGGAACATGAGTTCTCGTCAGGGGAAGACCAGGACGGCCATCGCGGGATCGCTGCTCACCGCGTCGTTCTCGTCGGTGATGATCCTCGGCTTCACGGCCTCGGCGGATGACGAGGGGGGATTGAGCGATCACGGCGGAAAGGTCATGGACACGGCGCCGGCAGGGGTGAAGCTGTCGACGCTGCTGTCCAAAGAGATCAAAGTCGACAACAAGTCCCAGGAAACGGAGATCTCCGGGGTCGTAAAGAACGAGGGAAGCAAGGCGAGTGGGAAAATCCGTCTGCTCGTGGTCGGTTTCGACGGCCTGACGGTCAAGAATGTCGAAGGCTGCACGGAAATCGCCAAGGGCGATCTTCCCGATGGGGCCAACAGTGGTTTCGCGTGCGCGATCGACGATCTGGCGGCCGGAAAGTCGAAGACTTATGCGATCGACGCGACCTTCGACCTGAAGAAGAAGGGCGACATCTGTCTGCCGGTGCAGAACGCCGACGGCTCGAAGACGTTCTGGCAGCAGGGTCCGGTGCCGTTCGGCACGACGAACCAGTCGCCCAACGAGCCGGCCACACCGCTCCTCCTCGGCACCGACAACAGCCCGGTCACACCGGGCGGCGGTGACGGAGGCGACGGGAACGGAGGAGACGGGAACGGAGGCGGCGGTGGCGGCAAGGACGACAAGCCCGACGAGCTGCCGCAGACCGGCCCCGCCGACCGGGTCCTACCGCTCGGCATGGTGGGCGCCGCGCTGATCTCCGCCGGCGCGGCGGGCCTGTGGTGGAACAACCGGCGCGCCCGACAGGAGACGTGACGCGTGGGGGCGTCGCAGGGAGCGACGCCCCCACACAGGAACTACGGCGTCACTTGTCGAGCAGCTTCCACGCGGTCGGCAGCGCGCCCATCGCCAGCGCGGCCTTGAGCGCGTCGCCGATCAGGAACGGGGTGAGGCCGACCGCGACGGCGGAGGCGAGGGTGATGTCGGCGGTGGCGGCGAGGTAGGGGACACCGACGGCGTAGATGATGGCCTCGCCCACGAGCATCGTGCCGGCCATGCGCAGCACGGAGCGGTCGGCTCCCCGGCGGGCGAGGGCGCCCACGGCCGCGGAGGCGAGGATCATGCCGAGGATGTAGCCGAAGGAGACGCCGACGCCGGAGGTGCCGTTCGCGAACCACGGCACGCCGAGGAGACCGGCGAGCGCGTACAGGGCGAGGGACGCGACACCGCGGCCGGCGCCGAGCGCGGTGCCCACGAGCAGCGCGGCGAAGGTCTGCCCGGTCACCGGAACCGGCGAGCCCGGCACGGGCACGGCGATCTGGGCGGCGAGCCCGGTCAGGGCGGCGCCACCGACCACCAGCGCGATGTCCCGCACACGGGAGGCGGGGAGCAGGTCGGCGAGGACCTGACCGGTGCGGGCGGGGGCGACGGCCGTACTCATGGGGACTCCGCGAGGGTAGAGGGGAAAGAAGGGTGTACGTGGCATCGAACACGGTGACGCTATCCCAGCGGTCATGAACAGGACACCGTCAGCCGTCGACAAAGGCGGGAACGACCGCATGGTGGGCTTTCGACAATGACCTTGGGTTACATCGGGCAGGCGTGACGCCGGTCACTGAGGTGGAGTGGCTTGTGCCACGTCGGCATGGTCGGAGGGGTCTGTAGGGATTCACCAATCGGGTGATGGGGATGGACAGATGCCGTCTCGCCCGTCGGTCGCCGTCTGGGCAGAGGTGGGCCGCTTTGCTAGCTTCGGGCGCATGGTTGCCCAGGCCCGGTACTTCTCGTCGCGTCGCTACGTCGACCTGCGACGTGTCGGCACGGCCACCTGTCGCCGCCCCGGGTGAGGCGGCTCCGGCGCGCCTCGCCTCACGACGGCGCAGTGTCGGACCCGTACCCGAGGATGATCGCGATGCCCCGTACCGCGG
The DNA here is from genome assembly GCF_001419765.1 of Streptomyces torulosus. Lineage (GTDB taxonomy): Bacteria > Actinomycetota > Actinomycetes > Streptomycetales > Streptomycetaceae > Streptomyces > Streptomyces torulosus. The sequence continues at coordinate 8,417 of NZ_LIRK01000469.1, forward strand.
CAGCACCCACTCTCTCCCCTTCCGTTCCCCGTCGCTCCCCTCTTCCGTCCCGTTCCTCTCCCGTGCCGCGTGCCGCCGACAGCGACCGGCGGCGGACCAGTGCCAGCGTCGTACTGCGGTCCGTGCTGGAGCACGGGCCGGTGGCGCGCAGCACCATCGCGCGGGTGACGGGGTTGTCGCCGGCCTCGGTGACCGACCACTGCGCCGGGCTGGCGCGGTTGGGGCTCATCCGGGAGGCCGAACCGCCCCGGCAGTCCAAGGGGTCGGGGCGCCCGCACGTACCGCTCGACCTGGACGACTCGCGGTTCGCGGTGGCCGGGGTGCATGTGGCGGTGCCCTACACCACGGTCGCGCTGCTGGATCTGCGCGGACGGGTCCTGGTGCGGCGGGAGATGAAGCACAACGGCACCACCGATCCGGCGGTGGTGCTGGCACGCGCCGCCGACGGGATCGCCGCGCTGTCGGCGGCCCTGCCGGGGCGCCGGCTCCTCGGGGTCGGGGTCGCGGCCGGTGGCTGGGTGGACCGGGAGACCGGGACGGTGGTGGAGCATCCGCTGCTCGGCTGGCGCGAGGTGCCGGTGCGGGAGGTGCTCGGCGCCCGCACCGGGCTGCCGGTCCATGTCGACGGGCACGCACGGGCGTTGGTCGGCGCGGAGCGGCTCTTCGGGCGGGCCCGGGGCAGTCGGAGCGTGCTGCATCTGTTCGTCGGCAACGTGGTGGACGCGGCCTTCGCGACCAACGACGAGGTGCACCACGGTCCGCGCTCCCAGTCCGGGGCGATCGCCCATCTGCCGCTGCCCGGTGGGACGGAGCCCTGCGACTGCGGGCGGACCGGCTGCCTCCAGGCCGAGTTGAGCGAGCGGACGCTGTGCCGGCGGGCACGGGAGGCCGGCGTCATCGCCGGGGTGAACCCGACGCATGTGGTGGACGCGGCGGCGGGCGGCGACCCGGTGGCCGTACGGCTGCTGGTGGAGCGGGCGCGGACGGTGGGGCGGGCCGCGGGGCTGCTGCTCGACGTGCTGAACCCGGAGACCGTCGTCGTCACCGAGATCGGGGTCATCGCCCGCGAGGACTGCCTCGTCGCGCTGCGGAGCGCCGTCGCGCACGACCGGGCGGCGGACGTCAGGCCGACGAGCTTCCCGGACGCCGTACTGGCCACAGCGGGCGGTGCGGTCGCTCTGGACGTGCTCTATCGCGATCCGCTGGCCGCCGCGCCCCGGTGAATTAATTCAGAAACTCCGAATGTTGACAGCCCCGACGCGAGACCGGGAACATCATGTTCATGCTTCTCACGACCTGTCGCACCCTCTGTTGCTGACACGTTGACGCGCCCCGGGCGCGTTCTTCCTCCTGCGTGGACGCCCGCTTCTCCGGCCTTCTCCCGCAGTGATTTCTCCTTTTCCGGCGTCCGTTCGCCGTGATTTCCGTGCGCGTTCCTGCCTCGCGCTTGCTCGCGCTTTTCCTGTGAACCCCAGGGGGTCCTCCCATGCCTTCGTCCGCCCCGCCCGGTCTCGACCGGCGTCTCTTCCTCACCTCCCTCCTCGGCGTCGGCGCCGCCGCCGTCGGGCTGAGCGGCTGCGCCGACAGCAGTGCGGCGACCGCCGAGACGGCCGCGGACGCGCCGCTGGCGACCAAGGTCCCCCGGGGCACCAGCCTGAAGATCGCCTCGTTCCAGAACCAGCAGCAATTGCAGCTGAAACTCGCCGGATTGGGCGATCTGCCTTTCAAGGTGAGCAGCTGGGCGAACATCGGGGCCGGTCCCGATGTCATCAACGCCTTCCGCTCCGGTTCCCTGGATGTCGCCAACAACGCGGGAATCCCGCCGATCCAGGCGCATTACCAGGGTTATGACGCGAAGATCGTCGCGATCAACATCACCCGCAAGCCGAACTATCTGTTCGCCACCAAGCCCGGCAGCGACATCACCTCGGTCAAGGAATTCAAGGGCAAGAAGCTCGCCTTCTCGCAGGGGCAGGCACAGGGTGTCGTGCTGCTGCGGGCGCTGAAGCAGGCGGGGATCGCCTACGACGACGTGGAGCTCGTCCCGCTGACCAGCAACCAGTTCCTGACGGCCCTCCAGTCCGGCCAGGTGGACATCGCGCCGCTCGGCAACCAGCAGGCGCCCGCCTATCTCCAGCAGTACGGGGCGAAGGGCGCCCGCACCATCACCACCGACGTGGTGGACCTGCTCAACCTGCTGTGGGCGCCGACCTCCGTACTGGCCGACTCGGCGAAGGCCGCGGCGGTGGCCGCGTACATCCCGTACTGGGCGAAGGGCGCGGTCTGGCAGTACGAGCACCCGGACATCTGGAACGAGGAGTTCTACGTCAAGACGCAGAACCTGACCGCAGCCCAGGCGAAGTCGATCAGCGATCTCGCCAACAAGCCGCTGTTCCCGCCCCGTTGGGACGAGGCGATCAAGTGGGAGCAGGAGACGGCGGAGCTGCTCGCCGAGGGCGGCTTCGTGAAGAAGTTCGATGTCGGCACGCTGTTCGACCGCCGCTTCGAAGCCATCGCGGCGAAGGCCGTGCCCGCGGAGTACCGGAGGTGACGGCCATGACCACGAGCACCACGAGTACGGCGAGTACGGCGAGTACGGCGAGTACGGCGAGTACGGCCACTACGGCGGAGACCGCGAAGGCCCAGTCCGACCAGACCCCGCCCGGCAAGTCCCCGTCCGGCAAGTCCCCGTCCGGCGCGGCCACCCCCTCCGGAGCGGCCGGTACGTCGGTGGCCGTCGGGGCGGCGGCACAGGTGCGCAGGCGACGACGGCTCTCCCCCGGGCGGCGGCTGCCCGCCTCCCGGCTCGTCGGCCCGCTGCTCTTCCTCGCCCTGTGGGCCGCCGCCTCCGCCGCGGGGCAGCTGGACCCCGCGGCGGTGCCGGCCCCGTGGACCGTGCTGGAGACCGGTGTCCGTCTGTGGACGGACGGGACCCTGCCGACCGACATCCTGACGTCGCTGCGCCGGGCCGGGGCCGGGTTCGCGATCGGGCTGACCGCCGGGATCGCGCTCGCCCTGGCCTCGGGGCTCAGCCGGACCGGTGAGGCGCTGATCGACGGGACGGTGCAGCTGAACCGGGCGATCCCGACCCTCGGTCTGATCCCGCTGTTCATCCTCTGGCTGGGCATCGGCGAGACCTTCAAGATCGCGATCATCGCCATCGTCGTCTACATCCCGATCTACCTGAACACGCACGCCGCGCTGGCCGGCATCGACACCCGCTTCGTCGAACTCGCCGAAGTGCAGGGCCTGTCACGGTTCCGGTTCATCCGCGAGATCGTCATCCCCGGCGCGCTGCCCGGCTTCTTCGTCGGACTGCGGCTCGGGGTGACCGGCTCCTGGCTGGGCCTGGTCGTGCTGGAGCAGATCAACGCCACCAACGGACTCGGCTATCTGATGTTCCAGGCCCAGAACTACGGCCAGAGCGACGTCATCCTCGTCGGGCTGGTCGTCTACGGGATCTTCGGCCTGGTCTCCGACAGCGCGGTCCGGCTCATCGAACGGAGGGTGCTGTCATGGCGACGCACACTGAGCAGCTGACGGCCACGGGGGCGGCGGCGACCGTCACGGCCGAGCGGACCGCCGTACGGCTGCGGGGGCTGACCCGGTCGTTCGAGGGGCGCGCGGTCCTCGACGGCATCGACCTCGACATCCCCGCCGGGCAGTTCGTGGCCCTGCTCGGGCACAGCGGCTCCGGCAAGAGCACCCTGCTGCGGGCGGTCGCGGGCCTCGACCACGAGGTCGCGGGCAGCGGCGGGCTGACCGCGCCGCAGCGGGTGTCGGTGGTGTTCCAGGACTCCCGGCTGCTGCCCTGGAGGCGGGTGCTGGACAACGTGCTGCTGGGCACCGAGGGCGAGGAGAAGGGGCGGGCCGCCCTCGCCGAGGTGGGTCTGAAGGGGCGGGAGCGCGCCTGGCCCAACGAGCTGTCCGGCGGTGAGGCCCAGCGTGCCGCGCTGGCCCGCTCCCTCGTCCGGGAGCCGGAACTGCTGCTGGCCGACGAGCCGTTCGGCGCGCTGGACGCGCTGACCCGGATCAGGATGCACGCGCTGCTGCGGGAGCTGTGGGAGCGCCACCGCCCCTCCGTCCTGCTCGTCACCCACGACGTCGACGAGGCGATCGTGCTCGCCGACCGGGTGCTGGTGCTGGAGCACGGCCGGATCGGCCTCGACCTGACCATCGACCGCCCGCATCCGCGGACGTACCGCGATCCGCTGCTCGGCGAGTACCGGGAGCGGCTGCTGGCCGCGCTCGGGGTGACCGAGGCCCCGGAAAGCGCCGCGGAGGCCCCCGGGCGGGCGCCGAGCACAGCAGTGACCGCAGCGGACCACCAGTGACGTCGAAGGACCACCCATGACCACCAGACAGCTTCACCTGAACGCGTTCCTGATGAACACCGGCCACCACGAGGCGTCGTGGCGGCTGCCCGAGAGCGACCCGTACGCGCATGTCGAGCTGGACCACTACGTCGGGCTCGCGCGGACCGCCGAGCGCGGCACCTTCGACTCGCTGTTCCTCGCCGACGGCCCCCAGCTGTGGGGGAACCTCGCGCAGCGTCCCGCCGGGGCGCTGGAACCGCTCACCCTGCTGACGGCCCTGGCGACGGCGACCGAGCACATCGGTCTGATCGCCACCGCGTCGACCTCCTACAACTCCCCCTACAACCTGGCCCGCAAGTTCGCCTCCCTCGACATCATCAGCCGGGGCCGGGCGGGCTGGAACATCGTCACCACCGCCGGCGCCGAGGCGGCCCGCAACTTCGGCCTGGACGCCGAGCCCGCACACGCCGAGCGGTACGCGCGGGCCGGCGAGTTCCTCGATGTGGCGCTGAAGCTGTGGGACAGCTGGGAGGACGACGCGATCGTCGCCGACAAGGCGTCCGGTGTCTGGGGCGACGACGCGAAGATCCATCCGCCCCGGCACCGGGGGACGTACTTCAGCGTCGAGGGCGCCCTCAACGTGCCGCGCACACCGCAGGGCTACCCGCTGCTCGTGCAGGCCGGGTCCAGCGAGGACGGCAAGGCGTTCGCGGCGCGGTACGCGGAGGCGGTGTTCACCGCCCAGCAGACCATCGAGGACGCGCGGGGCTTCTACGCCGACCTCAAGGCCCGTACCGTCGCGGCCGGCCGCGAC